>NZ_LJPA01000004.1:0-309811 GCF_001414035.1 Frankia sp. ACN1ag | reverse complement strand
CTGCTCGCTCTCGCCGGCACCCACCCCGACCGCACCGTGATCTCCCACCGGCTCGCGAGGTTCTACACCTGGTGCGCCGACGCCGACGTCCCCGAGCTCGAACGCCTCGCCACCACCGTCAGCACCTGGTGGACCTGCATCGAAACGTTCCTCCACACCACGATCACCAACGCCGCCAGCGAAGGCTACAACCGCGTCGTCAAACTCGACGCCCGCAACGCCTACGGATACCGCAACCCCACCAACCAGCGCCTACGAACACGCTGCGCAACCACCCGTCGAGCCCGCGGATGCCTCAACCCCGCCTAACTTCGAAGAGCCTGGAAACAGTGGGTCGCCGACGGTTCCCCGAACGACCCTCATCAACTCGCCATGGCCGGCCTGTGCTTCTCCAGGCCCATCGAAGGCACCGCCACGCTTCTGCACGTGTCGTTTCGGAGTGAATCCGGCGAGGCCGACAGGTCCGACCCGGGTATCCGCGGCCTCGCCTTGACCGCGACGGCAAACAGCGACCACGACATGCGATGCTAGTTCTTCGGCAATGGGCATCTCGCGATTCCGTCCGTCTGCGCCCAACCCGAGCGCGAAGGGTTGGGCGCCATGACGACCGGCTGGTTGTCAGCCGACGTGGGTGGGCGGTAGGCCGCGGGAGGCGACCTCGGCGCGGACGGCCGGGATGATCTCGTGGGCCACGACCTCCTGTTCGGCGACGGTCGGGATGGCCAGCAGCAGGGCGGTGAAGCCGACCGCCACGATCTGCAGGAGCTGGTCGATCACCTCCTGGACGCCGCCGGTCACCGCGCCCGAGCCCGGCTGCGGCGGCGGCCCGACGCGCACGATCACATTGCAGGCGCAGGTGATCGCGGCGGGATCGCGGCCTGCGTCGCGGGCGGCCGCCAGCACGGACTCGCGCATTCGGCGGGCGCCCTCGAGGCCGATCCGGCCCACGGACGGCAGCCAGCCGTCGGCGAGCTCACCGGTCAGCGCGAGCGCCCGCGGCCCGTACGATCCGAGCCAGATCGGGATCGGATGGTCGGGTCGAGGCTCGATGCGGGCGCCGTCGACGGAGAACTCGCGGCCGTGCACGGTGGTCGACTCGCTCGACCAGAGCCCGCGGATGATCCCGATGGCCTCGCGCTGGCCGGTGATCTTCTGTCCGGGGGTCCGTTCGGTCAGTCCGAAGGCACGGAACTCCTCGTCATATCCGCCCCCGCCCAGGCCGAGGACGAACCGGCCGCCGGAGAGCCGGTCCAGCGTCTCGGCTGTCTTCGCGACCACCGCCGGCGGCCGGTAGGGCAGCGCGAGGACGTTCGTGGCCAGCTCGATGCGGCGGGTCTGGCCGGCCAGCCAGCTCAGGGCGGCCAGCGGCTCGACGGTCCGGCTGTGACCGTGCAGGTGGTCGCTCAGGCTGAACAGGTCGTAGCCGAGCTCGTCGGCGCTCTGGGCGAGGTCCAGGGTCTGCGACGCGGACAGCCCGCTCACCGCACCGCCGGCGCCGAACACCAGTCGGGACCCGTCCAGGCCGCTCACTGTCCATTCCCCCAGACGGGGTGGTGTCGAGCTCGCATCGCGATCATTTTTGTTTGTAGCACGTATAGTATGTATCACTAATCAATAAGGTCGGCAATGCAAACTGCCGGCGGTACAGTGTCTGCACGGCGACGCGAGGGGAGATCCGCGGTGGGCGCGACGTTCACGACACCGGTGGCCCTGGTGCGGCTGTCCTACCTGGTCAACTCGATCTACGCCGACGTCTGCGCCGGTCACGGGTTGTCCGTGCCGCAGGCCCAACTGATGTGTGTGCTCAAGGACCAGTCCCGCGGCATGGGCGAGATCAGTGTGATGCTGCGGCTGGACAAGTCCAGCGTCACCGGCCTGGTCGAGCGGGTGGAGCGCCGCGGCTACCTGCGTCGCGCCATGTCGGCGACCGACCGGCGCGCCATCACCGTCTCCCTCACCCCGGACGGCAAGCGGCTCACCGACGCCTTCTACGACGAGGTCAGCCAGCGGCTGGCCGACCTCGTCGTCGAGGTCCCGGCGGCCGACCGAGCCCACCTCACCCGCATCGCCACCGGCATCGTGCTCGATGAGGCCGTCCCCGACGTCTTCGGCGCCCTCGTCTCGTAGCGCCGCGGCGCAGCCGGCCGGCTGGCGACGGAACTGCTGACCCCTACCAGGCGGGAATTCGACGGCATCGCGTTGCGCCGTCAATTCCTGTTGCCCTGTCGATTCCTGAGGGTGGCCGGCTCGAGGGACGGGGGCGCCGGGAACCGGGGACGAACCTCTCCTATTGTCGGCATGGGCACCCGTGGCCGTTGGCGCCGATCGGGGCGGATCAGCGCAGTGGAGGGCAGTGGAGGGCAGTGGTGAACACGGAGATCGGCACGGATCCGCACGGGTCCGAGGGCTCGGAGGAGACGCCGTGGTGGCGGTCCATGGCCGACGACCCGAAGCCGGTGGACCTGCGGGTGGACCTGCCTCACCCGGCTCGGATGTACGACTACTACCTGGGCGGGAAGGACAACTTCCCCGCCGATCGGGAGGCCGCCGAGCAGGCCCGGGCTGTCGCGCCGAACGCGAGCATCGCCGCCCGTGCCAACCGGGCGTTCATGGCCCGGGCGGTGCGCCACCTGGCCGGCGAGGCCGGCATCGACCAGTTCCTCGACATCGGCACGGGGATCCCGACCAGCCCGAACCTGCACGAGATCGCCCAACAGGCCGTCGAGGGCGCGCGGGTCGTCTATGTGGACAACGATCCGATCGTGCTCACCCACGCCCGCGCGCTGCTCACCGGCACCCCGGCGGGGCGGACCGCCTACCTCGACGCCGACGTGCGGGACGTCAGGCGGATCCTGACCGCCCCGGAGGTCACGGACACCCTCGACCTGTCCCGGCCGGTGGCGCTGTCGCTGCTCGCGGTGGGCCACTTCCTGCCCGACTCCGACGACCCGGGCGGCATCGTCCGCCGGTTCGTCGACGCCCTGCCGGCCGGCAGCTACCTCGTCCTGTCCCATCTCACTCCCGACCACGACCCGACGATCGAGGCCGGCGCCAAGGCCTACCGCGCGCGTGGCATCCCGTTGCGGCCCCGGACCCGGGCCGAGGTCGAGGCGCTGTTCGCCGGGCTGGAACTGCTCGACCCGGGGCTGGTCTCCGTGCACCGCTGGCGGCCCGACGCCGCCGTGCCGGCCGACCTGACCGACGCGCAGGTCAGCGCCTACGGGGCCATCGGCCGTAAGCACTAGCCCGCCTGCCGCCGGCAGCCCCGCCGCCCACGCCCGGCCCGGCTCGGGGCGCGGGGGTCAGCAGGGGCGCAGCGTGGTGAGGCCGGAGCCGCGGGGGAGGGGACGACCCGAGGGGGCGGTCGCGGTGACAGGAAGGCGGCCGCGCGGCGGGGCGGTGCCGGTGAGCACGGCGGCCAGGGCCGCGATGGAGGCCGGATCGGTGGAGTAGACGGCCAGCCACGCGGCGGCGGCGGTCGGCGGGTGGTAGGGCGTGGCGGTGGAGACGACGACCGTGCCGGGGTCGGTGCGGGCGGGCGGCCCGGCGCCTCCCGCGAGGACGATCGTCACCGGGGCGGATCCGCCGGCGCTGCCGGGCCCCGTGGCGGCGGATCCGCCGGTGGTGCCGGGGGGCGTCGCGGCGGTCCCGCCGGCGGCGCCGGGTGCCGGGGCGACGACTCCCCGGGCGGCCAGGGCCGCGCGCAGACGGGCGGCCGCGGTGGACGAGCCGGCGACCGTGACCGGGGCGCCCGCGCGCAGGGGGAGGATCCCGCAGTCCTGCGTCAGGAGGGTGACGGACCGGGACGCGACCCGGGCGGCCACGGCGGGTCCGTCGCCGGCCGGAGCCGGGGTGGCATGCGCGAGGCGCCACTTCAGACGTAGCACGCGCCGCGCCGAGTCGTCGATGCGGCTGGCCGGGATCCGGCCGCCGCGCAGCGCGGCGAGCAGGCCGTCGCGGGCCTCGACCAGCCGCGGTGGCATCAGCAGCAGGTCGTCGCCGGCGAGCACGGCGCGCACGGCGGCCTCGCCGGGCGAGTACCGCTTGGTGATCGCCGCCATGTTCAGCGCGTCGGTCACGACCACGCCGTCGAAGCCGAGCTCCCGGCGCAGCAGCGAGGTCACCACCGCCGGGGACAGCGACGCCGGGGACTCGCCGTCCAACGCGGTGGCGAGCAGATGCCCGACCATCACCATCGGCGCCCCGGCGGCGACGGCGGCCCGGAACGGCGCCAGGTCGACGGCGTCGAGCCGCTCGCGGGACGACGCGACCACCGGCAGGTCGAGGTGGCTGTCGACCGATGTCGAGCCATGCCCGGGGAAGTGCTTCGGGGCGGCGGCCACCCCCGCCGAGGCGAACCCGCTCACGGCCGCGGCGGTGAGGCGGGCGACCGCGGCCGGGTCGTCGCCGAACGACCGCTCGCCGATCACCGGGTTGGCCGGGTTGGTGTTGACGTCCGCGTCGGGGGCGAAGTCGACGTTGATCCCGAGCGCGCGCAGGTCCGTGCCGGTCACCCGGGCGGCGTCGCGGGCGTCCTCGACACGGCCGCTCGCGCCCTGCGCCATCGCGTCGGGCAGCAGGGTCACCCCGTCGCGGATCCGCATCACCGGTCCCTGCTCCTGGTCGGCGGCGACGAGCAGGGGGATGGCCGCGGNGCCCTGCAGCCCGGCGGTGAGGCCGAGGACCTGGCCGGGGGCGACGACGTTGTCAGGTAACGCGCCCGGCCCGGTGCCCCCGGCGTCGAACAGGACGACGCCGCCGAGGCCGAGATCGCGCACGGCGGCGGCGGCCGTGTCCGTGCCCGCGACCGTCCGGTTGCCGGCCAGCGCGCTCGGCGCGCGGTCATCCGCCGACGTCCCGAACACGTAGCCCATGAGCAACTGGCCGATCCGCTGTTCGGGCGTCATCCGCGCGAGCGTCGACTCCACCCACGCCGTCTCCGCATCGTCGACCGTCGGCCCCGGGGAGGGGCTCGCCGTTGCGGAGGGCGCGGGGGACGAGGTCGGCTGCGCGGCCCCGACGGCCGCGGCGAGTGCGTCCCGGGTCGGGGGCGTGGCGCCGCGGGCGCCGTCTCCGCCGGCCCGCTCCGGACTCCGCCCGAGGCAGCCGGCGACCAGCAGGAGGCAGGCCAGCAGCGCGATGACGGCCCGCGGCGGCCGGCGCTGCCGTCCGCTCACCACAGATCGGGTCACCACAGATCCGCTCAGCACAGAGCGGGCCTCGCGTCCGGCGGAGCACCGGGGCTCATCCCATCGATGAGTGATCGACCGCCTTCCTGATCATTTGGGTGAACGAGGACGGCCGTGGGCCCGCCCTGCGCGGGCCGACCCGACGTGGTGGCTCAGGTACTGGGGTACTCGGGCTGGCTCAGGTACTCGGGCTGGCTCAGGTACTCGGGCGCAGGCCGCCGTCGACCTCGATGACGGTGCCGTTGACGAACGACGAACCCGGCGCGGCGAGGTCGCGCACCACGGTGGCTATCTCGGCGGGCGCCCCGCCGCGGCCCACCGAGATGCCCGCGACGATCCGTTCGTGCCACTCGGCCGGGATCGCCCCGGAGTACAGCTCGGTGTCCGGCACATAACCGGGGGCGACCGCGTTGACCGTCACCCCGTCGGGGCCGTAGTCGTTGGCGAGGCCGACGACGATCCGGTTGAGCGCCGCCTTGGTGGCGGCGTAGCCAGGGTCGCCGCCGGCGCTGCGCGCCGACCTGGAGCTGATCATGATGATGCGCCCGCCCGGCCGCCGGATCGCGGGGCCGAGCGCCTGCGTGACCAGCAGGGCGCTGACGACGTTCTGCAGGTAGAGGGTCGTGTGCCTTGCCGCGAGGTCGCGCAGCGAGGTCACCGGCGCGGGGTGGGTGCCGCCCGCGTTGTTGACCAGCACATCCAGGGTGCCGAACTCGCCGGTCACGAACCCGGCGAGGCGTTCGACCTGGTCGGGATCGGTGACGTCGGCGGCGAAGGGCAGGACGGGCGGCCCGCCGACCTCGGCGTTGATGTCCTTGGCCGCGGATTCCAACCGATCGGGGCGGCGCCCGACGATGACGACCCGGTCGCCGCGTTCGGCCAGCGCCCGCGCGATCGCCCGGCCGATCCCCGTCCCGCCGCCGGTCACCACGGCCGTCCCCGTCTGCTCGCTCCCCGTCTGCTCGCTCGCTGCCCGCTCGCTCATCGCAACGCCTCCTCGCGCCGGTTTGATGTCGCAATGCATCGGCTTGTACCCAGACGTCTCCAGTCTGGTCGATGCCCCGACGCGGGGCGCCCGTCACCCCCCGGCGGCCGCCGGGGTAGCGGTGCGGGTGGGGGACCGAGGTGATCCGGTAGCGCGGGCGGCGGCGATGATCTTGGCGGTGCGTGGAGGTGGCTGACGCCGCCCGCGTCGGGTGCCGTCAGGCCGAGGCGGGACGGTCCGTGTCGCCGGGGACGCGTTCGTGGAACTGCGGGGCGCGCTTCTCCCGACGGGCGGCGACGCCCTCGTCGAAGTCGAACGCGCGCAGGCCGGCGCGCATCACCGGCACGGTCGCCGCGTAGTGCGCCGCCAGGGGCGAGACGGCGGCGTCGTCGATCATGCTGCGGATCATCGCCAGCGAGTCCGGTGAACAGTTCAGGGCCAGGTCGCGGGCGTAGTCCAGGGCGGCTGGCAGCACCTCGGCGGCGGGCAGGACCCGCTGGGCGAGGCCCAGCTCGCCCGCCTCGGCGCCGAGGAAGACGCGGCCGGACAGCAGCAGGTCCGCGGCGGCGCCGGCACCGATCAACCGGGGCAGCAGCCAGGCCGACCCGTACTCCGAGTACAGGCCCAGCCGGGAGAACGGCAGCGACAGCTTCGCGTCCACGGCGACGAACCGGACGTCGGCCGCCAGGCTGACCGCGAACGCCAGCCCGGCCGCCGGACCGTTGATCGCCGCGATCACCGGAAGGCGCAGCGAGCGGATCATCGCGGGGCCGTTCTCCGGCGAGACGATCAACGAATCCCGACCCTCGACCGGCGTGTGTGCCAGCATGGCGAGGTCCGCGCCGGCGGAGAACGCCCGCCCCGCCCCGGTGATCACCACGGCCCGGACCCGGGGGTCGGCGTCGGCCCGCCGCAGCAGCGCGAACAGCCGGTCGCCCATCGCCACGGTCAGCGCGTTCAGCTTGTCCGGACGGTCGAAAGTGATCGTCGCGACCTGGTCGGTCACGTCGTACCGGACCGGGGCATCGTCATGCTCGAGGGTCGTCCGGGTGTCCACCGGCATCGTCCACCTGTCTCTGTCGCTTCTCTGTGACTCGGTCGCGTTGTCGCTCCGGTCACATCGGGCTGCCGTCCCTTCATACCGCCCGCGATGTTCGCGTGCGCGCTGTCCCGGGGTGCCCGCGAAGCGGTCGCGGTCGGCGTCCAGTGTGAGATGTAGCGCCTGCGGCGCCCGAACGGGGACGGATGAACGACCGCTGACCGCCATCTGGCCACCGGCATGACACCCTGTGGGGAACCGGCCGCCGATGCGGCCGGGCACACGCCGGGGGCCGGCGCCACGAGGCGACGGACGGACCGTCGCCGACGGGCGCGACGGGACCACGGCGGGATCGAGGAGGAGTGGCGACCTATCTGCTCGGCCTGGGAGCCGCCGTGTGCTTCGGGGTGGCCGCCGTCATCCAGCAGCGGGTGGCCTTCCGTGCGCCACCCGGTGACGTTCTGCGGCTGCGGCTGCTGCTGTGGCTGGTCCGCCGGCCGCTGTGGGACTTCGGCGTCGCCATCGGCGCCCTGGGTAGCCTGCTGGCCGGGGCCGCGCTGACCCACGGCGCCGTCGCGCTCGTCGAACCCCTGCAGATCTGCCAGCTCCTGTTCGCCCTGCCGCTCGCCGCGTTGCTCGCGCGCCGCGTGGTGCCGCGGCGGGACTGGTTGGCCGCCGCCGCGACCGCCGTCGGGCTCGCCCTGTTCGTGTTCGCCGGCAACCCGGACGCGGGCGATTCCGAGACCGCGACCTCCGGCGGCTGGGTCCTGACGGGAGTCCTCGTCGGGCTGATCGTGTTCGGCGCGGTCTGGGGGACGCGGGGGCTCGCGGCCGTGCGGCGCGCGCCGCTGCTGGCCGGCGCCGCGGGCCTGCTCTCCGCGCTGCAGGCTGCGCTCGTCAGTGCCGCCGGCCACCTGCTGACCGCCGACGGCGTCAACGCCCTGGCCCGGTCCTGGCTGCCCTGGGCGGTCGCGGCCGTGGCAGTGATCAGTGCGTTGCTCGCGCAGAGCGCCTACGAGATGGCCCCGCTGCCCGCGTCGCTGCCGGCGTCGGTCAGCGTCGAGCCGCTCGCCGGCGTCGCCATCGGTGTGGGGCTGCTCGGGGGCGGGCTGCGGCTGACCCCGCTTGCGATCGCCGGCGAGCTGCTCGGCCTGATCGTGATGACGGTCGGCGTCCGGGCGCTGGCGCGCTCGCCGTTGATCACCGGTCAGCTCTCGCGGCTCGCGGCGCGGCAGGCGCAGGGCCGGTTGTCCCGGCTGGAGGAGCAGGTGCACCACGACCTGGAGCGGCTGCGCCACGATCTGCGGCGCAGCCGGCAGGCTGGAACGAGCGGCCCGGCGGTACGACGCCTGCGCCGGCGACTACAGCGCGACCTGGACCGCATCGGCGAGGAGCTCGCGAGCCTCGCCGACGAACGGGACCGCTTCGAGGAACAGCTACGGCCGCGACGGCCGGCGCGGGCGGTCGCCGCGGTCCGGGCCGTGAGCCCCGAGTCCCACCGGCGGCGCCCGATGCCGCGCGCCGCCGGTGCCGCCGATGCCACCGATGCCGCCGGTGCCGCCGATCTGGCCGGCGCCGGCGTTGCCTGGGCCGGCGCCGGCGCCGTCCTGACGGATCTCGACGGCCGGACCGTGAGCGCCGATGCCCACTCGCCGATGCCGGGTGCCGCGGTTCCGACGGGCTGGGCGGACGCCGACGGGCCGGCCCGCGGCAGCGGACTTCCGACCGAAGCGACCGCGGCCGCCGCCGGGCCGGGCGCGCTCCCGTCCGGTTCGAGCGTGCCCGTTTCCGTGCCCGTTTCCGTGCCTATGCCCGTGCCGGGGCGGCCGCGGGACGCGCTCGGCGGCGATGCGGTGCCGCCGGAGGGCCTGATCGCGGCGCGGCGCGAGCTCGACGCGAGGGCTGAGGAACTGCGGCGGCAGGCCGACCGGCTGCGTCGCGCCACCCGCCGGATCCTCGCCGCCGACGCCGGTGGCCTGAGCCCCGGCCGGTCGCGTCATCGTCTGCAGGGAGCGCGTCGCTAGAGGGTGCTGGTGGCACGGTGGTGCAGGTGCACCACGCCGCTGGCGAACCGGCGCTCCCCGAGCAGCTCCAGCCGGACCCGGACGCCGTCCGGCAGCGCGCGCACGCCCCCGCCGACCACAACCGGCGTGAGGAACAGGTGAAAGTCGTCGACCAGGCCGGCCCGGATGGCGTGGCCGGCGAGGGTGGGCCCGCCGATGGAGACGTCGCCGTCGGCCGACGCGACCAGCCGGCGGACCACGTCCGGGTCGAACCGCCGCTCGATCCGGGTCCGCGACGTGGACGCGCCGTCGAGAGTCGTCGAGTACACCACCTTGTCGGCCGCCTGCCAGATCCGCGCGTAGTCCAGCATGACGGGACGCCGATCGCCGTCGGTGGGGCGGGTGTCGGTAGGGCGGGTGTCGGTGGGCATCGCCTCCCAGGCCGCCATCACCTCGTACAGGCGGCGCCCGTACAGGTAGGTGCCGATCGTCCGCTCCAGATCGTTGACGAAGGCGTGCACCTCCTCGTCGGGTACCGCCCAGTCGAAGCGTCCGTCGGCGTCGACCACGTAGCCGTCGAGCGACGTGATCACCGAGTAGATCAACCTGCCCATCATGCGCTCCCTCGGTTCACCCGGCCGTCGGCAGCGGGTGCAGGACGACGTCGTCGAGGCGACCGCGGGCGACCACCGCGGTCAGGTATGTGGCCGCGGGCTGGCGGCGACGGTCGGTGGGGGAGCCGGGATTGAGCAGGCGCAGCGTGCTCGGCGCCGCCGAGGGCGTCCGCGCTGCCGGGCCGGCCGCGCTCGCCGGCCCGGCAGCGCGCGCGACCGTCGAGTCCCACGGCACGTGCGAATGACCGAAGACCAGCACGTCGGCCTCGGGGTAGGCGGCGGCCATCCGACGTTCCCGTCCCCGGGCCGGGCCGGTCTCGTGGACGACCACGAAGCGCAGGCCGCCGAGCGTGGCCCGGGCGACCTCCGGCAGGACCGCGCGGACGTCCGGGCCGTCGTTGTTGCCGTAGCAGCCGATCAGCCGTCCCGCCCGCGCCGCGAGCTCGTCGACGGCGTCCCGGCTGATCCAGTCGCCGGCGTGCAGCACCACGTCCGCCTCCGCGATCGCGGTCCAGATCTCGGCGGGCAGTGCGCGTGCCCGCGCCGGAAGATGCGTGTCGGACAGCATGACCAGCCGCATCCGGCCAGTATCCGATGCGGCGTCGGAGCCGGCCGGGTGACCCCGCGGGCGGGCGACCGGCTGGAGACCGGGTGACCGGATGGGGCGTGCGGCCGTGACCGGCGGGACCGGCCCGTCGCGGCGTCGGAGCCTGGGCCGAGCTCGGGCGGCGACCATGATTGCGCTGTTCGTCCTGGCCCTGGTGTTCGCGAGCTGGGCGCCGCGGGTGCCACAGATCAAGACCGACCTGCGCCTCGGTGACGGGCGGCTCGGGTTGGCCCTGCTCGGCGCGCCGGTCGGTGCCGTCCTGACACTGTGGCTTGTCGGCCTCGCGGTGTCCCGTTTCGGCAGCGTCCGGGTGGTGCGTGCGGCCCTGCCCAGCTACTGCGCCGTCGGGGCGTTGTTCCCGCTGGTGGCCGGACAGTGGTCGCTGTTCGCCCTGCTCTTCCTGTGGGGTGCCACCAGCAGCGGCCTCGACATCGCCGCGAACGCCCAGGCCATCGGGGTCGAGCGCGGCTACGGTCGGCCGATCATGGCCACGGCGCACGCGGCCTGGACGGCCGGCGCGCTGAGCGGCGCCGGAATCGGTACCGTCGCCGCGGCGCTGGCGGTGCCCGTCGGCGCCCAGTTCGCCGTGCTCGGCGGGATCGGCCTGGCCGTTGCCCTGCCGGCCACCTGGTGGATGCTGCCGGACCCGGCGGGGCCGATGGCCGAAGCGTCCGGCGAGCGGTCGGGGGCGCAACCCGCGGCCGGGTGGTCGGCGCCGGCCGCGGTGGCCGAGCAGTCGCGCGCGCGGGGCCGTCGCCGGTGGTCGGCGCGGTTCGCCGCGCTGTGCGCCGTCTCGTTCGGGAGCTTCCTGTGCGAGGGGGTGGCCGCGGACTGGAGCGCCGTCTACCTCGCCGAGGTGACGGGGGCGGCCGCCGGGGTCGCCGGTGCGGGTTTCGTGGCGTTCACGGTGTGCATGTTCGCCGTACGCCTGGTCGGCGATCGCGCGATGGCGCAGTACGGGCCGCCGCGGACGGTGCGAGGCTGCACGGCGGTCGCGGGCGTGGGGTTCGCGGGCGCGCTCGCGGTCGGCACCCTGTCGTTCGGTTCCGCCGCCGGTGTGATCGGGTTCGGCGCCCTGGGCGTCGGCACCGCCTGCGTGGCGCCGGCTGTGTTCTCCACCGCCGGCCGGCTCGGNGAGTCGGCGGGAACCTCGATCGCCGTGGTGAGCACGGTCGGCTACACCGGCTGGCTGGCCGGACCGCCCGTCGTGGGCGGGCTCGCCGAGCTCGTCGGCCTCCACCGTGCCCTGACGATCGTGCTCCTCCTGCTCGCGACGATCGCCGCCTTCGCGCCCGCGCTGCGCTCTCCCCGTGCCGACCCCGCGGCGGACGAGCGAGTCTCCGGCCCGCCAGCGACCGACACCGGCGGGCCGGAGACCGACGTTGGCAGGCCGGGAACCGACGTCGGCAGGCCGGGAACCCCGTGATCCGCCTGCGCCTTACTTCCGCGCGCGCCTGAACCCGGGCAGCAACGTCTGGACCAGCGCATCCGTCTCGGCCTCGGCCCGGCCCCCCCGGCGTCCCCCACCGGCGCCGATGGTCCGGTACATCTCCGTGGTCACCGCCTCCAACGTGCGGCGATCGCCTCGAGCCGACACGGTACGCAGCAGGTCGCGCCACAGCACCTCGGATGCCGGCACCGCCCGTAGGCCGGTGCGGCAGGCGGCCATGGCCGTCATCGTGTCGCCGAAGCCCAGCGTGAGCTCGGCGAGGCGGTGGGCCACGTCGACGACGCCGGCCCGGGTGCTGCGCGCGATGGGGCCGGTGGTCGCCCACCGGTACCGGCCGGCGGGCAGGTTCGTCCACAGCGGCCCGCTGACCATCCGCAGGGCCGTCGTCAGGTCCGCCTCGGTGTCGCCCCCGGGCATGCCGGCCCGATGGGTGTAGGCGACGAACAGCTCCCAGTCACAGCGCACGTCCGGGCTCAGCCGCCACCGACCCTGCGGATCGACGGACAGCCGGGGCCGCCCCTCGGCGTCGGCTCCCAGCCAGCGACGGACCTCCCCCAGCGCCGCGTCCACGGCGATGTCGTCGGCCTCGGCGTCGGTGGGCCAGATCTCCTCGGCGAGCAGCCGGCGGTGCGCGCCCTCACGGTGCAGGGCAAGGTATACGGCAATATCGGTGAGGAGATCGAGGTCGTCCGTCGGTTGCCGGCCGGGTCCCTCGACGGTGGGCACCCCCAGGACGCGGACCTGGGCCTCCCCCGTGGCCATCGGCTCGTCGGGCCGCGGCTCACGCACGGGCGGGAGTCCCATGGCAGGTGGCGGTTCTGGCGCTACGGTCGGTGGCGCCGCGGTCGGTGGCGCTGGTGACGGTGGCGCTGGTGACGGTGGGGCCGTCCCGGGCGACGGCGGGACCAGGCCGGCTGGCCACATGCGGCCGCGCGGAATGGTCGTTTCCCCGTCGGAATAGGCGGCCGGCGCCTGCGGGCGCGAGGTCTGCGCGGGTGGCGGTCCGGGGGGTTCGGGCGCTGTCGATGATGGTTCCCGGGGCGGCGAGGCGGCGGGATACCGCCCGCTCGGCACCTCGTTGGGCGGCGGAATCGGCGGGCGTGGCGGGGGCGCCGGGTGCGGTGGAGGCGCTGGGCGTGGCGGGGTCGGTACCCGCTCAGGAGGTACCGCGAACCGCGCGGACCCGGGCGGCAGGCCTGGCATCGCGGCGGCCGGCGCTGGCGCCGCGGGCTGCGGCGCCGTGGTGGGCGGCGCCGTGGTGGGCGGCGTTGTCGCGGCCGGCGTTGTTGCGGCCAGCGGTGGTGGGGGCGGCGCTGCGGCCGGAGCGGCGTGCGCCGGGGCCTGGGGCTGGGATTGGGCCGCACGGTTGGCCCGCATCCGTGGGGTCTCGAAGTAGAGCACGGGCGGCACGCGGGGAAGGTCGGTCGGCCGGATCAGCGGACTGCTCGGATGGGACAGCAGCGTGGAGTCGGTGTCGTCCGGGCCGGCATCGCCGGGTGCTGCCAGGTACGGCGTGGGCGCCGGGGCGGATGCCGGTGCCCTCCCGGGCGCCGGCTCGGCGCCGGAGGCTGCGGAGTCCGATGGTGCCGTCGGTCCGGACGCCCCCGGACCGCTCGGGGAGGTGAGGGGAACGGGCGGCGGTCCGAGCGGCGCCCGGCGACCGTTCGCCGGCGGCCGGGTGCGATCCTCGTCCGTCGCCGACGGCGGAGCGGAACCCTGCGGGCCGGTCGGGGGTGGGATCGCTGCGAGCTGCGGCGTCCACGGCAGGACGCCGGGAACCGAGTCGGCTCGGGCCGGCGGTCGGGTGATCTCGTCGTCCGGCGTGAGGTGTCCCGGCGCGAGCTCCGCCTCGCCGGGCTCCGCCTGCGCCGCCCCGACGGCGTGTGCAGGATCGGTCGTCGCCCGTGGCGGTAGGGGCGGCGGCGACGGCGGGGCCGCGATGGACGAGGCAGGCGCAGGCGTGGCCGGCGGCGGCGGGTCGTCATCGGCCGGTCTGGCGGGAGTCGGAACGGCCGTCGCGTCGGCCGCGCGGAACAGGGCCGCGATCGCCCGGTACTCCGGCCCGGTGATGGACTGTGCCCACACCTCGACACCCAGCACGCCCAGCGACATCCGGCGATCCGGTCCGACCGTGAACCGCCACCGGGCGGCCGGGGAGTCGCCCACGGTGAGGACGCCGACCGCATGTCGGCGTCCCTGCGCCATTCTCATCAGCCGAGCGGTGTCGGCCTCGGCCGGCGGCGCCGCGAGGACGAGCAGGTCCGGGGCTAGTGCCCCGGGGTTGCCGGCGATCCGCTGACCCGCTTCGAGTGGAAAGTCGTCCCCGTCGGCTCCGACTTCGTAGACCGCATCCTCGTCGTCGGGACCGGACAGCTCGTCGAGAGCTTCCGCGACGCTGACCGCGGTCCACAGCCGTTCCGGAGCGATCGTCAGCAGCTCGTCGAGGTCGTCGTCGGCGGGAAAACCGATCAGGCAGACGCGCAGGTCGTCCGACCAGACGTTGGTGGCCAGCTCGAGCGCGACGGCGATCACCACCTGCGTCGCGATGGTGCGGTCGCCGAGGAGGCTGATCACACCGGGCGCGCCCTCGAGGTCGACGAGAATGCGCGAGCCGGCGTCGTCGTGGCCGAAACTGACCAGCGCCGGGAACGGCGCGGGTACCCCGGGGGCCGGCTGGGCGAAGGAGCCGCCGCTCGCCTCCGCCAGGAGTCCCGGTGTGCGCTCGATCCACCAGGATCCGGGAACCTCACCGACCGCCCAGGGCGGCGGTGGCGGCTCCTCCTGCGCCGGCGCCATGTGCAGGATCAGCGCCTCCTCGGTGAGGATGGCCGCGTAGACCGCGGGAAGCAGACGCGCCTGATCCGTGAGCGAGGCGGACAGCACCCGCAGTGACCGGTCGATGAAGCGGGCCGCCTCGGTGTCCGCGGCGAGCAGCAGCGCTCGTTCCGTGGCGTCCTGGGGTGGCTGCGCCGGACCGCTCCGGCGCCCGGCCAGCGCCACCATCACCCCGGCCGCGAGCAGGCTGGCGGCCGCGACTCCCAGGAAGTCCTGTGGCGGCGCGAGGGAGGCGGCCAGCACCTGACCCGCCGCCTGTTCCGGTTCATCCGGCACCGCCGGCAGGCGCGATGCCTCGTACCGGTCGTCTTCTGCGTACTGGTCATCGGCTGCGTACTGGTCATCGGCTGTGGACCGGTCATCGGCTGTGGACCGGTCATCGGCTGTGCCGGGCCCGGCGTCGAAAACGGCGTCGTCGGCGTCCGCGGCGTCGCCGAAGCTGTCGTGATCGAAAAGGTCGTCCAGGTCATCGTCGCCGTCGGCGCCCGCCGAGGTCTGCGGCCAACCGGGGGTGCCTTCGGGCATCCGCAGGACGCGCAGCCCGTCGCCCTGGGCGTCGGCGGGCAGTAGCAGGACCCACCCGGCGTGGATGAGGGACGGCTTTGACAACGTTCGGCCGTCCGGTTGGGTGCGGCCCTCGTTCAGATCGAAGATCTCGCGGTACCGCAGCCCATCGCCGAGAAAGCGCTCGGCGATGCCCCAGAGAGTGTCGTGATGACGCCCCTCCGCCGGGCGCACCTCGTACAGCTTCACCACGCGCTCGCCGAGGACCAGGCGGCTGTGCTGGTCCGCGGCCGGACTGATCAGCTCCGGGCGGTCGGCATGCCAGGGCGGCGACAGCTCGTCCTGGCCGGCGACAGGCTCCTGCGCCGGGGGAACCGACCCCGCGAACTCCGCCGTCCGCACCCCGTCCGAGCCGCCGCCGCTGTCCGGGGTGACGCTGTCCAGGCCGACTCCACCCAGGCCGACTCCACCCAGGCCGTCGACGCCGGCATACCGGTCGCCGGGATAGGGAGCGTGCTCATATCCACCGTCGCCCAGGGGCTCGTCAGGAGCCGAGATGCCATCACGCGGCGAGGCTCGATCGGAGGCCCAGGCGGGGCGCGCGCCTGACGGGACGGGCAGAGCGGCCCATCCACGGGGGGCCTGGGCCGGTGGACCCGCGCCGTCGGGCGTGCCCGCGCCGTCGGGTGTATCCGTACGGTTGGGCGTATCCGTGTGGTCGGGGGCGCCGAGGCCGTCTCTGCCGTTCGTGGCGCCGCCCCGCGGGTCGGCGCCGTCCGCGACCCGGGGAGGCGCCAGCTCTGGGCGCGGATCTGGCGCAGGAATCCCTCGCGGCATCTCGGCCGGCCCCGGGCGCTGTCCGCGGGCCGCCTCCTGGCCATAGGTCACCGGAACAACGAAGGCTGTGGTGCCCGAGAGCAGCAACGCGGTGACGACGAGGCGGCGGGCGAGCATCTGCGGGGCGCCGCCGAAGGGAATGCGCGGAGCCAGACCGCTGCCGCGAACCTCCGCGCGCCACTCCGCGACGAGGCAGGCGATGAAGTGCGCCCACGCCGCCCAGAACAGCAGGGAAAGGACCGCCCGGACGACCCCGCCCGCCCCGCCACCGCTCCGGATCGGCGGACCGAGCACCAGCGCGAGAATCACGGGGATGCCGAGGACAGCCACGGCAATCGCCGCGAGCGCGCCCGCTGCCTGCAGCCGCTCTCGCGCGCGATCCTCCGGCGGGACCGTCGGCACTGCCTGCCGGGTCGGCACGGCCTCGCCGCCGGTGGCGCGCCCGCCGCCCGCCGCCCGGCCGCCCGCAGCCCTGGTGACCGGGCCGCGCCGCCGCTTCGCAGCCGGCCGCGGTGTGCCTGGCCGCGGTGCGGATTCCGGCGCGGCCGGCGGAGTCCCCGTGGGGTCAGGCGGATGCGAGGGCGATGGTGCCGAGGGCAACGGTGTGGTCGACATGGTTCGTCCCCGATCAGGCGCAGGGTCGGGCGCACGTGCGTGCCGGGCGAGGGGCGGCGTCGGTCCGCGGGGCACGTCGCGTGGCGCTCATGCTAGGTCGACTGGCGCGGCGACCCGGGGCGAAGTGAGAGTTTTCTGGCCTTCTTGTGACGATTAACCAGATCGCGATCCTGGGTGCCCGGATCGATGGACGCACAGGCCCTCCGGAGCGACGGACGGGAAACGCGGCGCGGCCGTCTCGACTACCAGGCGACGTCCGGGGCTCCCCACGCGGGCGGCGCGCAGTGGGCATCCGGCCTCCTCACGCTGCTGCGCCGAGACGGCGACAGCGGGACGAACCCGGTGTAACCGTACCAGTGCGATCGCGGAGCGGGAACGTAGGGATGACAGATCCGGGATCTCTCACGCACGATGAGCATTCGGTACCCGATCCAACGCTAAATGTCCGGATTCAACCTTGCGCTGAGCAATCTCCGCATCCTGCGGCTGCGGTATTGATCGGCGCGTGTCGAGTACAGGGATGTGGCTTGAGTGGATACGCGGCGGCGAGCCGGCGAGCTCCGGATCGTTTCGCCATCACGATGCCGGAGAGCTGGTTCACGTTGGATCTGAGGTCCGGCACGGCCATGCGTTCGATCGATCCTCTCGTTCACGCCCGTAGTCGCGGCACGCCGATGCTGGCCGGCCGCCGGGCGGTCATGTCCGCAGTGCTGCGCGACGCGGCACGGAGCGCGACGGCAAGCGGCGCGGTCTACTGCGGCGTGATGGTGGAGGCCATCGACGACGCCGGCCTGTCGGCCACTGTGTCGGTCTCCTCTTTCCGTCATGACGCGGGGCCGGGGGAGTCGGTCCCCACGGTGAGTGCGCTCGTGTTGGGGTTACAGGAGGAGCCCCTGCCGTCCTTGTCGGGCACTTGGCGCAAGGTGCAGATCGTGGATCTTCCTGCCGTCGGCCTGGCCGCCCGCGTGCTCGGCGTGCTGGCCTCCGGCGGTGGATTGGACATCGAGCCGACCCTGGTCGCGAGCATGCGCACGCTGATCCCCGTGCCGGGTGCGCCACGCGTGGCCCAGGTTGAATGCCGGAGCCCGAACATCGCGGTGACCAACGCGCTGCACCGCCTGTTCGACGCCGTGACCGCGACGTTCCGCTTCGTTCCCGACGGCCCCGACTTCCGGGCACCCGTCTGACTGGCTGGCGACGACACAGATCGGCGGAGGCGTGGCCAGATTCCGGTGCCTCCAGGGCCGCCGTCCGTGGCGCGGGAGCGCCGGTCCGGGAGGGAACGGTCCAGAAGGATGCAAAGCGTGACCGTCAGCTTATGGTGCGAGTCCCTGAACTGGCGAGGTCCCTGAACCGGCCGGCCTGGCATCGGTCATCCGGCGCTCTGGATCNCGTTCTGGATCTCGGCAAGCCGGGTGCGTAGCTGGTCGAGTCGGGCGTGCAGCTCGGTGAGCGTGCGTTCGTAGCCGGGCCAGACGGTCGTCCGGAACTCGGTCGCGCCGCGCCCGTCCCAGCTCTCCGGGTCGGTGAGGGTTCTCGCGGTGGACCGCAGTTCGTCGAAGTGGGTGAGCAGCGGTCCGTTCACGATCGAGGCGAGGTCCGAGATCGCGGCCAGGGCCTGCGGGGTGCTGCGAACGGTGACGTCGGACGACGGGGTCACGGTGTCCTCCAGGGGGATTTCGGTCGACAGGCGAACGGCGGCCGAGGGTGACGCGGGTCCGGGAACGGTGATCAGCTTCCCGCTGCGGCGGTCCGCCTGTTGATCTCGGTGATGCCGCGGGCCAGCTCGGTGAGGTTGGCGTGCAGGTCCGTGAGCGCGTGCTGCACCTCCGGCCAGATCTGCGCGCGGAAGACCTGGGCCTTCGGGCCCTCCCAGTTGCGCGGGTCAGCGAGGGTGTTGCCGTGGTCGATGAGGTTCACCGCCGTCGTCTGCAGGCCGGGCAGTAGCTGACTCATCCGGGCGGCGGCCTGCAGGGCCGCCGGCGTCGTGACAGTTCTCATGCGATTCCCTTTCTCATGCGATTCCCTTAGCGCTGTGTCGCGGCTGGAGCGGATGTCGAGGGTGGGGCTGGTGTCGGGGGTGGAGCAGGACGGGAACGGTGGCTGGTGGGCAGGCGACCTGGACGGGCAGCGGGATTCCACGCCGGATGAGCACTCCCCGACCCGCCGGCACGGGGCCGGGGCTCGTCCGGGGGAGCCGGACGCCGAGGAGCTCTCCGTCGCCCGGCCGTCTCGGGGCGAGGAGCAGCCCGTGCCCCTCACGACGGACGTCGACGACGACGCCGCGGTACTGCAGCACCAGCTCCTCCGTCGAGCCGGCGATGACGAGCGCGCCCCCGGTGCCGCGCGCCTGCTGCCAGAAGCTCGCCAGCTCGGTGGCCGCGTGCTCGCCGATCAGCTCGGCGTCGTCGACGAGGACGACCGGCGGCCGTCTCCCCGGCGTGACGGCCCAGGGCGCGGTCACGCCGCCGAGGTGGGCAGTCCCGGGAGGTAGGACCGGCCGGCCCGGGCCGCTCACGCTGCCGGCTTCGGCAAGGTGGCCCAGAACGGAATCCACCACGGCCAGAACACCCGGATGGCCCGCAAGCGCGCGTAGCGCTGAGGGACGCGGTGTCACCGCGACGACGTAGGCACCACCGGCCAGCAGTGACAGTGCGATGGTGAGCAGTGCCGAGCTGCGTCCCGAGCGCGGCGGCCCGCCCACGACGAAGCCGGGCTCCTCGTCAAGGTCAAGGTCGACGATGTCCAGTTCGTCCCCGCCGAGTCCGAGAGCGGCCCGCAGCCGGGGCGCGGGTGAGCGGCGGGGGGCGGTGGCGGGCCGGCGAGCCTGGGCGGTCGCCATCCGGGCGCTGGTGACGCACTCCGGGAGCGCTTCGACGCGGAAGGGGCGGTTGCCGCCCCGATCCGGTCCGATCGCGTCGGCGCCGGTCCGCAACCGTGCACCTACGGCTCGTAATGCCGCCACCTGCGCCCGGCCGGCCGCTTCCGCGGCGAGCACGGCGACCTGGATCTCGACGGGAGTCGGAAATCGGCCTCCGACCGCGACTCCCCGCCCGGGAGACAGCCGCTCGGGCATGTCCGCGACGGAGATGCCGGCCAGCGCGTAGTCGCCGGGATCGGCCAGCCGCAGGATCAGCCGCTCGTCGATGAGGGAGGCCAGCCGGCCGGTCAGCCCGCGCCGGTCCGTGGAGAGGATCACCCGCAGCCCGGCCGCCGGGCCCTCCCGCAGCAGCCGGAGGAGGCACTCGACGAGGTCCCCACCGTCGGCGTCCTCGGACGCGGCGAGCAGAGCCTCGAAGCCGTCGACGAGGAGCACGAGGTAGGGCGGGCGGACCGCGGCACTGCCTTCGGCCAGGGTGACACTGCGCCGTGCCTCCCGCAGATCCGCCACCCCGTNCGCGGCGAGTCGCCGGCGGCGTTGCTCGACGGCGACGGTCAGCCGGGCGAGCATCCGTCCGACCCGCTCGGGATCATCCCGCCCGACGAGTGCGCCGGTGTGCGGCAGGCTGGTCAGGGCGGCCAGCGCGCCGCCGCCGTAGTCCAGCCCGTAGATGTGGACGTCGTGCGGGGACATCGCGCCGGCGATCGCGCCCGCGGCGGTCCGCAGGACCGTGGAACGACCCGACCGTGGCGCGCCGACGACCATCAGGTGGCCGCCGTCCTCCAGGTCCAACGCAAAGGGCTGTTGCAACTGGCGGTCACAGCGGTCGGACAGGCCGATGGCGACCGGGGTGAGCGCCGTGTCGGGAAGGTGGGGCCCGCCCCGGCGGGGCCCGGGACGGCGCCCCGGCGGACCTACCGGGTGCGTGTCCAGCTCGTCGGAGCCGGTGACGGCCGGTAGGGCGGAGAGGTCGATGCGCTCTGGCAACGGTGGAAGCCAGGGACTCGGCTGGGCGGGGATCCCCATGGCCGCGGCGGCCTCGCGGACCGCCCGCACCAGAACGGTCAGCTCGGTGTCGTCGGGTGCGATATCTCGCGACGCGGCGCCGGGATGTGGCCGGCCCGGTCCCGACTCCGGGGCGTCCGGCCAGGGCCACGCCAGCAGGCTCACGCGCGGCGCGACCTCGCCGGTGTCGTCACCCTCCGCGTGGGCCGGGCCGCCCACCCAGGCGGTCTGCACGGTCGTGACCCGCTCGGGCCCGGTGCGCACCACTGCCCGGCCGGGGGTGGCGGCAACGATCGCGGCGGCGTCCGGACACCCGACGACGTCCTCACTTTCGGCCACATCGGTCACTCGCAGCGCGATGCGCAGGTTCGTGTTCGCCCGGATCTCGGGGGAGACGACGCCGCTCGGACGCTGGGTGGCCAGGAGCAGGTGAATACCGAGGGAGCGCCCGCGCTGGGCGAGACTGACCAGGCCGGTCACGAAGTCGGGTAGCTCCCGGGCGAGGGTGGCGAACTCGTCGACGACGAGTACCAGCCGGGGCGGGACCGTCAGCTCGCCCGGACCTGTACCCGGCGCCGCACGACGCAGGGCATCGAGATCCTTGGCGCCGAACCGGGCGAGGAGCGCCTCCCGTCGGTGCAGCTCGGCGGACAAGGAGATCAGGGCCCGGCGTACCAGGTGCGGGTCGAGATCCGTGACGAGACCCACAGTGTGCGGCAGGGCGGCGCATTCGGCGAACGCGCTGCCCCCCTTGTAGTCGACGAGCACGAATACCAGCTCGTCCGGCCGGTAGGTCACGGCATGTGCAGCGATGATCGTCTGCAGCAGCTCCGACTTGCCCGATCCGGTCGTGCCCGCGATCAGCCCGTGTGGGCCGTCGCGAGGAAGATCGATAGTGAACGTCCCGCCGCCGGCGACTCCCACCGGGACGGGACGGCTCGTCTGCGGGGTCCCCGAACCCGGGGCGAACGACCATGCCCGCCGGATCGCCGATGCGGCCTGCCGGCCCCCGCCGGTGATGTCCGACAGCCTCACGGCCACGGGGAGATCGGCGTCGTCATCCGCCGCCAGGCGAAGCGGCGCGAGTGCCCGCGCCACCGACTCGTACCAGCGAGCCGCTCCGGACGGCGCGTCGCCGCCGTCCCCGGCCGGACCGACGAGGTCGGGGTGGACGTGTCTGATCACCCCCGCCTGATCCCGATACACCGTGAGACAGCCGCCATCGGGTGCGACGACGGCCCGGCATTCGGCCGGGAGATCCCGGACGTCGGACTCCAGGCAGATCGCGTGGATGCCCACGGCCGGGCCTGCGCGCAGCACCGGGATCAGGCCGGGAACGGATCGCAGCGAGCGTGCACCGTCCAGTACGAGCAGGATGTCGGGGCCGGCGGGGCGGCGGTCGGACGGCAGACTCTGGCGGCGTTGCATCAGGGACCGGAGTTCGGCGACGCGGGCGACCCGGCCCGCCGCGTCCCCCGCGAACCATGCCGCCGCGTCGGCGGCAGCGGAACGGCAGTGCGGCAACCAGCGAAGCCAGCGCCACCTGGCGGCGCGGCCGGCATCGGCGGCCAGCACGCAGATCGCCAGCTCCTCGGGGCTGTGCAGAACGGCGGCCTGGGCGAGGAGCCAACAGCCGAGTTCCTGGGACCGGGCGCCCGCGACCCCGACGACGCCGTCCTCGCTCAGGGCGACCACGGCGGGCAGATCCGCGCGCATCGGGTCGGCCGGGTGGTCGGCGCGGGTGATCATGACCGCGCTCGGCTGGTTCGCGATTCCGACGCGCAGCCGCAGGTAGTCGGCGTCGCCTCGGCGGCGCCGCCAGAGCCCGGAGTCCCGCTGCCAGGCCGTGGCGAACAGGCTTGCCGGGTCGGGCTGGTCAGCGTGGCGCTCGGCACACTCCGTCTCGAGCGCCGCCTGCGCCGCGTGTTCCACCTCGTCACGCAGCCGTCGATGGCGCGCGGTGGCCTCGCGGAACTCGCGGCGGTCCCGCCGACGCCCGCTCGCCATGGACAGGGCCAGATTCAGCGGTCCGAGGACGGCGAACAGCAGGACGTAGACCGTCCGCAGCACCGCGGCCATGCCCAGGGCGGCGAGCAGGGGGAGGAGCGTGGCCAGCACGGGGACGGGCGTTCGGCGAGGCTCCTCGGGCGCCGCAGGCAGAGCGAAGGCGGCCGCCCGCTGGGGTGGGCGCAGCCGAGGCGGCCGGTTGACGTCGAGCCTTCCCGTAACGGCGGTGGAGGGAAGCGCCAGGGGGGCAACCGCCGCAGGACGCAGGAGCCGCAACGCCGTGCTGGGAGTGTGCACGGAGGCGAGGATCGAGCCGTCGCCCTTCACTCGGTCCCACCCGACGATCCTTGCGCCGGGGCCGGGAGTGACCGAACAGCTTCCATCGGCGGCGACCCGCACCGTCAGCACAGGTTCATCGGTGGTGGCAGGGCCGGCAAGCAGGATGGCGCTGCCGGGAGCCGAACCGATGGTGTGCTCGCCGACCGGCAGCGGATGGATGACGCCGGCGCCGGGACCAGCAGTGATCATCAGCTGGACCATGCCCGCGCCAGTGGCCCGCCGGGCCGGCGGCGCGTCGAGGATCACGACCGCGCCCTCGGTCAACGGCGAGCGGGCGAGCGGCAGACTCGGGTTGAGCGGGCGGCCACGGCCGGCGAGGGTCAGCGAGGGGCTGGCCCTCGCCGAGGCACGGCCCGGGTGGGGCGGCCGGACGACGGTCGCCAGCGCGTCGGCCACGACGCCGAGCGGAGTTTCGGCACCGGCGCGCAGAAGCACGTCGACGTTCTTTCCGGTGCGGAAATCGCGAATGGTGAATGCGAGCTGCATGGGCCGAAGATACGACCCGAAACGCCCCCCGTCGACATCGGACGACGCTGCGTATACGAATTTGGCCTTGTGGTCGTCAACCTATACTTTCGACGACCGGAAAGCCGAATTACTGACCGGAGCGGGATCGGCGGTCGTGGCCGGCCCGTAGCCTGGAGCGGGCGCGGGTCACTTCCGCTCCGGCTCGTGCGACCAGAACGTCCCCGTCCTCGGTCGGGGCGCCGGCGGCCCCCCGATTTCCCGGCTGGCGTCCCTGTTCGCGCTGCTCAGGATGGTTGTCGCCGGAGTGGGGCGGAGCTGCGCCCACCAGGGCGACCCCCACGCTTACCGACAGCCGGATTCGGTGGCCGTGCACGTCGAGCGGTTCGTCGAGGGCCGCCACCAGCCGCTCGGCGAGGTCGGCGACATCCGGCGCGGCCCCGGAGCCGGCGAGCACGACGAACTCGTCGCCATCCCATCGCCCGAGGACGTCGGCGGCGCCGAGTACGCTCGAAAAGCGGCGGGCGACGGCACGTAGGGCGGCATCACCGGTCGGATAACCGAAGGAGTTGTTGATTCGACGAAATGCGTCCAGATCCAGGAAAAGAACGGCGGTCCCGGCCCGTTCCGGGGAAGGAGGCGTCAGTGCGGATGAGGCCGCGCTTCCGGCCCGTGCTCTGGTGGCGTCCGACGCGCCGGATCCGCTGGGGGTGAGTCTGGCCGCGAGCAGGGCTCGCAGTGCTGTCCGGTTCGCCAGACCGGTGATCGGATCCGTTGTGGCCTGACGGCGGAGGTCCTCTTCGCGATGGCGCCGTTCGGTCACGTCCTCGACGACGACGATCAGCCCGTCGCCGCGGATGAGGGCGCTCAGACGGACGTCAAGCCAGCGGTGACCGCGCGGCGCTGGCTGCGGCAGCTCGATGCGGGCCCAGGTCCGCCGTCGGTCGATCAACTGCCGCGAGAGAAACGCCAGGGTCCGGACCGGCGTGACCGGATCGAACGCGGTGAGGTCGACCGGGCCGGCGGGCGAGGAGCGGGCCTGGTCCACAGAGGTGCCCGCCGCCCGCGCCGCAGCCTCGGCCGCGTGGTCGCAGGCCGCCAGCCAGCTCATGCCGGGCCGCACGGGGAGCAGGGCCACCCCGGTCGCGGCGCTGCGGCGCCATGCCTCGTTCAGGCGGGCCACCGTGCCGTCCGGGCCGAGTACCGCAACGGGCGAGGGGAGGGAGTCGAACACGGCCGCCGCGATGTCATCGGTGGGCACGGAGTTGGAATCCTTCCGGCTGCCGCACCGTGGTGTCGGTTGGGCGCGGGACGCGTCCTCGACCCGCACGGCGCGGGTGATGTGCCGTGGGACCGCCCCGGGCGGGTGTGTCTCCCGCGCCGAGCAGGGCTGCCGCGGCGGTGCCTTTCCGATCCTCGGGCGGCTACCGACGGGTGGATTCCGTTTTGTCGAACGGTGTGCAGTGAAAGGTGGTGGCGAGAGCAGTGGATGCGTGGGGGTAGTGAATTCCCTGGTGGGCTGGCGCCGCCCGTCGCTCGATGCAGGCTCGAGGGAAACTGGGTGCGGGCTCGGCGCGGCGGGATGGTGGCCGGCGTCGCAGCCACCATCCCGTCCTGCACCGGGCCGGTCAGATCCTGGTAAGCAGGTCCTGCATGCTGACGATCTCGGCCGCCTGAGCGCGTTGAATGTCCTCGGCAAGGTGTTTCGCCGGCGTATGGCGGCCGTCACGGATCTCGGCCTTCGCCATGGCGACGGCGCCCTGGTGATGCTCGATCATCATGGCGAGAAACATCTCGTCGAAGGCCGGTCCGGTCGCGTTCCTCAGGGCGGTCATGTCCGCGCTGGACATCATTCCTTCCATGGCGGCGTCCGGCGCCTCGGTCTGCATCCCGTGATCGCCCATGCCGTCATCGCCCATGCCAGTGCCGGCCGTGCCGTGGTCACCGGTGCCGTGGTCACTCGTGCCGTGGCCGGAGACGCCCGCGTCGGCCGGGGGAGCGGTGGGCTGCCCCCATTCGGTGAGCCAATCCGCCATGGTCGCGATCTCCGGTGCCTGCGCGGCCCGGATCTGCTGCGCGAGGGATCTGACCTGCGGGTTCTGTGTGTGGGACGGGGCCAGCTCGGCCATCTCGATGGCCTGCCGGTGATGGGGGATCATCTTCTGGGCGAAGGTGATGTCGGCCGCGTTGTGGCTGCCGGTCGCCGCTGTCGTCGTGGTCGTTGCCGTGCTGGTAGGTGCGCCGGTGCTGCTCCCGCTGCCGCAGGCGCCGACGGTGACCACGGCGAGAAGCGCCGGGATGAGCAGGATGAGTCGTCTCATGCTGAAGTTCCTCGTCGTCCAGATGCGTGCGGACTCCGGATGCGTGCGCAGCCGAATACCGGTCCGCCGGGCGGGAGTCGTCGAGAACCCACGTCGGCGGAACGGTCGGTCTACACGCGCAGCACGCAGAGGCGGGCGAGTGAGGGCGCGCGGGGGCGAGGTAGTCCCCCAGGTGGTGACCGCTCGGGGCGGAAGAGCGCCGGGCGCGAGTGGGCTCGTGCGCCGACGGCCGTCCGGACGGCGCGGGCGAGCAACAGGGCGACGAGCAGGATGCCTGTCACGCGAAGGAACGCCAGGCACAGCTCGCCGACGTGCCCACCGTGATGACCAGCGGTCGGGTCCGGCGTCAGGATCGCGGACGCGCCCTCGAGGCTGCCCGGGTGGCCGGGGGTGGACTGCTGGCGCGGTGCCCCGTCGTGCGGCGTCCCGTCGTGCGGCGCGCCCGGCCGGCTCCTGGCCGCGACCAGCAGCCCGTCAGAGCCGCAGAGTCCGCCCGGGTGGCCGTGACGGCCGTGATGGCCGGCATGCGCGGACAGGCCGCCGTGCATGAGCAGAATGCCGAGGAGCATGGGCACGAGGAGCACCAGATACGGCCCCCGAGCGGAGATCTGTCCGCGGGTCCCGACACTCACCGCGCCATGATGCCTGAGGGGGCGTGCGGCGACGGGATCCGACGCCACCTCCGATCCGCGCCCCCGTGATGGTCCGAGGGTCCGGCCTGGTCATCGGCACCGAGCGTGCCGGCCGGCCAAATGATCGACGTGGTGGGATGCGTCACGAGATCAGTCGCCACTCGCCGGTGCATAGGGGGACGGGACCCGAGGACGCCAGGTCCGCGGGCCCCGCCATCAGTCCGGCTACCGGCGCCGCGGCCGGCGGGCGGCCGCCTGGCCGGCGTGCGGCCATGGCCCGTCGGCCTGCGTGGCACCGCAGGCTGCCGTCAAGGGGATGAAGTTTCCGTCTCGGGATGCAGCCGCCGTCAACCGGATGACATCGTCAGGCCGCGACCCAGCGCCAGCCGTTGTCGTCCGCGCAGACGATTGCCCTGCCGTCACCCGCGACCCCCTGCACGCCATGGTCGACATTGCGGCAGATCTGGCCGGGCTTGTAGCAGTTTCCGCTGGCGGCCAGTGGGTGACAGGCGGGAGCAGCCGCGGCCGGCGGGGCAGCTGCGGCGGGTGGCGCTGCTGCCGGTTGATGGTTGGCCGGCGGCTGTGCGGCCGGCGGCTGTGCGGCCGGTGCTTGTGCTGTTGGTGGTTGCGCGGCTGGTGGTTGCGCGGCTGGTGGTTGCGCGGCTGGTGGCGCTGCCGCACGGGTCGCGGGCGGTGGGGCCGGGAGCTGGGTGGGGCCTGAGGCGGTGACCCTACGTGTGCTGGGCGCGGCGTGCTCCACCGAAGCCGCTGTCGCCCGAGGCGCCGGAATAGCCGTCGTCGAGGCCGGAATAGCCGTCGTCGAGGGAGGCATCGCCAACACCGGTGCCGCGGATGACGTCGGGACTGCCGACGGCGTCGCTGTCGGTGTGGCGATCGTCAGCGACGCCGGCCGCATCGACGCGGTCTGCTTCTTGGGCGGATCCGAGGTCGCACCGATGATGATGAACAAGGCGAGCAGGACGGTGACCGCCCCGCTGGTCTTGGGATGGCGCCGGCACCAAAGCCAGGCGCGCCGAAAAAAGACCACCGTTCCCCCCGAATGTGGCTCCCAGTCAAACCGGGGTGGGACGTTACGCTCTTCCCTGAAGGAAGTAGAAGAAAAGGCGCACCGGATCCCCTCGCGAGGGAAAATTTGGTGTGTCCATTGAGATGGGAGGCAGGCTGTTGTGCCGTGCGGCGCTCACTCTTCGTGCGGTGACTCCGTCCGGCCCCACGACGCCGGGCGTGTAATCCAGGTCGGCAACCGCGTCGATCTGTCCCGCGGGCGGCGTCTACCTGTTCCTGCGACAGCGCGCCCACGTGGGTGAGGTCGGTTCGACTGAGCCGGGTGTTGGTGAGGTCTGCCTCGTCGAGCCAGGCGCCGCTCAGATTCGCGTCGCGCAGCCGGGCGTCGGAAAGGTCCGCCCCGCTCAGTACGGCGCCGGTGAGGTCCGCCTTGCTGAGCATGGCACCGGCGAGGTGGGCGCCGGCAAGGCTGAGGTTGGCCAGGCTGGCGGGTCCGCTGAGCTCAGCGCCGTTGAGGTCGGAGCGTGGACGGAACAGGTGACCCGTGCAGGTCCAGGTTCCCACGATCGTGGTTGTGACGGCGAGCGGTCCGCGAATCCACATGCCCGGCGAAGTCCCGGGCGTCGTGCAGCCTGGCCGCGGCGGGCCGGCTGACGGATGCCGATGACGGATGCCGATGCAGCTGGCGCAGGTTGGCGCGGCATGAGTCCNGCCCGATCACCGTGGCCCGTGTCCATCCGACCAGGGTGGCGCTCCATCGATACTCGAGAGGTATCGCCGGTGTACCCGGACAGTGTTGGTCCATGGCCGGGGCAAGGGCACGATCGAGGCATGAACGAACTGACCTGGTCCGCGGACGCCTTGGAGCGGATCGACGCGGCCCGCGAACTGGAGATCGCGGTCAGGCGCGCCGACGGGGCCCTGCGACAGCCGCTGCCGATCTGGGTCGTCCGCGTCGGTGACCAGGTGTACGTGCGGACCTGGTACCGGCGCGACACCGGCTGGTTCGGTCACGCCCTCGCCTCACGCCGGGCCCGCATCCACGTCCCCGGCCTCGACGCCGACGTTACCGTCGAGGACGTCGGTGAAGGCACCGCCCAGCAGCGCGCGGACATCGACGCCGCCTACCGCACCAAGTACGGCGACGCGGGCGCCGAATCCATGGTCACGGCCTCCGCCGCGATCACGACCCTGCGGCTCGGTCCCGCGTAGGAGGCCCGGCGAGCAGGAGCGACAGGCCGGCCCAGGATCGCCACCCAACGCCCGCTGCCGCCGAGAAGGGCACACGGCTCCTGGAAATTCTGGCCAGCCTGCCGGTCGGACCCGACGCGCCTGGGCTGCCTGCTGCTGACCGGGTCTACCCCCGGCTTCACCAGCCACCGTGGAGCCGCGTCGCGCGGCGAAGCGGCTCCTCATCGGAAGGAGTTCTCGACGAGGAGGTAAGGACAATCAAGAAGGCTGATCTGATCTGGTCAGCGGGCCAGCCTGAGAGGCTGGCCGCGCGGACGAGGGGCGGAGGCTCCGGGATTTGAACCCGGGAGGGGGTTGAAGCCCCCAACCGCATTAGCAGTGCGGCNCCATAGACCGGACTAGGCGAAGCCTCCCAACGTGCTCGCTCATCATAGCGTCTCCCCTGAGGGTGCCAACGGCCCGGGTGCGGCGCGGGCGGGCGGGATGGATCACAGCCGTTGGCCGGCGGAGTCCACGGAGCTGACGGAGCCCACGGAGCCGACGGAGTCGGCGCGCTCGGCCGGCGTCGGCTGGTCGGGGAGATCCTCCGCCCCCAGCGCGGCGAGCACCGCGCGGGCGATCTCGCGGCGGCGGGCGTCATCCGCCACCGGCCGGCCGTCGGCCTCCTGGACGTAGAAGGCGTCGACCACGTCGAGCCCGAGCGTGGCGACGATGGCGGTGGCGACGTCGAGCCGTAGCCCGGACAGCGCCCGCACGATCCGGAACAGCACGCCCGCCCGGTCGGGGGCGCGTACCTCGAGGACGGTGGTCGAGCCCAGGCCGTCGTCGAAGATGACCTGTGGTGGGCCGGGGGTGGTCCACTGCTTCGCGCCGGAGTAGTCGCGTTCCCGGGCCGCGAGCCGCTCGGCGATGTCGAGGGTGCCGGCGAGGGCGGCCCGCAGGTCCGCGAGCAGCTTCGCCTCCTCCGGCACCCGGCCGTGCGGGGCGGCGACCGCGGCCTGCAGCAGCGCGCGCCCGCCGGCGCTGCGGGCGGACGCCCGCCGGATGTCGAGCCGGTTGAGCGCGAGGACACCGGCGGTGACGGCCAGCAGCCCGACCTGGTCGGCGCTGACCACGACGATCTCGAACATCCCCTCGTCGGGCAGCGGGTTGACCTGGACGGAGTGCTCCGCGGGCAGGGCGAGCAGGCCGCGCTGGCGGTCGTCCAGCCGCGGCGGGCAGGGCACCCGCTCGCCGCCGAGCAGCGCCCGGGAGCGTTCGACCAGGTCGTTGATGAGGCGTGCCTTCCAGGCGTTCCACGCGGTCGGCCCGGTGGCCCGAGAGTCGGCCTCGGTCAGGCGGTGCAGCAGGGTGAGGATCCGGTCGCTGCCGGCGGCGGTGGCGACGGCCTGGATGGTCGCGAGATCGTCGATGTCGCGTCGGGTGGCCGTCTCGCCGAGCAGCAGGTGGTGGCGGATCATCGCCACGAGCACGTCGACGTCCTCGGTGGGCAGGCCGAGCCGGGGGCCGATCAGCCGGATCTGCTCGATGCCGGCGTCGGTGTGGTCGCCGGGGAAGCCCTTGCCGATGTCGTGCAGCAGCGCGCCGAGCAGCAGCAGGTCGGGACGGTCCACGTCGCGGGTGAACGCGGCGGCGCGGGCGGCGGTCTCCATCAGGTGCCGGTCGACGGTGTAGCGGTGGTAGGGGTTGCGCTGCGGGCGGCTGCGCACGGCGGCCCACTCGGGCAGCAGCCGGACCAGCAGACCCACCTGGTCGAGGGATTCGAGCACGCCGACGGCGGCGTCGCCCGTGGCGAGCAGGGCGACCAGCGCGTCGCGTGCGGCGGGCGGCCACGGCTGCGGCATCGCCGGCGCCTCTGCGGCGAGCCGGTCGACGGCGTAGCGGCCCAGCGGCAGCCCGGTGCGGGCGGCGGCCGCGGCGACGCGCAGCACGAGGACCGGGTCCTTCGCCGGTTCGACGTCGAGGGCGAGCTGGATCTCGCCGCCCTGGTCGATCACCCCCTCGTCCAGGGGGCGGCGGACGGGACGCCGGCCGCGCCAGCGGGAGGTGTTGCGCAGCCCGGCGGCGGTGCGGTACCAGGTCGCGTCCCAGGCCCAGGAGATCGTCCGGCCGGCGTCGGCGACGGCGTGGGCGAGGGCCATCGAGTCGGGGTAGCCGAGCGCGGTGGCGACCGCCGTGCCGTCCTGGAGCAGCAGCCGGTCCTGCGGGCGGCCGGCGCTGAGCCGGCGGATCTCGCCGCGGGCGTCGAGCAGCACCTCGGCGGCGGCAAGCACCCGGTCGGAGGGGACCTCCGCGACCCAGGCCGCGGCGAGGGCGTGCAGGGCATGCACGTCGCGCAGCCCGCCGCGGGACTCCTTGAGGTCCGGTTCGAGCAGGAAGGCCACCTCGCCGAGGCGGGCGGCGCGCTCGGCCACGGCGGCGGCGAGATCGGGCAGCCGCTTCGGGGCGCGGGTGCGCCAGCGGGAACGGGCGCGGCGGGCGAGATCGGTGGTCAGCGCCGCGTCGCCCGCGACATGGCGGGCGTCGAGCAGGCCGAGCGCGGCCTTCAGATCGTCGTCCGCCACCGTGATCGCCTCGTCGACGGTGCGCACGCTGTGGTCGAGGCCGACGCCCGCGTCCCACAGTGGATACCAGACGGCGTCGGCGAGGGCGGCGATGTTCTGATGGGCGCCGTCGTGGAGGAGGACCAGGTCGAGGTCGCTGCCGAACGCCGGCTCCGCCCGGCCGTAGCCGCCGACGGCGACGAGGGCGACCCCGGGGCCGGGATCGCCCAACAGGTCGGTCAGGGCCGCGTCGGCCAGGTCGGTGAGAAGGCGGCGCAGCGTCGGCCCGGTGGCCGTGGGCAGCCGCTCGGCGCGTCCCCTGAGGATCTCCAGACGGTCCTTCATGGCTCTGTCCTCCTCCGGCACCGGCCGCTCCAACGGACTCGGCCCGCGCGGGCCGGGCCGCCACATGGCGCGGCACCGCGTCGATGATCGCGCGGTGCCGCCTCATGTGGTCGAGCGAGGAGGGAACGCCCGGGCTGGGGCCCGGAGCGTCCGCGACCTCTGGTGCTACCTGCGTGGTGCGGTTGCCGGGTGGGTGGTGCGTGGGGAGCATGGCGTGGCGCCCTGGAGCCGCCACGTGGTGCTACAGCGCGTCGGTGCCTCGCTCGCCGGTGCGCACCCGGACCACGGAGTCGACCGGGACGACCCAGATCTTGCCATCGCCGATCTTGCCGGTCTGCGCGGCCGTCGCGATTGCCGCGACCAGGTCGTCGGCGGCCTCGTCGGTCACGACGACCTCGATCTTGATCTTCGGAACAAAATCGATCTTGTACTCCGCGCCGCGGTAGACCTCCGTGTGGCCCTTCTGTCGGCCGTAGCCCTGGACCTCGGAGATCGTCAAGCCGTGCACGCCCAGGTTCTCCAGCGCCGCCTTCACATCGTCGACTTTGAAGGGCTTGATGACGGCGGTGACGAGCTTGGTCATGCCTGGGCCTCCTCAGGCACCTTGACGGGGGTGACGCTGGTGGAAAGCGAACCGCCGCCACCGATGGAGGTGAACCGGTATGCCGTCTCACCGTGCAGCGCCTCGTCCATGCCGGTGATCTGGTCCTCGTCGCTCAGCTTCAGCCCGATCGTGTACTTGATCGCAAGGGCGATGATCGCCGTCACGACGGCCGAGTATCCCAGCGTCGCGCCGACGGCCAAAGCCTGCTCGCCGAGCACGCTCCACGGACCGCCGTAGAAAATGCCGTCGTGGCCCGCCGAGTTGGTGTCCACGGTGGCGAAGAAACCGGTGAGCAGAGCGCCGAGCACACCGCCGACGAGGTGGACCGCACCGACGTCGAGCGAGTCGTCGATGCCGACCTTGCCCTTGATCGAGGTGGCCAGCGCGCAGACGACGCCGGCGAGGCCGCCGACCGCGATGGAACCCATCGGGGAGACGAAACCACAGGCCGGGGTGATGGCGACCAGGCCGGCGACCGCGCCGGACGCGGCACCCAGCGTGGTGGCCTTGCCGTCCCGGATCTTCTCGATCGCGAGCCAGCCGAGGATCGCCACGCCGGTCGCGATCTGGGTGTTGAGCAGGGCGAACCCGGCGAGCTTGTTCGAGCCCAGCGCCGAACCGGCGTTGAACCCGAACCAGCCGACCCACAGGATGCCGGTGCCGAGCAGGACGAACGGCACGTTGTGGGGGCGGAAGTCCCCGGTCGGCCAGCCGGCCCGCTTGCCCAGCACCAGGGCCAGCACGATGGCGGCGATACCGGCGTTGGCGTGGACGACCGTGCCACCCGCGAAGTCCATCGCACCGCGCTTGTACAGCCAGCCGTTGGCCGACCACACCCAGTGGGCGATCGGCGAGTAGACCAGCACCGACCACAGCGGCACGAAGACCGCGAAGGCGCTGAACTTCATGCGGTCGGCGACGGAACCGGTGATGAGCGCGGGAGTGATGATCGCGAACATGAGCTGGAAGGCCACGAACACGACATACGGGATATTATTGTCGCCCTCGGACAGGTGCTGCAGCGCGAAGAAGTGGAATCCGCCCCAGAAGCCGTTGCCCGCACCGAAGGCGACGCTGAAGCCCACCACCGACCACACGAGCGTGACGATGCCGATGCAGAAGAAGTTCTGCATGATCATGCCGAGGACGTTCTTTGCCCGGACCATGCCGCCGTAGAAGAACGCCAGTCCGGGCGTCATAAACAGCACGATCGCGGAACTGATGAGCATCCATGCGGTATCGCCCGTATCCATTTTGACCATGTCTCTCCTGTCATCCCCCCGCGCGGTGCGCGGACTGCGCTCACCCGGTCCCCGGCCACGCTGCGTTCGTCCCGGATCCTCGGGTCCGAAGAGTCGATAGGATCTGTTCCCGACCTGTGTCTTAGCTGTTTCTGGTGTGTGAAATCGCTAAATTGGGCGGCCTGTGGCCCGTTTTGGTCGCCTAGCAGTGGGCGTGCGGAGACTCTCCGACCGGATCGGCGTGCTTCCGTGACTGTATAACTGCGTACAGTTACCGTCCGGCGGTGTGAGCAGTGTCCCTACGGAGGGCTGGCATAGCGTCGGCGAACCGGACCCCGAGACCCGCCACCCCAGCGCCGCCGGCCGGCGCGTCCCGATCGACCCGATTGGCGTCACTGATCTCGGCGGATACGCCGAGCCGGTCCTGCCCATCCCCAGACAACGACCGGGCCCGCCAAGCACGCGCCGCGGCAGCCCGAAAGTCGCAGCGGGCAAAGTAGCCCGCGACAACGTGGCAGGCCCGAAAGTCGCAGGCCTCTTTGTCCTTGGCCTGGCCGGCATTCTGTTTGCCGGCTCCGCGACGATCGGCGGCCCCGCGGGCTCTGCCTGGGCGGTGCCTGCATCGTCGGCCGCTCGACCGACGTCGCAGAGCCTCGCCGACATTCAAGCCGAAATCGGACGTACACGCTCAAAGCTTGACGAATCGGCTCGGCAGGCGGCGAGTGCCGCCGAGGCCTTCAACGCCGGACGGATCCGGCTCGCCGAGGCCGAGCGGGCCGCCAAGGACGCCGCCACCAGGGTCGACCGGGCCGACCGGGCGGTGCGCGGGGCTGCGGATCAGCATCGGGGCCTCGCCGTGTCGGCGGACCGGGCGGGGGGCTTCGCCCAGGTGTCCCTGCTACTGACCGGCGATCCCCGCCGTGCCCTGGACCGGGCGGGCGCCGTCGACGCCCTGGCTCGTCGGCAGCGGGTTGCGGACACCGGCCTGCGGCTGGCTCGCCGGGATCTCACCGAGGCCCGGCGAGGTGCCGATGCGGCCCTCGCCGACAAGAAGAAGATCATCGCGGATCTCGCCGAGCGCAAGCGGACCATCGAGGCTGCGGCCGACGAGCAGCATGGGCTGTTGCAGCGGCTGGAGTCGCGCTACGCCGAGCTGGAACGGCAGGCCAAGGCTCGGCAGGCGGCCGCTGCGCGGGCCCGGCAGGCGGCGGCGGCCGCCGCGGCGGCGCAGGCGGCCCGCCAGGCGGCGGCAGAGCGGGTCCGCTACGGGCAGGAGTCCGGGGTGGCCGCAGCGGCGGGCCGAGCCTTCGCCGCGGCTCCGCTCACCGCTGCGGCGGCCGCGCCGGTGCGTGGCGGCGGTGGGGCGGCGACCGCGGTGCGGGAGGCCTACGCGCAGCTCGGGAAGCCCTACGTGTGGGGGGCGGAGGGGCCGGCAACCTTCGACTGCTCCGGGCTGACCCAGTGGGTCTGGGGGAAGGCGGGCGTCGCTCTCAGCCACTACACCGGATCGCAGTGGGACGAGGGGCGTCGGGTGAGCCGCGCCGCCCTGAAGGCCGGGGACCTCGTGTTCTTCCATCCGGATCTCGGCCACGTCGGGATCTATGTGGGGAACGGAAAGATGATCCACGCTCCCCGTACCGGCGAGGTGGTTCGGGTGGAGAACGTCTGGTGGACGAGCTTCCAGGGAGGCATCCGGCCGGGAGCCTGACGCCGGCCACCCGGGGGATGGGTGGCCGGCAGGTGCGACGTCGGGAGGGCGCGGCGAGGTCAGCGGTCCACGTAGACGAGGGCCGCCGTGCTGCGACTGATCTCCGTGTCGCTCTGGCCGTTCGGGGAGACGACGTGGATCAGGTCGCCGCGGGAGCCCGGCATGATCTGGGCACCGGGCACGATCGCGGCGTCCTGCAGCCGACGCATGGCGCCCTCATCGGTCTGCAGCCGTTCGGAGATCCAGCTCACCGTCACCGGCCGGCTGCCGTCCGCGGCGGCCCGGTCGGCGGAAGCCAACAGGCTGACGGGCGCGGAGGCGGGCCGTGGCGTGTCGCTGCGCTGGGCGGGCGGAATCTCGTTACCGAACGGGCAACGCTTCGGATCGCCGAGCAGGACGGTGAGCCGGGCCTCGACCTCGTCGGAGATCACATGCTCCCAGCGGCACGCCTCGTTGTGCACCAGGGCCCAGTCGAGCCCGATGACCTTGGTGAGCAGCAGCTCGGCCAGCCGGTGCTTGCGCATGACGGCCGTGGCCCGCAGCAGACCCTTCTCGGTGAACTGGACGGTCCGGTCGTCGGCGAGGGAGACCAGTCCCTCGTTGGCCAGACGAGCGGTCGACTCGCTGGCGGCAGGCGCGCTCACGTGCAACCGCTCCACCAGGCGCGCGCGTAGCGGGGGGATGCCCTCTTCCCTTAGTTCATACAGGGTGCGGAGGTACATCTCGGTACTGTCGATCAGTCCAGTCACCGGTCTCCTTCGTCCCTTCCAGGGTACGCCCCGTCCTCAGGGTGCAAGGGCCATGCGTCCCGTATATGCCGTGTCCCCCGGACAGTTTCCCGTGCGGACCCGACCCGCCGACGCGCCGGTCCGGCGGCTGTCGGCCGGCCGCCGCCGGACGGGGGCTCACCCGCCCGGGACGTCGGCGGTGACCGCACTAGAATCGACGTCATGAGCACGACTCAGATCGCACCTGAGACGTCGGACACCCGCGCGGACGAGGGCGACGACCACTCCCACTACGCCCGCCGGGAGGAGATCGTCCGCGCGTCCATCGAAGGCGGTCGGGTCACCGCACTCTGCGGCTACAAGTTCGAACCCGTCCGGGATCCCTCGCGGTTCCCGATCTGCCCGAAGTGCAAGGAGCTCGTCGAGATGGCCCAGCAGCTCGGTTGACGGGCGCGCCGCGCGACGCGGACGAAGCGGAAGAATCGGGACGGACTTCCGATCTCGCGGGGAAGACCGCGGTCGTGATGCGTCACCCTGTCGTCGGCCTCCCGTCGGCGGCCGTACGATCGCCCATGGCGTCGATCCGATGCCCCGTCCGCCCCAGTAGCTCAGTGGATAGAGCGACCGCCTCCTAAGCGGTAGGCCGTAGGTCCGATTCCTACCTGGGGCACGTTCCCTTACCGCGCAGGGAGTTTCCGGGTCTGGCCGCCCCCGCGGGAGGCGGTGTGACGCAACGCACCCGCCGCCTCGCCGGCCAACGGCGTGGGCGGCGGCGGGCGCCTGGGTCGGGCCGCCGGAACGTGCTCACGCAGGTGGCGCGTCCGACGCCGCTCGGGTCAGGATCTGGGTATCGGTGAGAAAATCGGCCGGCTGTCGGAAGCGCGCACAATCCGCTCGTGCGGGCGGTGGAGCGTCGCCGCGGCGGTGGCGGGCCCAGCGATGGCGCGGCGTCTCCGCGTCGCCGGACCGGACCGGTCCACCGGCTCCGTCCCGGGTGGGACGATCATGGAGAGTGGCTCGTGACAGGGCGGGTACCAGGCCAGGGCGAGGCCGGCGGGTCCGGGCCGGCCACCGCGGCCAATCCGGCATACAGCGTCACGATCCGGGTGCCGCGCGGAGCGCGGGCCGACATCGACGCGGTTATCGCCGCAGGTCCCGGCACGATCACCTGTTACGCGGACGAGCCGGACCCGGCCGGCCGCCGGATCACGCTCGACGCCGACAGCGGCCCGACGCTGACGTGGCTCCTGAGCGCTCTGCGTAACCGCCTCGGTGCCGACCTGCTGCAGACCGAGGACCCGGTCTTCGTCGTCGCGTCGACGGGCAAGCTCACCCAGTCCCTGTGCGCGTCGGTGACCACGGGGCACGATCTCGCGCTCCTCGACGCGGACGCGGACCGGCGGGTGATCCGCCACCTGGCCACCCACCCGACCCACACCGACCTGTTCACCGGGCGACCCCGCCGGGTGGCGCTGCTCTCCGACGCCAGCGCCGTGCTGGACTTCGAGCCGCTCGCTGCCGAGGCGGCCCTGCCAGCGGTGGAGTCCCAGGCGGTCCACCTGCACCGGGCGACCGGTCTCGACGTCATCCCGATGCCCATCGCGGCGCGGGATGCCGCGGACCTTGGCCGGGCGATCGGCATGCTCGCGCCTGGATTCGCCGCCACGGTGCTGGTCCACACGCACGTCAGCCACATCGACGCGGTCCGCGCCGCGCAGCGGCCGAGCGCCACGCCGCTGCTCGACACCGTCAACGACGGCCTGGCCGTCGCCGCCACCGCCGCCGTCCTCACTCACCTGCGCGGCCGGGGACTGCGGCCGCAGTCGGCCCGCGTCGCCGTCGTGGACCCCGCCCGCGGCGGCGATCTCGCCGGCCTGCTCCTCGCCGCGGGGATCCGGGATCTCACCCTCTACGACCCGCTCGCCTACGGGATCCAACCGCTGCACCGGCTCGCGGCCCACCTCGATCTCCTCGTCGACCTCATCGGCCTGGCCTCGCCGCCGGAGCAGGTGCCCGTGCTGCGGACCCGGCCCGAGACGCCCCCGCCGCTGGCCTCGGCCACCTCGGGTCCGCGCCCGCTGCATGCCCTGCCCGGCCTGTTGCGCGCGGCGGTGCGCACCCACCGACCGATCAACGCACAGGCGCGGCTGGCCGCCGTCCAGGCGCTGGTCGACCTGACCCCGCCCGGCGGGCTGCTGCCGCCCGTCGACCATCCGCGCCTGACCCCGGCCGTCGCCGACGCGGCCGCCCGGGCACTGGCCGCGGACTGACGGCGAGGGTGGTTCGTGACAGCGGGCGGTACCGCGGCCAGGACTGGCCGAGGATCGGTTCGCGGACCGCGGCGGCGGGCCGCAGCGGCGGGCCGCAGCGGCGGGCCGCCCGGTCGGCTGAGCCGGATCAGTCGGACGAGGAGGGCACCAGGTCGAGCAGTGCCTGGGCGGCGAGCTCGTAGCCCAGCGGGCCGAGGCCGACGATCACCCCGCGGGCCAACGCTGACAGAATCGACTCGTGCCGGAAGGACTCCCGCGCCCAGACATTCGACAGATGCACCTCGATCCACGGATTCGGGTAGTTCGCGAGTGCGTCCCGCAGGCTCCAGCCGTACATCATGAGCGCCCCGGGGTTGACGATTGCGCCGACCGAGTCGTAGTTATCCTGAATCGCGTGGATCAGTTCGCCCTCGGATTCCCTTTGGACGGAGACCAGTTTCCAGCCGCGATCAGCGATCCGGGCGGTGACGGCGGATTCAATGTCGGCCAGAGTGGCCGTGCCGTACACCTCCGGCTGCCGCCGACCGAGTATGCCCAGGTTCGGGCCGTTCACCAGAAGAAGCGTGCTCACCAGACCTCATCACTCGTGCCGACACCGGTGCCGACCGGCCTGGTCGGCCGGCGTCCAGTGGACGATATCGCAGCTATGGCGCGGTCATCGATCGGACTATATCGGCCCATATGCGACACGATTGGGCGCGATGGTAGTGCCGCCGTGGCGTGTCGATTGCTCTCCCGTTGGTCAACCTGTAGTCCCGTCTGGGGGACGACAGGCGAGTCGGGGGCGTTGGAGTACCGTCCGTCGCGCACCTCTCGCGTAGATTCTTCGGGCAGCTAACGGTAATGAACCGTAGCCGGGCCGAGATCCTTGCGCGAACCTTATCGTCACGTAAGAAAAGGGTGGGGACCATGAGCGGTGTAGTGCGACGCGCACCGGAGTTGCCGGCCTGGCCGCAGTACTCCGACGAGGAGCGCTCCGGACTGATCCGAGCCTTGGAGCAGGGTCAGTGGTGGCGCATGGGCGGCAGCGAGGTCGACAGCTTCGAGCGGGAATTCGCCGACTATCACGGCGCCGACTATGCGCTCGCCGTCACGAATGGCACCCACGCCCTCGAGCTCGCCCTCCAGGTGCTGGGCGTGGGCCCGGGAACCGAGGTCATCGTTCCGGCGTTCACGTTCATCTCCTCATCCCAGGCCGCGCAGCGTCTCGGCGCGGTCGCCGTGCCGGTCGACGTCGACCTGGATACCTACTGCATCGATCCGGCGGCGGCGGCGGCCGCGGTCACTCCCCGCACCAAGGCGATCATGCCGGTGCACATGGCCGGTCAGGTTTCTGACATGGACGCCCTGGCGAAGCTGTCCGCTGACACCGGCGTCCCGCTGATCCAGGACGCCGCCCATGCGCACGGCGCCCAGTGGCAGGGGCGAAAGGTCGGTGAGCTCGGCTCGGTGGCGGCGTTCAGCTTCCAGAACGGCAAGCTGATGACCGCGGGCGAGGGTGGCGCCGTCACCTTCCCGGATTCGGAACTGCACGAGATCGCGTTTCTGCGGCATAGCTGCGGACGGNCCCGCACCGATCGCCGGTACTTCCACCAGACCTCCGGGTCGAACTTCCGGCTCAACGAGTTCTCCGCCTCGGTCCTGCGCGCCCAGCTCGGCCGCCTGGCCGGCCAGATCGACACCCGCGAGCAGCGGTGGCCGGTGCTCGCCGACGCCCTCGCGGCCATTCCCGGCGTCGTGCCGCAGACCCGCGACGAACGCTGTGACCGGAATCCGCACTACATGGCGATGTTCCGCCTTCCCGGATTCAGCGAGCAGCGGCGCAACGCTTTCGTGGATGCGCTCGTCGAGCGGGGCCTGCCCGCCTTCGCCGCCTTCCGGGCGATCTACCGCTCCAACGGGTTCTGGGAGACCGGCGCTCCGGCGGAATCCATCGACGACATCGCGCGGCGGTGCCCCAACACCGAGGCGCTGAGCGCGGACGGCGTCTGGCTGCATCACCGGACACTGCTGGGCACCGAGGAGCAGATGCACGAGGTTGCGGCGGTCGTGGCCGACACCCTGGCGGCGCAGTGACGGCGGCGGCGCCGGTGCGGGTCGCCGTCGTCGGGTTGGGCTGGGCCGGCCGGTCCATCTGGCTGCCCCGGCTGCGCGAGCACCCCCGGTTCGCGGTGGCTGCGGCGGTCGATCCCGATCCCGCCGCCCGCGCCACGGCGGCCGCCGCGCACCCGGACCTGGAGCTGCTGGCCGACGTCGCCGAGCTCGGCCCGACCCGGTTCGACCTCGCCGTCGTGGCGGTGCCCAACCATCGGCACGCCGACATCGCCGAGCGGCTGCTGACCGCCGGCATCCCGGTCTTCCTGGAGAAGCCGGTCTGCCTGAGCTCGGCGGAGGCGGATCGGCTCGCCGCGGCCGAACGGGCCGGCGACGTCACCTTGCTGGCCGGTAGCGCCGCACGGTACCGAGCCGACGTCAGCCGGCTCTACGAGGTTGCCACTGAGCTCGGCGCGATCCGCCACGTCGACCTCGCCTGGATCCGCGCCCGCGGCATCCCCGACGCGGGCGGCTGGTTCACCCGCCGGGAGCAGTCCGGCGGTGGCGCGCTGGTCGACCTCGGCTGGCATCTGCTGGACACCCTCACCCCCCTGCTCGGCAGCGTCGAGTTCCACCAGGTGGTCGGGACGACGTCCGACGACTTCGTCAGCGACGGTGCGTGGGCGGCGTCCTGGCGGCACGGCGAGCAGGCGGCTTCCCCCGGGGGCGGGGGCGGGGACGTCGAGGACACGGCGCGCGGATTCCTGGTGACCGAGAACGGGACCTCGGTGTCGTTGCGGGCGAGCTGGGCCTCGCACGAGGCCCGCGACCTCACCGCGATCAACGTCGAGGGGGCCGCCGGCACCGCCTCGCTGCGCTGCACCTTCGGCTTCGGGCCGAACCGGCAGGATCGTTCGGTCCTGTCCCTGACCCGGGCCGGGCAGACGACCGCGGTGCCGCTGCCCGACGAGCCGATCGGGACCGAGTACCGCCGCCAGCTCGACGAACTGCCGGCGATGCTGGCTGACCCGGCCTCCCGGGGGCGGGCGATCGCCGAGGTCCGCCCGACGATCGCGGCCATCGAGCGCCTCTACGATTCGGCGCGCTCGCACCGCCCGACGCCGCAGCTCGTCCGCGCGGGCTCATGATGTCCCGCATCTGAAGCACCGTTGTTCTCGTCGTCGAGCCCGGGGGGGCATGTGGGAACGGAACCGAGGGGCCGGCCGATGGCCGGCTGCGCGCACCGGCAGACAGTGATTTTCGATCTTGACGGCGTGCTCGTCGACAGCTTCGGCGTGATGCGCCAGGCGTTCACGATCGCCTACGCGGAGGTCGTCGGTCCCGGCGAGCCGCCGTTCGAGGAGTACAACCGCCACCTCGGCCGCTACTTCCCGGACATCATGCGGATCATGAACCTGCCGCTGGCGATGGAGGAGCCGTTCGTGCGGGAGAGCTATCGGCTCGCCCATGAGGTGGTTCTCTTCGACGGCGTGGAGGAGATGCTGCGCCGGCTGCGCGCCCGTGGCCATGGGCTGGCGGTCGCCACGGGGAAGTCCGGCCCGCGGGCCCGCCACCTGCTCGGAGAGCTCGGCGTGCTGTCGTTGTTCGACCACGTCATCGGCTCCGACGAGATCCCGCGGCCGAAACCCGCCCCGGACATCGTGCTGCGCGCGCTCGACCTGCTGGGAGCGGCGCCGGACGACGCGATGATGCTCGGTGACGCGGTCGCGGACATCGACAGCGCCCGCGCCGCCGGCGTCATGGCGGTCGCCGCGCTGTGGGGCGAGACGGACGGCGTCGAGCTGCTCGCGGCCCGCCCGGACGCCGTGCTGCACCGTCCCGCAGAGCTGCTGGCGCTGCTCGGAGACGCCGGCGCCGGCGGGGATCTGCCGGCCGAACCGCCGACGATGGTGACCGCGGCCCACGGGGTCGGGAGTCTGCTCGCGCGCGACTGAACCCGCGGACCGGCGGGTCCGGTCAGGACGCCCGGCGTGCCAGCAGGATCGCGCCCGACAGGGACGACAGGCCGCCGAGCGTCGCGGCCCGCACCGGCGCGGGCGGATGACCCGGGCGGCCGAGCTCGCGGGCCCGCTCGTCGACGGCCTGGGCGAACCCGGGCAGTCCATCGGCGAAACCGCCGCCGACCACCGCCATCGTCGGATGGAGCAGCTCGGTCAGCCCGACCACGGCCACGGCGGCCGCCTGCGCGCTTTCCCGCACCGCCCGTACCGCCCAGCCGGTCCCCGCGAGCCAGGCCGCGCGTAGCTCGGCGAAGGTCACCTCCGCGCGGGCCGCCGATCCGCCGTCCCCGCTGACACCGCCGTCCCCGCTGACACCGCCGTCCCCGCTGACACCGCCGTCCCCGCTGACACCGCCCAGGCCGTCCCCGCCCAGGCCGTCTCCGGGTACGCCGACCTCGCCGTCGCGGTAACGGGCCGCTCGGCGCAGGGTGGCGGGGCCGCTGGCCGTGGCCTGCACGCAGCCCTGCCGCCCGCAGGTGCACGGCGGGCCCCCCGCGGAGATCACCAGATGCCCGATCTCGGCCGAGCCGCGGCCGAGCCGCGGGCAGGGCTGGCCGTCCAGCACGATCCCGCCGCCGACGCCCGTGCCGAGGCCCAGGTACACCAGGTCCGGGCAGCCGACCGCGTGCGCCTCCGCGAGCGCGGCGAGGTCGCCGTCGTCCGCGCAGGCGACGATCGCTCCCGGCACGAGGTCCCGCAGCGCGTCGGCCAGTGCCAGTCCCGTCCAGCTCGGCCGGCCCGGCCAGGTCGTCACCCGGCCGGCAGCGTCGAGAGTCGCGGGCATCGCGACTCCGACCGCAGCCACCGACCCGGCCCACCTCACCCGCAGGGCGGCGACGTGGGTGGCGAGATCGTCGAGGTCCCGCGTGGCACTCGCCGACGGCGCCCAGCGAAACGTCGCCTCGACCGGCGAGCGCGTGCCGTCGGGAGCGTCGACGCCGCCGGGGACGCCGACCTGGACCGAGCCCGCGGCGGTGATGGGGGTGGTGGGGGTGGGGGTGCGGGCCGGTTCGATGCGCAGCGCGACCTTGGTCCCGCCGATGTCGATGCCCAGAACGCCGGATGTCACCGGCGGGGCGAGGGTGTGCATGCGGAGCCTCCCGGGTCCGTCAGGTGCGGTCCGCCGGGCCGAGTTGGAAGAATGACCGGTACAGGTCGAGCTGATGGGCGAGCATGTGGATGCCCGGATGGGTCGGCAGCCCGAGGGCCCCGGCCGCGTCCAGCAGCCGGGTCCGCGGCGGCTTCATGATGATGTCGGCGACGACGCACCCCGCCGGCAGTGCGTCGGGCGGGAAGGGCAGCGGGTCGCCGGGGCGCAGACCGAGCGGGGTGGCGTTCACCGCAAGGTCCGCGTCGCGCAGCGCCGGTTCGGGCCCGGCGACGGCCCGACCCGGCCAGCGCTCGTCCAGTCTGGCGAGCAGGTCCGCGCACTTCGCCCGGTCCGGGTCGTAGAGCGACAGCAGCCCACAGCCGGCGTCGAGCAGCGCGACCGCGATGGCGCTGCCGGCCCCGCCGGCGCCCATGAGCGCGACCCGCGTGCCGCGCACGGGATGACCGGCGGCGGTCAGCCCGCGGACGAATCCGGCCCCGTCGAAGTTGTCGGCCAGCCAGCCGCCGCCGGGCAGCCGGCGCAGCACGTTGGCGCTGCCGCTGATCCGCGCGGCGGGGCTGTGCTCGGTGGCCAGGGTGCAGGCGGCGACCTTGTGCGGGATCGTGACGAGAACGCCGTCGAGGTTCCCGGTGGCCGCGAGCCCGCGCAGGACGGTGGCGAAGTCCGCCGGTCGAGCGTGCACCGGGACGAGGACGGCGTCGATCGCGAGCCGGGCGAACAGCGGGTTGAGCAGCGCCGGCGCCTGCACCTGGGCGACCGGGTCGCCGATGACGGCGTACAGCCGGGTGGTGCCGCTCACCGGCAGCGACGTCGGGGTCGTGATCGTCGGGGTCGTCACGCCGGATCCTCGCGGGGCATCGCGGCGAGCGCCGCCAGCACCAGCTCCTCGTCGACGTCGGGCACGAGTTCCGGGCCGTCCGCGCCGTCGAGGACGAAGGTCAGCCCGGCGTTCGTCGACTTCTTGTCCAGCCGCATCACGGCGACGAGCTCGGCGGGCTCCACCCCGGCGGGCAGGGCGGCGGGCAGACCGTAGCCCTGCACGACGTCGAGGTGTTCGCGAACCCGCTCCGGCCCGATCCGGCCGAGCGCCCCGGCGAGCCGGCCGGCGAACACGGTGCCGACGGCGACGGCCTCGCCGTGGCGGAGCGCGTAGTCGGTGGCGCGTTCCAGGGCGTGCCCGAGGGTGTGCCCGTAGTTGAGGATGTGGCGCAGGTGCGAGTCCCGCTCGTCGCGGGCGACGACCCCGGCCTTGAGTGCCACGCTGGCCGCGATCTGCTCGGCGACCGGCCGGCCGAGCAGCCCGGGTGCCCCGATGAAGTGGGCTCGCGCGATCTCGCCGTAGCCGTTGATCCATTCCCGGCGGGGCAGGGTCGTCAGGTAGTCGGTGTCGCAGAGGACGGCGCTGGGCTGCCAGTAGGCGCCGACCAGGTTCTTGCCGGCGGGCAGGTTCACCGCGGTCTTCCCGCCGACGCTCGCGTCGACCTGGGCGAGCAGCGAGGTCGGCAGGTGCACGACGGCGACGCCGCGGTGGTAGAGCGCGGCGGCGAGCCCCACGACGTCGGTGGTCGTCCCACCGCCGCAGGAGATGACGACGTCCGACCGGGTCAGCCCGAAGTCCGCGAACCGGCTGCACAGTGCCTCGACGTTGGCGAGCGTCTTGTCCGCCTCGCCGTCGCGGGCGGGCAGCCGCAGCGCCGGTACGCCCGGGTCGGGCACGGCGTCGAGGGGACGGGCGGACACGATGACGGCCCGCCTCGCTCCGACACGGGCCACGACGTCGGGCAGGGTCCGGCGGACGCCGGCGCCGATGTCGACCGGGTAGCTGCGCGGGCCGAGTTCCACCGGGATGCGCCGGTGGTCGGCGGCGACCTGTTTGATCGGGCTGATCGGCAGGGTTGCAAGCATGCCCGTCACGTTTCGTCTCCGGATCCGCGAGGTGTCGTGGCTGTCCGCCGTGCTCCCCGATGGTCCGCCGCGGCGCCTGTGTCCCAGTCTGCCGAAGTGCGGTCCGGAGGCCCCACCCGGGGCACCCGACCCGAAGATCCCGTTGTGTTTTGGTCGACGCGGCGGGGCCCGGCCGGGACTCGGTGTCCGCCACATGCCGGCCGGCTCGTGCACCGTGCACGCAGAGTAAGGTCGAGCGGTGAGATCAGAGGACGGCGCCAGGCTTGCCGCCGCGCTGGGGATGCTGCTCGCGCGGCCGACCCGGATGCGGCTGTTCGGAGACCTGCTGGCCGCGGGCGATGTGAACCTGGACGAGGCGACCTATCCCGTGCTCAACGGTCTGGCGCGGACGGGCCCCACGACGGCGCGCAAGCTCAGCACGGAGATCGGCATCGACCGGTCGGTGGTGAGCCGGCACAGCGACCGGCTCGAGGCGCTCGGGCTGCTGCGTCGCTCGGCCGATCCCGACGACGCCCGCGCCACCCGGCTCACCCTGACCGACGAGGGGCACGCTGCCATCGAGCGGCTGCGTGGCCGGCTGGCGGGCGCGTTCCAGCGCAGGCTCGATGCCTGGCCGGCCGAGGATGCCCGCGCCTTCGTTGCGGGTATGGAGCGTTTCGTCGAGGAGAACCTGGCNGAGCGGGGCCGTTAGCCGGATTCACCGATGGCTGCGGGCGGTAGCGACCTATGTCACGGTCAGTGGCGCTTTCGGGTGGCCGATGCCTCCGCGCGGCGCGCCTTTCGCGAAGATCTGGGACACCGGCGGAATTCTGCGTCAGGCTCTGTGGCCACGGGCCGGTTCTCCGACCGCAGATCCGTCGAGAAACCCGGATAGTTCGTAAACGAGGAGTCCGTGATGACCAAGCCGACCCCTGTGACCAGCGCCGATTCCGGATCGGTTCCCGCGGGAACGCCCGCCGGCGCGCCGGGCACGGCGCCGGGCGGGTGGACTGCAGCGCCGGTCGGGGATGGTCAAGGGCACTCCACGCCGGCGCCGGAGGGGCCGGAACAGGCCGGGACCATTTCCTCTGGTCCCGAGGGCACCCCACATGTTCCGTACCCGGACAATGGCCGGGCCCAGGGGGAATACGGCGCGTCGGCGGCGCCGGAGGAGGCGGAGCTGCCCGGCGCTCGCGCGTTGTGGATCCTCGCGTTCACCTTCGCCGCGCTCGGGCTGTTCTTCCCGCTCGCCGGGCTGATCGCGATCGGCTGTGGGGCGATGGCCTGGCGAAAAGGCAGCGGGCGAGGCAAGATTGCGACCTTCGTCGCGCTCGCGACGACCCTGGTCGGGCTGATCCTCACGATCGTCGTCGTCACCACCTGACCGCGACCGGGACGCCGCGGAGCGGGTGTCGGCCCGGGTCCGGCGGGCGGACCTCCTCGTCGGCTGTCTTCACGGGGGCGGCTGGCTCTCACGGGGGCGGCAGTCGGTAACCGACCGGCGGTCTGTAACGGGATTGGCGGTCGGTAACCGACCGGCGGAGTCTTTTCGTCGGCCGGGGTCATCCTGACCGGCGGATGGTTCTTTCCCGGCGCCCAATGCGCGTTCGGGAATGCGATGCGGCTCGCCGGCCGACCGTCGGGGTGCTTTTCGCGGGATCCATCGACGGTACGTACCTGCGGAATTTTCTGTGCCCGGCGGGCCCCCGCCCGGCGGCGCCTCGATGGCATAGGTGAGGCCGCCCAGCTCGGGGGGTGCCGGGCGGCCTCTGAACCGATGATGACATTCAACGGGTCGCCGACACAAGTCCACCGTGATCGCGCCACAGCGTGCCGGCCGGTCAGGCGGGCCAGGATGAGCCGCTTTGGACCAGGTCGACCAGCAGGCCGGAGCCGGCGTCCAGGTAAGCCTCGACCGGATGCCGCGCATCCGGTCTGACCTGCTCGACCCTGGCCCCGGCGGAGACCGAGACACGAAGCTGGGCCGCCACGTCGTCGACCAGGTAGCCGATGGCGAAGATGCCCTCGCCGCGCCGGTCGAGGATCTCCCGCGCCGCCCACGGCTGGCGGCCGGGTGCGATCAGCTCGACCAGGCCGGCGCCGAGCCGCCCGATCGCGACGCGGGCGCCGTCGAGCGCGACGGGCCGGCCGCGGTGCACGGCGGCCCCGGACAGCGCCCGGGTGTGCCAGGAGTCGATGCCGAGCGAGACGGTGTAGAGCTCGCGGGCGAGCTCCAGGTCCGCCACCACGACGGCGAAGTGGTGGAACGTCAGCCCGGCCAGCACCGCCTCGACGGCGCCGACACCGGTGAACCGCGCACCGGCCGGCGGGGGATCCATGGCGCCGTGACGTGCGGGAATGACCCCGGCCTGCATCCAGGCCTGGGGGTGAAAGACCGATTCGGTTGTCACGACGCCCCTCCCACGTCCCGCCGGTATCGGGGGAGCGCGACCGGATCGTACCGTCGCCCGTCGCGACCCGCGTTCCACCGTCGTCCCGCGCCACCGTCGTCCCGCGGCACTGCCGCCTCGGCCGGCAGCCAGGCACGATGATGCATCCCATGCCGACCTTCATCGAGTCCCCGACCGTCGTCGAGGCCGCCGGGAATCTTCCAAAGATCATTCGCGAGTACGTGGGCGGGGTGAACACCGGTACGCGGAGCCTGAGCATCGCGCACATGTCGAGTCCGGGCGGCTGGGCCGAGCCGGGTCAGCGGCCGGAGTTCGACGAATACACGATCGTTCTGCGCGGCTCGGTAACGGTGGAGCACGCCGACGGGATCATCGAGGTCGCGGCAGGTCAGGCGGTGCACACCGCCGCCGGGGAATGGGTTCGTTACAGCACGCGCGGCGCGGACGGCGCGGACTACATCTCGGTGTGCCTGCCGGCCTTCCTCCCGGAGACTGTCCACCGGGACGAGGGCGCGTAGGCGACGGTTTGTTGCGTATGCAACGATTGTCGTACCGTTGAGGGATGAGTGGACCCGTCCTGCCTGTCGACGTCGCCCCCGTGCCAGCGGAACCGCCGGTGCCGAGCCTCCCACCGTCGCCGCTGTCGGGAGCGCCATCGGGAGCGGACCGGGACTCGGCAGCCGGGCCGGAGCTGGCGGTCGTCGAAGGGCGGACCGCCGACGTGGGCGGCATCCCGGTGCGGCGGGTGCTGCCTCGCCGGGTCCGGCGGACGATCGGCGCCTGGTGCTTCGTCGACCACCTGGGTCCGATGACGATCTCCGCGTCGAACCCGGTGGCCGTCGGCCCGCATCCGCACATCGGGCTGGCCACCGTCACCTGGCTGCTGAGCGGCCGCCAGGTGCATCGGGACAGCCTCGGCTCCGAGCAGGTCCTGCGTTCCGGCGAGCTCAACCTGATGAGCGCCGGGCACGGGGTCACCCACGCGGAGGAATCCGAGGATTACCGGGGTGAACTGCACGGCGTGCAGCTATGGGTGGCGCAGCCCGAGCACACCCGGCACGGTCCGCCCGCCTTCGCCCACCACGCCGATCTGCCCGTCGCCCGGTTCGGGGCGGCCGAGGCGACGGTGCTGCTCGGCGAGCTCGACGGCAACGTCTCCCCGGCGCGCACCGACACCCCGCTCGTCGGTGCCGACCTCGCGCTGCGGGCCGGCGGTGCCGTCCTGCCGCTGCGGCGCGACTTCGAGCACGGGCTGGTCGTCCTGGCCGGGTCGGTGCAGGTCGGCACGCAGGTCCTGCGCCCCGGCCGGCTGGGCTATCTGGGCGTCGGGCACGACGAGCTGCCGCTGCGCGTCGGCGAGGGCGCTCGCGCGCTGTTGCTCGGCGGGGAGCCGTTCGCCGACCGGCTGGTCATGTGGTGGAACTTCGTCGCCCGGTCCCGGGTCGAGATCGACGCCGCCCGCGCCGACTGGCAGGCCGGCGCGGACCGGTTCGGCACCGTGACGACCACTGCCCAACGGATCCCCGCGCCCGAGCCCCCCTGGACGGCCGGCTGACCCTGGCCGGTCGATGGACCCTCGGCTGGTTGGCGACCATGAACTGGCCGATGACCCGGGCCGGCCGATGACCCGGGCCGGCCGATGACCCGGGCCGGCCAACGACCCGGGCCGGCCGGCGGCGGCATGGGCTAGTCGGAGGTCCGGCTCCGGCGGGCACCCAGACCCTGGACGACGAAGCCCAGCCCGATGCCGAGCAGCCAGACGTCCTTGGCGATGGGCAGCCCCTGCTGCGTCGGCCAGATCGTGCCCTCCTCGCGCAGGCCCTGGGTGCGGGCGTAGAGCCCGAGCAGCCCACCGGAGAAGGCGGACAGGCCGAGCCCGGCGAGCGCGGTCGGGACGACCGGGGCGACGAGCGCCGTACCGAGTGCGATCTCGGCGCCGGCGAGCACCTTCGTGAAGGTCACCGGGTCGAGCTTCGCCAGGAACGGGTAGGTGTTCGCCGCCATGCCGTGCAGCCCCTCGGCGGTGGCCCGGTCGGCCTTCCACTTGCCCAGACCCGAATGCAGGATGAACGCGCCGGCCGCGGCGCGGCCGGGAACGTCACGTGCCTTGAGGGGCAGTCCCATGGTGGGCAACCTTCCGTCGGGCGGCGCTTCGTCGGCTGGCCGCTGGCCGCCGGGCGCTGGCCGCTGGGCGCCGGACGGCTCGCGCCGCCAGCGTGTTTATCCCCAAACGTAACGTCGCCGGCGGCCGGAGGGCGAGCGGGACCGCCCGACTGTCGGTGTGGGCGGGACCGCGCCGCCCGGCTCGTCCAAGCTTCCTTCGAGCTTCCTGATCTGTTAGAGCTTCCTGATCTGTTAGAGCTTTCTGACCTGTTCGGTGATGGTGTCGACGTCGGAGTAGGTGACTCCGAGCAGGCCGACCTGCTTCCAGCGCAGCACCCCGTCCGCGTCGACGAGGAAGACCGAGCGGCGCAGTCCGAGCCCGGGCACGGCGATCCCGTACGCCTTCACCGCCGTGCGCGCGGTGTCGGCGAGCAGGGGAAAGCCCAGGCTGTGCTGGCGGGCGAAGCCCTCGTGACTGTCCAGGTCCTGCGGGCTGATGCCCCAGACGAGCACGCCGAGCTCCGCGAAGATCTCCAGACCCGCCGAGTACGAGCACATCTGCCTGGTGCACACCGGCGTGTTGTCGCCGGGGTAGAAGGCCAGCACCACGGGATGCCCCCGCTCGGCGGACAGGGCGTACTCGCCGTCGCGCCGCTCGCCGTCCGCCAGGACGAGTCCGGGCAGGCTGAGGTCGGGCGCCGGGTTGCCCACAGTCGGGGTGGCCACAAGTACGCTCCTTGTCCGGCCGCCACGGCCAGCGGGTCGGGCGGGCGCTGATTTTCGCAACAGTACCGGTGACAGAATGCGGTACGCCAGCCCGCCCGGGCCCGAGCGGTGTCAGAAGACGGCCGGTTGCGGCGTTCCGCCCGTGCGGGTCAGCAGCTCGTCGAGGTCGTAGTCGTACCAGCGCCGCAGCGGCGTCGGGGAGTCGGTCCGACCCCACTCGTACATCCGGCGCTGGGCCTCGAAGGAGCCGTCGTGCCAGCGTCGCAGCACATCGCCGAGCCGCAGCGGCGCGGGCAGGAAGTCGGCCCCGCCGAGCAGGCCGGCGAGACGCTCGACGGCGGCCGCCGGGGCCAGCCGGCCGGCCTCCACGTCGACCATCACCGCGCTCAGGGAGTCGAAGAACGGCTGGAATTCCGGCAGGTCCGGGCAGAAGGTGCCCAGGTGCGGGGCGTCGAGCAGCCGGTCGAACAGAGCCCGGTCACCCTTCTCGAGATAGCCGAAGTAGGTCCCGACGATCCGCGCGATGCCCATGTTCCAGCCGAGGAACCACACCTTCGACCAGGCCCGCCACAGGTCGAAGTCCCGGAACGAGACGTACGAGCCGTGCACGAGCTTGTCGTTGACGTCGAGGATCGTCTGGTTGAGCGTGTCGATGTGGCCGAACCGCTCGGCGGAGAAGTCGTCGTCGGCGAGCGCGGCCAGCAGGGTCGGGGTGAAGGCGTAGATCACCTGCATGGTGTTGGCCATGCCCCGGGAGAACAGCGCGTCGATGGCCCCGGCGGCGTGGCTCATCATCGCCCAGCGGTCGCCGACCGTGCGGGTGCTGGAGTACTGGGTGCGTCCGGTGGAGACCCAGTCCCAGGCGGGCCGGGCGTCGGCGAACTGGCGGGCCACGCTGGGGAAGCGGTCGAGGTAGGCGGCCCACTCCTGCTCGGCGGTGCGCCCCGGCTCCTTCGGGAAGCGGCCGGCGTCCAGGTTGAGCCCGACGCTGCACAGCGGGTTGGTGGCCCTGCGGTGGTTGTCGAACGGGATGACCCATAGCCAGCCGCCGTCGAAGATGTGGTGCAGGGTGCCCTGGTGCCACAGCGACGGCTGACCGCTGGGGGTCGTCACGTCGTCGAACGGGGTGACGCCGACCATGTGGGTGAACAGCGTCCGGGAGTTCGTCCGGAACCGGCAGGGCTCCTCACGCAGGGCGAACTGGTTCGCGAGCACCGAGTTGCGGCCCGAGGCGTCCACGACGTACCGGACCCGCAGCGTCTCGCCGGACCTCGTCGTGAGCGTCGCCGCGTCGGCGGTGAACTCGACGCGCTCCACCATGGTCCGCTGGCGCGGGTCCGCTCCGTAGCGGACCGCGGAGTAGAAGAGGTAGGAGTCGATGTCCTGACGGTGCATGTGCATTTCGGGGCCGTTCGGGAACTCCGAGACGCTGCACTGGGTGACCTCCTCGGGGTTCTGTACCTGCCCGTCCCGGTGGTACACGAAGCCGAAGTTGCGCTTGACGCCGCAGGCTGACGTGACGTGCGAGCGCACCCCCTCGAAGCTGCTCACGTGGCCGAGTTCAGGTACGTCGAACCGCTCGGCGAGCAGCTTCAGCAGGTAGGTCGTCTCTCCGATCGTCGACTCGCCGAGCGCGAACCGTGGGTGGGTGCCGCTGTCGACGAGGACCACACTGTGACCGTGCCGGGCGAGGATGTTGGCCAGTGTCGAGCCGGCGATGCCGCTACCGAGGATGGCAACCGAATAGTCGTACCCGCTCATTACGAGACTCCCTGTACGCCGCTACACGAAGTGGGCCGGCTGCGTCTGTCCTCTCGCAATGATCACAATCATCGCAACCGGTGCACAAATAACACCTAACCAGCTCGACGGATCATGGTTGTAGTAAACGGAACATCAACGCCAATGCGTAAGCGACCATCCTTAATCTGAGCTTTTACCCATATGTCGGAAACTACCTACTTGGGGGGAATGGTCCGACGGGCGACTTGGGGTGTCGGCGGCTGGTGACCTGCGGACGGCCCCCGGTCGCGTCGACGCCGGGTCGCATCGTGAACCACGTGTTTCCCAACCATTGTTGAGGTAATGCCGGTGCGCGCACCGGCCGAACACGGATGATCGGATCTTGCTAGCGGTCGCCAACCGGCCGACGCTCGTGCCCCGCGTCGTTCTCGCGGCCCTCCGGGTGGGGCTGCGGCTCCGCGTCCGAGCGGACCTCGATGAGTCGGACCGACCGCCAGTTGACCAGCATCGTCCGGCCGTCCGCGAGGTGGAGCTGCTCGACCTCGCAGCGGAAGACCGCCTGGGCGACCCGCCTGCGCAGTTCGTCCGGATCGGTACCCGGCGGCAGGAGATAGGGCTGCCCGTCAATCACGATCTGCACTGCCACGGCCCAACATTCGCACGCCTGTTCGATCTAGGCAAATGCCGGATGGCCCGGACGGGTCATGCGCTCGTCCGGCGGGCACGGTCCCGGCCGCAGGAGGAGCTTGGCCCGGGCGGGGTGCCAGGGGCAGGGGGCGGTGACCGGTAGGGAAGAACCATTCTGGTATCAGGTGGAGGCATTCGTCCGGCCGGAGACGCGTGCCGGGAGCACGATCGTCGTCGTGGTCCCCCGCCGGTGGCGCGCCTGCCGGCGACGACGCGATGGTCCGAGAGGGGGCACGCAAGCGTGTGAGATGTGTGGGCGTGCGGGTGTGCGGGAGCGTGCGGACGTGAGGGGTTCGCGGAGGTGAGAGGGCGTGTGGATATGGGCGGGACCATGAGCCACGTCGGCGAGGCCGCCGCGGCCGTCCCTCGATCACCGCTGGCCAGGGTCTTCGACGACGCGCTGGTCACCGCGGGCTCCCGCGCCGACGTGGGTGAGCGGGTCGCGGCCTTCGTCGACCTGGCTCGGCGCTACCAGGAGCCGGGTCGGCACTACCACACCCTGCGGCACGTCGCGGAGATGTCCGCCGCGCTGCGGGTGCTGCTCGCCGCCGAGCGCCGGCCGCCCGCGGAGCGTGCCGCGCACGTCTGCGTGCTCGCCGTGTACTTCCACGACGCCGTCCACGAACCGCGGCTGGCGGACAACGAGCAGCGGTCCGCGGAGCTGGCGATCGACGTGCTCGCGCGGCTGGGCTGCCCCGGGGGGATCGGGACGGCGGTCGCCCGGCTGGTCCTCGCCACGGCCTCGCACCGCTCGACCCACGACGACGAGGCCCTCGTCAACGACGCCGACCTGCGGGTCCTGGCGCGACCACCGGCCGCCTACGACCGCTACGTGCGTCGGGTCCGCCGGGAATACGGCTGGGTCGACGAACGCGCCTGGCGCGAGGGACGGGCGCCCCTTCTGCGCGGCCTGCTGGACGGTCCGCTCTACGCGACCGCGTGGGCGCGGCGGAACTGGGAGCCGCCGGCCCGCCTCAACCTGGCCCGGGAGCTGCACGCCCTCGGCTGAGCCGCCCGTCCTACCGCCCGGGTGCCGGGCGGCTTCGGTCGGGTGGACGGGCGCCGGCCGGCGGCGGGTGGCGCCGGGCCCACGCCGTCGCGACGACACTCGCCAGCAGCAGCCCGCTGACAATCGGACCGGCGCTGAACTCGGTGGGCGTGGGCTCCAGGCCGGGCCAGGCCACCGCGAACAGCGCGAGGGAACCGGCCGCTCCCGTCCCGGTCGCGGCCAGCCGGTACCGGCGCGCGACGGGCAGTCCGGCGAGCCCGGCCCCGCCGACGGCGTGGCCCAGCACGGCGGCGGCCAGCAGAACCCCGCCGACCGTCCAGATTGCCCAGACAGGCAGCCACCCGAGCAGCTCCGTCTCCCCGTCCCAGCCGTAGCGCTCGGCCGGCGTGCCGGTCGGGGCGCCGGGCCAGACCAGCAGGTGGACGAGCCCGTAGCAGAGGAGGACCGATCCACCGGCCGCACCGGCGAGCCGGCGCCCGGCGTCGGCGACGGCGGGGATGTCGCGCAACCGGATGCGGCTCACGGCGCCCGCCGATCCGCCACGGCGGTGGGCGGGATCGCCATGGACTCGACGGTCACCATGTCCGCCGCCGCGACGGCGCTGCCCGCCACCGCCGGGACACCGCCCAACACTGCCGACCCGCTCACCATCGCCGACGCGCCCGCCACTGCCGACCCGCTCACCATCGCCGACGCGCCCGCCACTGCCGACCCGCTCACCATCGCCGACGCACCTGCCACTGCCGACCCGCTCACCACCGCCGACCCGCTGACCGTGACGACGGTGTCGGCCGCCGCCGTGCTGTGCGGCTCTGTGGGGGCGTCGGTGAGGATGGCGGCGCCGGCCTCGGTCGCCGCCGCGAGCACGGCGGCGGCGAGCACCGGATCGAGCTCCGCTGGCACGGTCCGCAGGTCGAGCAGGCAGCAGCCCTGCTCGACGCGCCCAAGGACGGCCGGTTCGCCATGGCGCAGCGGCGCCGCGATCATCGCGTCCAGTGCGACGGCGGCACTGGGCAGCTCGGCCCCGACGCACCCGAACCCCCACGCGCCGCAGGCCGTTCGCCCGGCGGCCTGATCAACTCCGGTGGCGTACCCACGCCGGCATCCGCAGGTGTTGGTGTCCGCCGCCGAGCCGGTGCCGCCGTCGATGAGCGCGCGGCTGGCGACGGCGGACGCCGCGATCCCGGCGCGGCGCAGCCAGGCCGCGAGCGTCTCGGCGCGGGCGGCGAGACGCTCCGGCCGGGCGCGCAGGGCCTGCCGGACCGGCGAGTCGGGATGGCGCAGGGTCGCCTCCAGCGCGGCGAGGGTGAGCTTGCCGGCGCGCAGCGCCCGCGACATCGGATGGCGGCGCATCCGGTCGATCAGGTCGGCCCGGCCGAGGAGAAGACCGCACTGCGGGCCGCCGAGCAGTTTGTCGCCGCTGGTCGTGACAACGCCGACCCCCCAGCCGAGCCAGCTCGAGACGTCGGGCTCGGCGAGCATCGGTTCGGGATGAAGCAGGCCCGAGCCGCAGTCGCCGACGAGCGGCACCTCGAAGTCGGCGCAGAGGGCGGCCAGATCGCTGATGGCGGGGCTGTCCGTGAACCCGACCACCTGGTAGCTGGCCGTGTGCACGCGCAGCACCAGGCCGGTGTCGGGGCCGATGGCGTCCGCGTAGTCGCCGAGCGTGGTGCGGTTGGTCGTGCCGACCTCGCGCATCCGCGCGCCGGCGGCGACCAGCAGCTCCGGCAGCCGGAAACCGTCGGCCGTCTCGACGAGCTCCCCTCGGCTGACCACCACCTCGCGCCGCCCGGCGAGCGCGGCCACCGCGAGGGCGAGGCCCGCCGCGTTGTTGTTGACGACGTGCACGCCCGCCGCCGCCGGCACCGCGGCGGCGAGGGCGGCCAGGGCGGTGCGTCCCCGGCGGTCGCGGCGGCCGGTGCGCAGGTCCAGCTCGAGATCGGTGGTGCCGGCGGCGAGATCCACCGCGGCGCGCGCGGCCGCGGACAGCGGGGCCCGGCCGAGCGCGCCGTGCAGGATCACCCCGGTGGCGTTGATCACGGGGCGTAGTCCCGTCGCCGTGCGGGCGAGCGTCGTCGGCGCCGGCACCGGACCGTCCCCGGAGTAGTACGCGAGGGGAACCGCGTCGTCCATCACTCCACGTGAAGTTAGTGCTTCTTTCCGAGATTTTCACGGAGGCCACCACCGATGGATGGTGTCCTTTCGTGTTCCTGTGGCTCGTTCCACGTCAGGGCGCCAGTCAGGGCGGATCGAGGCGAATGCCGCCGGTCCGCGCGGCCTGTACTGTCTCCCCCGAAGGGGAGTAGCCCTGCCGCGCGGCCCGTCTCCGGTGCGCACGGCCTGGGACGACGGACGTGTCCGTCGCCGGGCCGGCCGGGTGCGGTGTCCGAGCGGTCCGGTCGTCGACATACTGGCGTCCGCCGATCGACCCATCCAGGGCCGGTCCGCGGGCACCCGGCGGCCGGGCCCGGCCCACGCGGCCGAGTGGGCGAGACCTTCGACACGGCAGGCATGCCGGGTCGAAGGCGCGTCCCCGCTCCCGGCCCGGCTCCACGGAGAGGTCCCGGGCATTGAGCATCACCGCAGCACTCATCACCTTCGGCGTGATCTTCCTGGCCGAGCTACCCGACAAGACGATGGTCGCGAGCCTCGTGCTGGGCAGCCGCTTCCGGCCGCTGTACGTCTGGGCCGGGGTCGCAGTTGCCTTCGTCGTGCACGTCACCGTTGCCGTGGCGGCCGGCAGCGCCTTCTCGCTGCTGCCGCACCGGATCGTCGACACGATCACGGCGGTGCTCTTCATCGCCGGAGCCGTGCTCGTGCTGCGCGAGGGCCGCGAGAGCGACGGTACGGGCCAGGACAACGGTACGGGCCAGGACGACGGTACGGGCCAGGACGAGCCGGATCGGGCCGGCGCCGCGGCCGAGCGGCCTGCATCCCCGGCGCCGGTCGCGGCCACGACGTTCTGGCGGGTGGCGGCCACCTCCTTCGGGGTCGTCTTCGTCGCGGAGCTCGGCGACCTGACGCAGATCTCGACGGCGAACCTGGCCGCCCGGTTCGACGCGCCGGTGGCGGTCTGGATCGGGGCGGTGCTGGCGCTGTGGACGGTGGCCGGCCTGGCCATCGCCGGGGGACGCGGGCTGCTTCGCCTGATGCCCATCGCGATGATCACTCGGATCGCCGCGGGCGCCTTCCTGCTCCTGGCCGTCGTGTCGGCGATCGAGGCGGTGCGCGGCTGAACCCGGCTCGCGGCCGCTACCGGGGCGGGGGCCAGCGCGGGTCGTCCGTGGCGAACACGAGGACGACGTCGGTGTCCGAGGTGAAGTCGACCAGCCGTGCCCGCGCCGGCAGCAGCGCAAGCGCATGGCGCAGCTCCTCGGCCGCGGATCCCTCAGCGACGCAGACGACGTGGTGCGAGTGGACGGCGGCCCGCCCGCCGCCGTCCTCGCCGCAACGGTCGGTGGGGGCGAGGGGCGGCGCTGCGGCGCCGGCGGCCGCGGACAGCAGCCGCGCGAGCCGGTCCGCCTCGTCCGGCGCCAGCCGCAGGACGGCCGGGTCACGGTGGGGACGCTGGGCGGTCAGCACCACCTCCGGCGTCGGCGGGGCGCCGGGAGGCGGCCCGACGGAGACGGCGGCGCCGTCCAGTTGGCTGAGGAAGGTGACGACGTTCGGGTGATCGGTGCCGCCAGGGGTCCGGGGCGGGTTGGTGTTCATGCGTCAACGCTCTCATCCGGCGACTGGTCATCCCATCCCGCGCGGCGGGGAGAAGACGGGAGGGAGCGCCCGTGGGGCAGTCCGCGGGCGGCGGAGTCGGCTCGGCCGGCGTCACGGACCGGTACCGGTGGTGGCAGCGTCGGTTCGGTGTGAGGAAAACTGCTTCCCGGTGGGAATCGGGCGGGTGTGGGAGTGGTGTGGTGGGGGTAGGTGACCATCGTCGCGCTTGCCAGGGGCGCGGCGCGTGGCGGGAAGCAGCCCGGCCGGCTTCCCGTGGCGCCCATGCCGTCCGGTCGTCAACGGAGCCATGGAACCAAGCGTTCGCGTCGAAGTGATCGGCCGTGAGGCCATCGTCGTGCACCCGGTCGGTGATATTGACTACTCCTCCCTGGACCCGCTGCGCGAGGCGCTGCTGGACGCGCGCGTCGCCGGAGTCAGGGACATCGTCGTCGACCTGGCCCAGGTGAGCTTCCTGGACTCCCAGGGGCTGGCGGTCATCCTGTTCGCCCACCAGCGGCAGCGTTCCGCCGGCGGCCGGCTGGCGTTGCGCAACCTCAACGAGGACGCCTACCGGCTGCTGCACGTCACCAATCTGACCTCGGTCATCGAGGTCGATCACGGCGGCGCGGCCGCGGCGTCCGGTCTGGCGACCCGCCGGGGTGCATGACCGNCCTCAGCCGGTGGCCGCCCCGCGCCAGTGGTAGGACACGTCGCGCGTGTGGACGGTGAAATCGAGGCCGGTGTACATCCGCACGGCTCGTTCGTTGTCCTCGTCCACGTACAGCAGGACCGCCGCGAGCCCCTCGGCCTGCAGGTGGCGCAGGCCGATCAGGGTCAGGGCACGCCCGAGCCCGGCGCCGCCGGCGCCGGGCAGCACCCCCACCACGTACACCTCGCCGATCGGACCGGGCCGCGTGCCCGGCGGCGGCGTCTCGTCCACCTCGTGGACCTTCGTCCAGTGGAAGCCGACCAACCGGCCGTCGCGTTCGGCGACGAAGAAGCCGCGCGGGTCGAACCACGGCTCGGCCCGCCGCAGGGCCAGGTCGTCGAGGGTCCAGCGGCCCTGCTCGGGATGATCAGCGAACGCGGCGGCGTTGACGGCCAACCAGGCCTCGTCGTCGCGGCCGGGGACGAACGCGCGGACGGTGACCCCGGCGGGCAGGTGCGGCTCCGGCAGCGGCGCGCCCGCGCCCAGCGGCCGGCGAAGCTGGAACAGCACCCGGGTGCGGGCGAACCCGAGCCGCGCGGCCAGCGCCGCCGCGGGCGGGAGATCTCCGTGCGCCCACACGTCGAGCCGGGCCGGCGGGTCGCCGAGTGCCTCGGTCAGCGCGGTGGCCAGGGCGCGGCCGATCCCCTGGCGGCGATGCCCGGGATGGACCACGACCTCGGCCTGGCGGCTGTCGGGCGCGCCGCCGAGGTGCGCGTAGCCGACGATCGCGCGCCGCGGGCCAGAGACCTCGGCCCCGGGCGCGGCCACGGCGAGCAGGTGACGCCCCGCCCCGACCTGCTGGTCGGGGCGCAGGGTCAGCCGGACGTCCTCCGACACCGGACCGGTGCCGTCCGCCCGCTCGGCGGCGGCGAGCAGGCTCGCGATGTCGTCCACGTCCGCGCCGCTGAGGGTCGGCTGCCAGATCAGGGAGGCGGTCACCGTACGACCGTAGGGGCCCTCGGCCACGGCTGTCCCGTGATCCGTCGCTCCGACTCGACGATGCAGGGCGGGAGACGTGGACATCTTCCACCCGGCATCGTCAGGCCGGACGCGTCGCTCGACGATCGGCGCCGCCCGTCGCTGCTAGACCCGCTCGGGGGTGCGGGCGTCGTCCCGGTCGACGCGGGCGGCCGGGCCGGAGGCGTTCTCCGGCAGGGGCGCGATCGGCGGCGCCACGAACTTGTAGCCGACGTGCCGCACCGTGCCGATCATCGCCTCGTGCTCGGGGCCGAGTTTCGCCCGCAGCCGGCGGACGTGGACGTCCACGGTCCGGGTGCCGCCGTAGTAGTCGTAGCCCCACACCTCCTGGAGCAACTGCGCCCGGGTGAAGACCCGGCCGGGGTGCTGCGCCAGGTACTTGAGCAGCTCGAACTCCTTGAAGGTGAGCTCGAGGGGGCGGCCCCGCAGCTTGGCCGAGTAGGTGGTCTCGTCGACCGACAGGTCGCCGGACCGGATGACACCAGCCTCGGCCGTGCCACCGGCGGCAGCGACCCGACCGATGGCCAGTCGCAACCGGGCCTCGACCTCCGCGGGACCGGCGGAGTCGAGGACGACGTCGTCAACCCCCCAGTCCGCGGACACCGCGGCCAGCCCGCCCTCGGTCACCAGCGCCAGCAGCGGCGTCGTGAGACCGGTCGTGCGCAGCAGCCGGCACAGGCCGCGAGCAATGACGAGTTCCCGACGTCCGTCCACCACGATCACGTCCACGGGCGGAGCGTCCAACAGAGCACTCGCCTCCAGCGGGGCGACCCGTACCGTGTGGGTGAGCAGACCAAGGGACGGAAACGACTCGGCGGAGGGACCGGGGGCGTTGGTGAGCAAAAGGACGACGCTCAAGACGACTCCTCCAGGTGGTGTGTGGTGGGGCAGCGTCGACCCGGTGAGTAACTCGATGCCCGGCCCTGGGCGTCTCACGACCGTCATGGGCATGAAACGAAGGCCGGTATGTGGGGAGGATAGCGGAGTGTCCTACTCGGCTCCTACCGTCTACGGGCTACTGCCTACCGCTGATTCTGAGATTCTGGCCACGAACCATGATCAAAGAAGCGGGGTTGTGCACGGAGAGTCGCGGGACCTGGCGGTTGTGATCGCTCATGGCTTCTCCTGTTCGATGGCGCATCCAGCGTTACGGCATGTGGCAGCCGGGTTACGAAAATATGCCGGAGTGCTGGTCATGGACCTGCGGGGGCATGGTCGTTCCAGTGGATCATGTACGTTTGGTGATCGTGAGATCTTCGACGTCGATGCCGGCGTCGGCGAGGCTCGCCGGCTCGGCTACCAGCGCGTTATCACCATGGGATGGTCGATGGGCGGGGCGGCGGTCCTCCGTCATGCCGGATTGTCCAAAAACGGTACGCTGAGTCACGAACTGCGCCTGCGTCATCCCCCGGATGCGGTTGTCAGTGTGAGCGCCACCAGCAGATGGTTCGTCCGCGACACCGCGCCGATGCGGCGGATCCACTGGCTCGCCGAGCATGCCACTGGCCGGATGGTGGCACGAGGTGCGTTACGAGTCCGTATCGACCCCCGCGCTTTCGTGCCAATTCCCGCCGCTCCGGTCGAGATCGTCGGCACCATTGCGCCGATGCCTTTACTGATCGTTCACGGGCATCGTGACCGGTATTTCACCCTGGAGCATCCGCGCGCGCTCGCGGCGGCCGCCGGAGAGTCGGCCCAGATGTGGCTGGTACCCGAGTTCGGCCATGCCGAGGCCGGGCTCTCTCCGGGCCTGCTCGACCGCATCGGCACGAGCCTGGCGACAGCCGGCCCCGGCGGGCCGGGGGAGACGGCCGCCTCGGCGCACCGCGGCGGCGCGGTGGTGCAGAGCCGGTGACGGCGGCCCCCGACCCAAGGCCGCCCACGCCGGGTGCGCCGGGCGTGCCGGCCGCGCGGGTCACCGTCCGGTACTGGGCCGCCGCCCGCGACGCGGCAGGGGTGCGCGAGGAGACGATCGAGGCGGACACGTTGGCGGCGCTGTTCACGACCGTCGCGGCCCGCCACGGGGGTGACCTGCCCGCGCTGCTGCGGCGCTGCTCGTACCTGGTGGACGACCAGCCCGTGGGTCGGCGCGACCCGGCCGGGGTCGTCCTGCGCGACGGGGCGGTCGTGGAGGCCCTGCCGCCGTTCGCCGGCGGTTGAGCACCGGCGCCGCCGCCGCCCGCCGCCCGCGTGACCTGGCCCGCGGCCGGTGCGGCGCCAGGCCCGCGGGCGGGGCATGGNAGCATGTCGGCGTGAGCGCTGGCGAACCCGGGCTGTCCCGCGGCGTGCTGTCGGGACAGACGGCCCTACCGGTCGTCGCCCCGCCCCGGCGGGTGCTGCTCGGCGCGCCCCTCGCCGCGCTGGTCGCGATGGGCCTGGCCGTCGGCGCGGCGGCGCTGGCCACGTGGGTGCTGGCGGCCGTCCTGGCCGTCGAGCAGGTCGCGTTCGCGTGGGCCTGGGGCCGCGCGCTGCGTGCCTCCCCGGGCACGATCCCGCTGGTCGCGGCGGGGGCGGTGCTCGCCGACGTCGTCCTGCTGGTCTCCGACCGGCACGCCTACGGTTCCGTCGCCGGTGTCATCGGGGTCGCTGTCGCGGTCGTGGTGCTCTACCAGCTTGGTCTGCGACGGGCCCTGACGCTGCGCGCCCCGGCCGCGGGGCGCGCCGGCGGCGAGGCGGACCCGGCGGGCCGTCCGGACACCGTCGCGCCGCCGGCTCCCGCGGCCCGGGTGAGCGCCGAACTGGCCACCGCGCTGAGCGGGATCATCCTCGTCGCCCTGTTCGCGGGGTACCTCGCGCTGCGGGCGGGGCACGGCGCACATCATCCGGCCGATCTGCTGGTGATCGCCGGTCTGCTGGGTGCGGGCAGCGCCGTCGTGGCCGCTCGGCTGCTCGGCTGGACCGGCCTGGCGACGGTGCCGGCCGATCTGCTGGGTGTGGCGGTCGCGGTGGCGGCGGGCGCGATCCTCGGTGCGCTGGGACCCGACGACCTGACGCTGAACGCCGCGCTCGCGACGGCCTCGTCGGGAGCCGCCGTCGCCGCGCTGGTCGATCTGGTGCTCGCCCGCGCCCGCGAGGCCGGCTCGTCCGCAGACGAGGTGGACGCGGCGGCGGGTCGGGTGGCGGCGGATGTCCTGCTCGCCGCGATCCTGCCGCTGGCGTGCGCGGCGCCGCTGGTCTACCTGGTCGGACGGCACCTGCCCGGATGAGCGGCCGAGGCCTGCGCATCACGGCCGTGGTCGTGGTCGTCCTGCTGATCGTGCTCGTCGTCGTGGATCGGGTCGCCGCGCGGGTCGTCGCCGGCCAGATCGCCACGCAGGCGCAGCGGGCCGAGCACCTGCCGTCGCGTCCCACGGTGTCGCTCGGCGGTTTCCCGTTCCTCACCCAGGTCGTCGCCGGGAGCTACCGGGACGTGCGGGTGGACGTGCGCGGTCGCGTCGAGCAGGACGTCCGCGTGGACCGGGTGCACGCGGACCTCGCGGGTGTGCGGGTCCCCCTCGCCGACGTCGTCCGCGGCGACGTGCGGCGGATACCGGTGGACCGGCTCGCCGCCCGGGTGGAGCTGACGTTCGCCGACGTCAACGCCTACCTGCGCAGCCAGGGCTCGGCCATCACCGTCACCCCGGACGGGCAGGCGATCCGGGTCGCGGGATCGGTGCAGGTCCTGGGGACCGCCTACCCCGTGTCCGGGACGGCGGACATCGGGGTCCAGCCCGCCGCGGTCACGTTCACCCCCCGCGAGCTGGCCGCATCGGTCGGCGCGATCCTGCCGCCCGCGCTGCGCCAGGCCGCCACCGAGCTGCTCACGGTGCACGTGCCGGTCGCCGGTCTGCCGTTCAACATGCGGCTGACCTCGGCGACGGTCGCGGGCGATCGCATCGCCTTCGCCGCCGGCGGTCGCGGCGTCGTGCTCGACGCCGACGCCGCCACCGCGGGCCGCTGACGCGCCAGATGGTGCCAGCCTGGGAAGGGTCTCCGGCCCGGAACGGGGCGACGGCCCGGGAAGGGGTGCCGGCCCGGGAAGAGCGGGTGCCGCCGGGATGCTGTAGGAGCTGTGACGGGAGTCTGGGTACTGGTTGGGGCCGTCGTGGTGGCGGTGGCGCTGGGTACGGTGATGCGCGTGCGGGACGGGCGGTTCCGCCCGTCCCGAGAGCGGCCGGTCGCCGCGGGCGGCGGGCCGGTCGTGGCCGTGGCTGAATCGTTCGGAGCCGACGGCTCCTCCCGGGCGGCGGCGGATCCTGACGGTGGGCTGCGGGCGGAGCTCGCCGCCCTCGGCGAGGCGCTGGGGGAGCGGGCGACGCTGCTGCAGTTCTCCACGGCGTTCTGCGCGCCGTGCCGGTCGACGCGACAGGTGCTGGCCGGGGTCGCCGCGCTGGTGCCCGGGGTGCGCCACGTCGAGGTGGACGCCGAGGCGCACCTCGATCTCGTCCGCCGGCTTGCCGTCCGGCGGACGCCCACGGTGCTCATCGTCGACGCCTCCGGCCGTGAGGTCAGGCGGGCCAGCGGCGCACCTCCGACGCGGCAGGCGGTGTTCGCGACCCTGGCGCAGATCGTCCCCGCGGATGGGACTAAACGGGCAGATGGTGATTCTTCGGAACCGCCGCCAGCGAGTTAACACAGACGTGACTTTCGCTGCTACCGTGGCACGAACCATGTTCCGGACGCAGCTCGTGAAGCGCCGCGCGGTCGACCTGTGCCGCGTGGGTAGCTGCCTGTGTCGTCTTTCCTGATCGCGGGTTGACGCCCCTGATGTGATCGGTTTCCCCGACGCGTCGCTCCGCATCCGACCGGGTAGCTCGAGCCGGCAGTCAGGAGAAAGTCTCGTGGTGGATCCTCGTGGCCTGCGGTTCACCGCCGCCGTCACCTCGGTCGTGCTCGCCGTGGTGCTGGTGACGGGCAGCGGATGGCTGTTGCTCGCGCAGACCGTGGTGTTCGCCGTGGGGGCGGTGGCCGGCGTGCGGTACGCCCCTTACGGCCTGCTGTTCCGGGCGTTGATCCGGCCGCGGCTGGGGCCGCCCGCGACGACCGAGGACGCTGCTCCGCCCCGGTTCGCCCAGCTCGTCGGTGCGATCTTCGGCGCCGTGGGGGTCGCGGGGTTCCTCTCGGGCATCACCGTCCTCGGTTTCGCCGCCGCCGCGGCCGCCTTCATAGCGGCCTTCCTCAACGCGGCGTTCGAATTCTGTCTCGGGTGCCAGCTGTATCTGTTCTTCCGTTCCATCACCGTAAGAGGAGCGCGCGCATGAGCCGCGAGAAGGCATTGGTCGACGCCGCGTGGGTCGAGGCGAACCGTGACGACCCCAAGGTTGTTCTGGTCGAGGTCGACGAGGACGTCTCCGCCTACGACAAGGGGCACATTCCGGGTGCCGTGCGGCTTGACTGGAAGTCCGAGCTGCAGGACCCGGTCATCCGGGACTTCGTCAACAAGGAGCAGTTCGAGAAGCTGCTGTCCAGCAAGGGTATCGCGAACGGTGACACCGTCGTCCTCTACGGCGGCAACAACAACTGGTTCGCGGCCTACGCCTACTGGTACCTCAGCCTGTACGGTCACGCGGATGTCCGGCTGCTCGACGGCGGCCGCAAGAAGTGGGAGCTCGACGGCCGTGAACTGACCGCCGAGGTCACCCCGCGGCCGGCGACGACCTACACCGCCAAGGAGGCGCGCACCGACATCCGCGCGTTCCGCGAGGAGGTCGTCGCCGCGATCGGCGAGAAGGCGCTCGTCGACGTCCGTTCCCCCGACGAGTTCTCCGGCAAGCTGCTCGCGCCGGCGCACCTGCCGCAGGAGCAGTCCCAGCGGGCCGGTCATATTCCCACCGCAAAGAACATCCCCTGGGCGAAGACCGCGAACGAGGACGGCACCTTCCGGAGCAACGACGAGCTGACCAAGCTCTACGGCGAGGCCGGCGTCGATCTCTCGCAGGACATCATCGCCTACTGCCGCATCGGCGAGCGTTCGGCGCACACCTGGTTCGCCCTGCACGAGTTGCTCGACCTGCCGAACGTGAAGAACTATGACGGGTCGTGGACCGAGTACGGCTCGCTGGTGGGCGTGCCGATCGAGAAGGGTGCGTGAGACATGTGCGGCGCGACCCGCGGTGGACCGTCGGTGGAGGGAATTGACGTGGCCAAGGAGACCGTGATCCAGGGCGTCGTGGTGCAGGGTGGCGAGCCGGTCTCGACCGGCTACGCCCGGCTGCTCGACGAGGGTGGCGACTTCACCGCCGAGGTTCCGCTGTCCGCGACCGGCCAGTTCCGCTTCTTCGCGCGGCCGGGGCAGTGGACCGTGCGGGCGCTCGTGCCCGGCGCGAGCGGCGAGCAGAAGGTCGTCGCCCGCCAGGGCGAGCCGGTCGACACGCAGGTCGAGGTCGCGGCCTGACGGTCGTCGCTGGAGACGGCGCGGTTGACGCGGTAGAGCGGTGGAGGGGACAGCGGGCAGTTTCCGCTGTCCCCTTCTTCCTGATGCAGAGTAGGTCCCTGGCTACGGATCCCGGCGGATGAGTGGTGCGGCTGTAGCACTAGGCTGCGGAGTCGCCGCGCTCCGTGCCCGCGTGGACGGCGGTGGGCAGCAGCGGGCGGGGACCGCCCGGCAGGTCCGCGCCGGGCGGCACCGTCGTCGGCACCGCGAAGTGCATCGGGCCCACCGAGAAGCAGCGCAGGCCGTTGTCGCGGGCGAACGCGACCGCGGAGCCCCGGTCGGGGAACGGTGCGATGATCCGGCGGACGGTGCGCTGCCCGGCGGCCGCGAACAGGACCACCGCGAAGAGTATGTCGGAGTCTGCCATCATGCGATCATGAAAGCGCATGCGATGGCCGACGATGTGCGTTTCGGCGTGTCCTGTTCGTGGTCTGTTGTTGCGCCTGCGGTGGCTTCTGCAACGGCTTCCCGGCCTTCTGTAACGGCTTGTCGGCCTTAGTAGACGAGCGCCTGGACCCCGTCGGCGAGCACCTCGTCGACGAACGCGGCCGCGCCGGCGATGCGGATGCCGGGGATGACGTCGTCCGGGCCGAACGAGCGCCGGGCGGCGCACTGGGTGCACACGGTGACCCGGCCGCCGGCGAGGATGCCGGCGAGAAGGTCCGGCAGCGGCGCGGCATGCGGCAGCTCGAACTCCGCCGCCCGCCCGGGCAGCGCGAACCAGGCGGATTCGCCGGTGAGCCAGACCGAGACGTCCGCCCCGGCGGCGACGGCGACGGCCGCTACCGTGAACGCCTGCGAGCAGCGCTCCGGCGCGTCCATCCCAGCGGTGACCTTGACGACGAGGGGACGGGTCATCGACCCAGTCTGCCCCATCCCCGGCGACCGCCGGCGTGCCGTCGCGCAGCCCGCCCCCCGACCGCCCGACCCTGGCCGCCCGGCGCGGGGTTAGGCTGCGCAGCGTGCTGCACTACTTCTTCACCGGGCTCCTGGTGGCGATGTCCGTCCTGATCGCCTGGTTCTCCGGCTACGTGGTCTACAAGCTGTACGAGGGGCAGCGCTGAGCGCCCGGGGCCGGTCGGCCGCCGGGCGGCCGCGGTCCACGACCACGACCGGGACCGGGGGGACCGGGCCCGCCGATCTGCATCCCAGCCTGCTGCCGCTGGCCTTCCTCGTCGGCACCTGGCGCGGCGAGGGCGTGGGCGGCTACGAGGACCTCGAGGGCTTTCACTACGGCCAGGAGATCACCTTCGCCGCCGACGGCCGCCCGGCGCTGGGCTACGTCTCCCACACCTGGTGGGCGGACGAGCCGCGCGACGGCCGGGAGCCCGGCAGCCCGCTGGCCACCGAGACCGGCTTCTGGCGCGTCCAGCCCGGCGAGGACGGCGGGACGGTCGTCGAGGTGACGCTGGCGCACCCGTTCGGCATCGCGGAGATCTACGTCGGCACGGTGGCGGGAACCCGCGTCGACCTCGACCACAACGTGCTGATCCGCACGGCGACCGCCCGCGACGTCACCCGCTCGGTGCGGCTCTACGGGATCGTCGAGGGTGGAGACCTGGCCTACGCGATCGACATGGAGGCCGAGGGCAAGCCGTTGCAGTCGCACCTGTCGGCGCGCCTGCACCGCGTCACGGACTGACCGCTCAGCCGGATCGGTCAGCCGGATCGGTCAGCCGGTCAGCCGGGCTTCGCGGCGTTGCCGGCGTCGGCGGCGAGCTTGGCCCGCCACGCCTTCTCCCGCTCGATCGCCGTGGCGAATCCGAGGGCGATCGCCGGGTCGAAGTTGTCGTCGGCGTAGGTGCCGACGCAGCCGAGGATCCGGTCGATCTCCTCCGCCGTGACCGCGAGCAGCGGGATCTGCCCGGTCAGGAAGATGTCGCCGACCCGGTCGATGGAGAAGTGCACGCCGTAGGTCTTCGCGTTGCGGCCGAGCAGGAAGGCGTAGGTGCCCGCTGCGTTCTCCGCCGGGGCGCGCATGAAGAACGCCTCGACCAGCAGGGTGTGGTCCTGCACGACGAGCCAGGTCATCGTGCGCAGCTTGTGCTCGCCCTCCAGGGTGACCAGGTACGAGCCCGCGGCGATGCGCTCGTAGGCGAGGTCGAGGTCGGCCAGGGTGTCGGCGATCAGGCCGTCGAGTCGCTCGCGCTCCGCCGTGTCGATGGGTGCCGTCATGGCTCCAGACCTCCCCGCTTGCAACTGTGACGATGCCGGATCCGGATCAGGTGGAGATCCTCCCACCCGGCTCGACGGTTCACACCGCGACGGCGGCGGGGCTCAGCGCGTGCCGGTAGCTGCGCAGCACCCCGCGGGCGGTGGCCGACCAGCCGAAGCCGGCCGCCCGGCCGACCGCGCCGGCGGACAGGCGGCTGCGCCAGTGTGGCTGGCGCAGCAGCCGGTCCAGCGTGTCGGCGTAGCGGGCCGGGTCACGGCCGGCGACGAGCAGGCCGGAGACCCCGTCGGCGACGGCGGTGCGCAGGCCGCCGACCGCGGCGGCGACCACCGGCGTGCCGCAGGCCTGGGCCTCCAACGCGACGAGGCCGAAGCTCTCGCTGTGACTGGGGACCACCACGGCGGTGGCGGCCCGGTACCAGTGGGCCAGCTCGTGCTGTGGTGCCGGCGGCTGGAACCGGACGAGATCGGAGATCCCCAGGTCCGCGGCGAGCTTGACCAGGGCGTCCGGCTGCTCCAGCCCCGAGCCGCTGGGGCCGCCGACGACGGCGACGGTCAGCCTCGAACGGCGGGTCGGATCGCGGCGCAGCAGCTCGGCGGCGGCGTGCAGCAGCAGGTCCGGCGCCTTGAGCGGCTGGATCCGGCCGACGAACAGCAGCAGGTCGCCGTCCGGGTCGAGGCCGAGGCGCGCCCGCGACTGCGCCGCGTCGCCCGGCCGGAAGATCTCCAGGTCGACGCCCGGCGCGACGACGTCGACCCGGTCGGGGGCGGCGCCGTAGAGGTCGATGAGATGGCCGCGCTCGTCCGCGGTGGAGGCGATCAGCCGGGTGGAGCCGGCGATGACCTCCTGCTCGCCCAGCAGCCGGCCGGGCGGCTCGGGGCGGTCCCCGACGGCCAGCGCGCCGTTCTTGATCTTCGCCAGGGTGTGGGAGGTGTGCACGAACGGCACGCCCCATCGCCGGGCGACCGCGAGGGCGACCTGGCCGGACAGCCAGTAGTGCGAATGGATGACGTCGAAGTAGCCCGGCTCGTGCCCCGCCTCCGCGCGCAGCACGTCCGCGGTGAACGCGCACAGCCAGGCCGGCAGGTCCTCGCGGTGGACCTCCTCGAACGGCCCGGCGTCGACGTGACGCACCGTCACACCCGGGGCCAGCTCCGCCGAGGTCGGCAGCTTGCTGCTCACCGCTCGGGTGAACACCTCGACCTCGACGCCGAGCGCCGCGAGCTGCCGCGAGAGCTCCACCACGTAGACGTTCAGCCCGCCGGCGTCCCCCGTGCCCGGCTGCTCCATCGGCGAGGTGTGCATGGACAGCATCGCCACGCGCCGGGGCCGGGCGCCCCGGTCGGGCTCGGCGCGGGCCGCGGCACTGCTCCTGATCAACCGCACCGGGCACCTCCGCATCCATCCGTCTGGGTCGCCTGCCCGGCACGACCAACCCTGCACAGGACCGACACGACAACCACCGTTCTACCCGCCCCGTTGTCCGGTCAACTGGTCGCCCCCCCGCCCCGCCGCCCGCGACAGGTGGCAAAAGACGCTGTTATTGCAGGTCACAGGGGTGCACGCGGCGAGGCCGCCGGGCCGGCGGTCACAAAGCTGTAAGGAAACAGACGCGGCGACGCGCCCCGGGCGCCGGCCCGACCGGGCGGTCGACCGCGGTCCGGGTCACCGCTGCGGCGCCGGGAGGCGACGACGTCGGCGGTCGGGCCGGGTGCCCGACCCGACCGGAACGGCCGATCTGCGAGGCTGGTCGGGTGTCGAATCCCAGCCGCGCCCCGCGCCTCGCGGCCGGCCGGGCCCGCGCCCTCGGGGTACCCACCCGGGGTACCACGGCGCCGAACCGGCTGCGGCGGGTCGACCGCTGGCTGCTCGACGCCGCCGGCCCCCTGCTGCGGGGCAGCGCGGACCCGCTTGTCGTCGATCTCGGCTTCGGCGCCTCGCCGGTCACCACCGTCGAACTCCACCGGCGGCTGCGGACGGCCTGCCCGCGGGTGCGCGTCGTCGGCCTCGAACTCGACTCGCAGCGAGTGGCAGCCGCGGCCGGTGCCGCCCGGCCGCCCGGCCTGACCTTCGCCCGCGGCGGGTTCGAGCTGCCACCCGCGGCGACGCGTCCCGTCGTGGTCCGCGCCCTGAACGTGCTACGTCAGTACCCCGAACCGGCCGTCGCCGACGCCTGGGCGACGATGACGGCGCGGCTGGCCCCCGGCGGCCTGCTCGTCGAGGGGACCTGCGACGAGATCGGCCGGCGGGCCTGCTGGTTCTGCCTGCCGGCCCCGGGGAGCCCGCCCGGCTGGCTCGCCGCCGGGCGGGTCGCCGCCCGGCCGACCCTGACGCTCTCGGCCCACCTGCCGAGCCTCGGCCGCCCCTCCGAGCTCGCCGAGCGGCTACCCAAGGCGCTGATCGAACACAACGTGCCCGGTCACGACGTCCACCGCCTGCTTACGGCGCTCGATCGGGCCTGGGAACGGGCCGCGCCACGGGCGGTGTTCTCGCCCCGGCAGCGCTGGATCGCCGCGGCGGGCGAGCTACGGGCGCAGGGCTGGCCGGTGCGCGGAGACGCCCGGCGCTGGCGGCTGGGCGAGCTCACCGTCGACTGGCCGCCGCCAGCGCCGCGCTGAACGCGCGGTACGCCCGATCGTCGAACAGCACGAAGCGCGCCTGCGCGACCCGGGTGTCGGCCGTGAGGACGGCGGTCACCGCCAGGCGGGCGGCGTCGTCCAACGGCCAGCCGTACACCCCGGCGCTGACGGCGGGAAAGGCGACACTGGCCGCGCCGAGCTCGTCGGCGACCGCCAGCGCCCGCGTGTAGGCGGACCGCAGCAGCGCGGAGCGGTCCTCGGCCGGGTCGTATACCGGGCCGACGACGTGGATGACGTGCCGGGCGGCCAGCCGGCCCGCCGGCGTTGCCACCGCCTCACCGGTCGGCAGCCCCCGCGGCAGACAGGTCGCGCGCAGCCGCTCGCAGGCGGCACGGATCTCCGGGCCGCCGGCGGCGTGGATCGCGCCGTCGACGCCCCCACCGCCGAGCAGTCCGCTGTTGGCGGCGTTGACGATCGCGTCGGCCTCGACGAGCGTGATGTCGCCCTGCTGCAGGGTCACGTGCACCATGCGGCCGAGTCTCCCCGACGCGGAACCCGGTATGCCCGTCCCCCGGCGGAATCGTGCCGGTGGCCGCCGGGCGCGACGGCGTGCCCTCCCCGCCGGGTGCCCTCCCGTGGGGGAGGGCACGCCATGGGAGCATCGCTGGATCCGCCCGGCAAGGGATCGGAGGGGCCCGCACGGAGTGGCGCGTTTGCGGGTGGACGGGGACTGCGATCCGATGGAGGATGTCCGGTCTCGCAGCGGGCCGGGCTCAGGACAGGAGAGGAAGCCGGAAGGCTGGAAGGGACGGCGGCGATGGCGGAGCAGCTCGTGGTTCTCGGGTTCGACAGCGTGGAGCAGGCGCGGCAGGCCTGGTCACTCGGCCGCCGACTACGCCGGGACAAGCGGCTTGACCTGGCCGACGGCACGTTGGTCTGGCGGGATGAGCGCGGCCACGTCACGATCCGCCGCGTGGCCAACCCGGCCCGGACCGCCGCTCTCGGCGGGGCCCTGTGCGGAGGGGTGATCGGAACGGTGTTCCTCGCCCCGTTCGTCGGCCTCGGCATCGGGGCGGGCGCCGGGGCGCTCGCCAGCCGGCTCAGCGGGCCGGGCGTGGACGATGATCTGGTCCGGCGCATCGCCGGGTACCTGCAGCCGGGACGGGCCGCAATCTTCGCCCTGGTGCGCCGCTCGGCGGCCGACGAGGTCACTGACGTGCTGCGCCCCTACCATCCGGTCGTCATCATGACGACCCTGCCCCCGGAGCGGCAACGCCGGCTGGTCCGGGCCCTGGGCCGCCGGCCCGTGCCCGCCTGACGGCCCCCGCAACCGGGCCAGGCCGCGCCGACGGCGGCTTGACCTGGCCGGGCCGACGGCCGCCGCCACCTGCGGGCCGGTCGCGGCGGGCGCGGTGGCCGCCCGCCGCAGTCTCGGGCGTCAGGAACCGGCGGGGCGGCGAGTCGGCGCGATCTTGTCGAGCACCGCGAGGTCGTCCGGGCGGGGCTGCCACTGGCCGGCCGCGGCGTTCGCCCGAACCTGGACCGCGCTCGTCGCGCCGGCGATGACCGAGGCGACGCCGGGCTGCGCGGCCAGTCCGCCGATCGCCACGTCGAGCAGGGAACGGTCCCGCTCCCGAGCGAAGGTCTCCAGCACGTCGACGCGGTCGAAGACCTCGTCGGTCAGCTCGTCCTGCCGCCCGGCGAGCCGGGTCCCGGGCGCCGGCGCCTCGTCGCGCTGGTACTTGCCGGTGAGTAGCCCGTTTGCAAGCGGGAAGTAGGGGATGACGCCGATGCCGTACTTCAGCGTGGCCGGCACCAGTTCCGCCTCGACGCCGCGCTCGAGCAGGCTGTAATGGTTCTGGGCGGAGATGAACCGGGTGGCGCCGGAGGCCCGCGCGGTCCACTCGGCGTCCGCGACCTGCCAGGCGTCGAGGTTGCAGGCGCCGATGTAGCGGACCTTGCCCTCCTTGAGGATCTCGTCGAGCGCCTCGAGAGTCTCCTCGATCGGGGTGAAGGCATCCAGCTTGTGGAGCTGGTACAGGTCGATGTAGTCCGTCTGCAGCCGGCTCAGGGAACCCTCGACGGCCTTGCGGATGTACCGCCGCGATGCCCGGGCGCTGAAGTCCTGGCCGTACATGCCGCCCATGTCGCTGCCGAATTTCGTGGCAAGAACGACGTCATCACGGCGGCCCCGCAGAACGTGCCCGAGCAGAGTCTCCGAACCACCCTTGTTCCCGTAGGTGTCGGCGGTGTCGAAGAAAGTGATCCCGGCGTCGAGCGCGGCATCGACGACCGCGCGGGTGCCGGCCAGGTCGACGCGTGAGCCGAAATTGTTGCATCCCAGACCGACGACTGACACGAGCAGTCCGGACGATCCCAGCGGGCGATAGCGCATGTACTCAATACAACACATCGGAGTGCCGCCCGCGGACACCAGGTCCGCGGGCGGCGGTCGACCTGTGCACACCGGTGATCGTCCATAGTGGATCCGATGCGTGCTGGTTTACTCTGCGTTACTTCTCTGGAGCGGCGTCGACCACCGCGCGGCCGACCGCCTCTGCCGCCCGGCGGGTCGACGTGCGCGCCGCGCGGGTCTGGCTGACCGCGGTCCTCGTGCGGTGCTCGGCCTCCGCGGTGGACGGGCTGCGCCGGATGCTCGCCACCCGGCGTTCCCCGCGCGACGCGAAGGTGTTGTAGAGCTGGGTGGCGCGGTCCTGCAGGTCCGAGATCTGGGAGGTCACGGTGGCCGGCAGCGCGCGAACCGCGGTTCCCACCTGGGTGGGGACCCGGGCGGCCTGCACGGGCAGCGACCCGACCCGGTCGGAGAGCCGGCGCACCTCGCTGCTCGTCGTCGTGGGCAGGGCGAGCAGCTTCGCGACGGCGAGGTCGGCGGCCCCCACCGAGGCGTAGATCGGCTTGCGGACCTCCGCCAGCGGAACCCTGATCTCGGCCTTCACCTCGGCCTCGTCGCCGCGGGTCTGGGCGGTGGCGCGGGCGCTGGGGCGGGCGGCGGACCGGTTGGCCGGGCGGCTCGCGGTGCGGGATGTCGTGCGCGTGGTTGGCATGGTGTCTCCCTCGGGTCGAGGATCTGTTGTTGTCGTGTAGATGATTCCTGGGGTTTCGGCCGTCGCTCCGGGTGCGCTCCGGTGGCGGCTGTCGGGTCAGGGCGGTGCGGTCGACGTGGCGTCGTGGTGTCGTGGTGTCGTGGCGCCGGATCAGCCGGTCTGGTCGCGGCCGGGCAGACCGGTGCCGGTGTGGCGCTCCCCTCCGGCTGCGGGGCGGACGCCCAGGGGCAGGTCAGGCGCCGGCCCCGCCGGCGGACCCAGCCGTGCCCGGCCTCGGGGTGGCGTTCGAACCGGTGGTGCCGTTCGAGCCGCTGGTGGTGGCCGAGCCGGTGCGGGCGTCGGGACCAGTGGTGGTGTCGGGACCGGGAGTGGTGTCGGAGCCGGGGGTGGTGTCGGAGCCGGGGGCATCTGGCGGGGCGGTGGTGCGGCGACGGGAGCGGGCGGTGGCTGCGGTCGGCGAGGTGCCGCCGGCCGACCTGGTCCGCCGGGTCCCCTCCGAGCCGCCGCGGGTGGCCGTCGTCGCCCGCTTGGGGCTACGGCGCTTCGGCGCTTCCGGGGCGACGGGTTGCGCCGCCGCGTCGTCGGCCGGCACCGCCGCGCCCGGAGCGTCCTGCGCCGCCTCGGCAGCGGCGCGACGACTGGTGGGCCGCCGGCGGGCGGTACCCGCGGGGCGGGTCTTCGCCGCCGCGGTCACCCGCGCACCGCCGGCGGTGTCGCCGCCTGCAACGGCCGCGCCGCCCGCTTCGCCGCCGGCACTCGCACCCACGCCGGTGCCGTCATCCGCACCGGTGCCGTCATCCACGCCGGTGCCGCCCACGGCGGGGCCGCCGGCCGCCGCGCCGGCTCGGGCGGCGACGGCGTTCTCCGTGCAGAACGCCTCGTAGATGTCGAGCACCACCTGCTTCTGCCGCTCGGAAAGGGAATCGTCCGCGAGGATCGCCGCCATGACGTCCTCGCCGCCGTGCCGTTCCTCCAGAATTCCGGCCTGGACGTAGAGCACCTCGGCGGAGATGCGCAGTGCCTTGGCGATCTGCTGGAGAATCTCCGCGGACGGTCGGCGCAGACCTCGCTCGATCTGGCTGAGGTAAGGGTTGCTCACCCCCGCCTGCTTGGCGAGTTGACGAAGGGAGATCTGCGCGGCGCGCCGCTGATCCCGGATGAAATCGCCGAGATCGCGCACATTCAGGGCCGCCACCGGGTCACACGCCTCCTTCGACGGACGGGTCGGGCCGTGCCCGACCGCTGCGGGCACCCCGCACCGAGGACGCCGCCGACGGTGATCGGCGCTCGGCCACCGGGACGGGGAGCCCGGCACAACGCAACGTCAACACGATCGACGATACGTCCGAGTGCTAACTCTGGCAAGCGCGCGAGTTAGCACCTTGGGGGCGCTCCGTCCGGAGGGCGCCGGATATCCGCCGGCCCGGGCGGGCGATCGGTGGACGGGCGGCGATCGCCCGCGACCGCCGCGACCGCCTCAGGCCTGGGATGGTCCGGGGCGGTCAGTTCTCGGCCTGGGCCAGCCACGCGCGCTGGGTGGCCAGCGCAGCCTCGGTCTCGGCGATCTCCTTGGTGCGCCCGGCGGCCTGGGCGCGGGCGAGTTTGACCTCCAGCTTGGCGACGGACTCTCGCAGCCTGGTCACGAAGGGCGAGGCGGCGATGGAACGTTGCGCCCACCGGGCGTCCGCGGCCTCGCGCAGCTTGTCGCCGATCGCCGCCATCTGGCGTTCGAGCGTGCCGGCCGATTCGCGGGGAACCCGGCCGATCTCGTCCCACCGGTCCTGCAGCTCGCGCAGGCGCCGCAGCGAGCGCTCGGTGTCTGCCGGGTCGAGCGCGGTCGCCTCGGCCAGCAGCTTCTCCTTCTGGACCTGGTTGTCCCGCAGCTCCGCGTCCCGCTCGGCGTTCGCGGCGTTGCGCCGGCTGAAGAAGACGTCCTGCACCTCGCGGAACCGGCTCCACAGCGCGTCGTCGACGTCCTTGGCCGCCCGCCCCGCCGCCTTCCAGTCGGCGAGCAGGGCCCGGTAGCGGGCGGTCGTGCCGACCCAGTCGGAGGAGTCGACCAGCGCCTCCGCCTCGGCGATGATCGCCTCCTTCCGCTCCCGTGAACGGGCCCGCTGGGTGTCCAGGGCGGCGAAGTGCGCGGTGCGCCGGCGGGTGAACTCCTCGCGGGCTCCGGTGATGCGCCGCCACAGCGCCGAGTCGGTGCGCTTGTCGAGGGAGCCGACGGCCCGAAACTCCTCGGCGAGGGTGCGGAACCGCTCGCCGGCGGTCTTCCACTCCGAGCTGCGGCCGAGCCTTTCGGCCTCGGCGACCAGCTCCTCCTTGGCTGCGGCGATCCGGGCGGTCCGCTCGGCCCGCTCGGCGGCGAGCACGGTGCGCCGTTCCTCGGTGCCCGCGAGGACGGTCTCGAGCCGGGCGCGCAGGGCATCGAGATCACCGACGACGGCGGCGGAGTCGAGGGAGTCGAGCAGCCGGCGGGCGCTGCCGGCGATCCCGCCCGGATCGACCCCGCTGAGGGTCAGCCGCCGTTCCAACAGCACGACCTCGGCACTCAGATCGTCGTAACGGCGCTCGAAGTGGGCCAGGCCCTCGCTGGGACTTCCGGCCCGCCACGATCCGACGGCGCGCTCACCGCTCGCCGTGCGAACGAAGACGGTGCCGTCGTCGGCGACGCGCCCCCAGGGGGACGCTTGGCCGGATTCGCTGCGGTCACTCATCGTGTTCCCGAAGATCGACTGACGTTTCCTGTCATTCTTGCAGGCGTCGGCCGCGGAGGGGACGGCCGCCACGTATCCGGACACCATGAATCGGTGCCCGCACCGGCGCGGCGCGCCGGGATCCGGCCCGCGGACCGCCGATGCCCGCTGGTGGCATCGGTCCACACGCCCGCCGGCCGGCCGTCCGCGGCTCCGGCCGGCGGCTCGCCGCCCGGAGGGTCACAGGCCGGAGGGTCACAGGCCGGAGGGTCACAGGAAGGCACCGGTTGTTCATTTGGTGGTCCGACCCCGGTCTAGGCATCCCGCCATGGGTGGGGCCAAGATGCGTAACCGTGATGAGTGCGGTGCATGGAGGATGCGCGGTGCGTGGATGACCGGGGCAGGTGGATGACCGGGGTGGGTGGCGGCCGGGTGGGCTGGCGAGTCGGTGCGTTGTTGGCGCCCGCCTTCGTCGGGCTGGGCGTGTTCGTCCTCGGGCCCGCCCTGGTCTCGGCCTTCATCGCGGGGACCGACAAGACGCTGACCGGCCCGCATTTCGGCTGGGTGGGCACGGCGAACGCCCGCACCGCCTTCTCCGACTCCGACCTCGGCGGGGCCGTGCGCAACACCCTCGTCTACTGCCTCATCACGGTCATCCCCGCCGTTGCGATCGGGCTGGCGCTGGCGCTGGCCGCGGAGCGGGTGGCCCACGGCCGCGCCCTGGTGCGCTTCGCGTTGTTCCTGCCGGTCAGCGCGAACATCGTCGCGATGGCGGTGGTGTTCGCGTACATGTTCGACAGCAGTCCCGACGGGTTCGCGAACACGGTGGTCGGGCTGTTCGGGGTGGCGCCGGTCGACTGGCTCGGCGACACCTCGACCGCTCTGCCGGTGGTCGCCCTCGTCGGCGGCTGGCGGTTGACCAGCTTCGTGTTCATCGTCTACCTGGCCGGCCTGACCGCCATTCCGCGTTCGGTCTATGAGGCGGCCGACGTCGACGGCATCCGCGGGTTCGCCCGACTGCGCCACATCACCCTGCCGCTGCTGGCGCCCACCACGGTCTTCCTGGGCGTCTTCGTGACGATCCTGACGCTGCAGACCTTCGAGACGGTCGCCGTCCTCACCAAGGGCGGCCCCCTGAACTCGAGCACCACCATCATTTACTACATTTACGAGGTCGGTTTCACCGGATCGTTCCGCATCGGATATGCCTCGATGATCGCTCTGTTGCTGCTCGCCGTCATCGTGGCGCTCGGCGCCGGCGGAGCGCTGCTCGGGCGGCGTATCCGGCGGGCCCGGGAGGCCGCCGCGTGAGCGCCGGGACCAACAGCGACGCCCCGATCGGCGCATCCCGCCCACCCACGCCGGCCGGCCCGCCCGCGCCGGCTGGTCGCCGCGGCCCGGCCGCCCCCTCGCCGACGGCGGCCCGCGCGGCGCGCCCGCGCCGTCGGCTGCCGGGCGCCGCGACCCTCGCGCGCCTCGCCCTGCTCACCGTCGGAATCGTGGTCGCGGTCCTGCCGTTCGTCTGGATGCTGCGGACCGCGATCGGACCTTCGCAGACCGCCCTCGCGCTGGACTCCAACCCCATCCCGTCGCGTGTGCAGTTCCACTCGTTCGACCAGGCCTGGCACGCCGGCGACCTCGGACCCGCGCTGCTCACGGGGATCGCGGTCAGCCTCGCGATCCTCGCGCTCCAGCTCGCCACGGCCGTCCCCGCCGCCTACGCCTTCGCCTGCCTGCGCTTCCGCGGTCGTACCGCCCTGTTCGCCGTGGTGCTGGTCACGCTGTTGGTGCCCGCTCAGGTCACCGCCGTGCCGAACTACGTGACGATCTCCGCGCTGGGCTTCGCCGACACCCGCGTCGGCCTGGTGCTGCCGTTCATGACCCACGCCGGCATGATTTTCATGCTCCGCCAGTACATGAGCACCATTCCCGCCTCGGTCCTCGACGCCGCGCGGATGGACGGGTTGGGCACCTGGCGGACGCTACGCTCGATCATCGTGCCGCTCGCTGCGCCGGCGATCGCCTCGGTGTCCGTGTTCAGCTTCCTGCTCTCCTACAACGAGTACCTGTGGCCGCTGCTGGTCGCCCGGTCACCCGGCATCGCCACCCCGCCGCTCGCCCTCGCCCGCCTGATGACGGACTCCTCGGCGATCATCCCCGATTTCGCCGAGCTCGCCGCCGCGGCGCTGATCATCAGTCTGCCGTCACTGGCCGTCTTCGTCGTCGCCCAACGCCGCCTCGCCGCCGGGATCACCGGCACGGGCGCCGGTGCCTGAGAGGAACATCGCGTGATCCGCATCCGCCGCCTGCTGCCCCTGACCGTGGCGGTCACCATGCTCACGTTGACGGCATGCGGCGGAGGCGGTGACTCCGGCCCGGCGAACCCGGCCGAAAGCCTGCGTCCGACCGCGCGTTCCGCCGCCGCCGGCGTCGACAACGTGGCCGGCGCGACGGCGTCCCCGGAATGCGCCGCCAAGGTGAAGACCCTGCGGATGGCCGCGGTCGGCACCCTCAACGACGTGGCGAAGTCCGGTAAGGCGTACATGGAGAAGGCCCATCCCGGCCTCACCGTGGACCTGAACACCACCGCTCCCGACTACACCGCGCTCGTCCAGCAGATCAGCGCCGACCGGTCGGCGGGCCGGTCCGTCGACGTCGCGGTCGCAGGCTTCGACCTGCTGCCGGTCTTCGCTCGCGAGCTCGGCGCCCAGGAGCTCTCCCCGCGGCTGCTGCGCGCCTCCTACGACCAGCGCCTGCTCGGCCTCGGCACCGTCGGCGGCAAGCAGATCGGGATCCCGCAGCAGGTCTCCTCGCTCGCCCTGGTCTACAACCTCGACGTCCTGACCAAGGCCGGCGTCGACCCCGCCACCCTCACCACCACCGCCGGGGTGCTCGCCGCCGCGGACAAGATCAAGGCCTCCGGGCAGAACGTCCAGCCGATCGACCTGTCGACCGGCCAGCAGTTCGGGCAGTGGATCCTCAACACGCTGGCCAGTTCCAAGGGCACCCCGATCCAGGACGCGGCCGGCCGCCCGGCGTTGACCACCCCGGCGGCGCGCGAGGNCGCGGCCTTCCTGGCGAAGGTCGGCACCTACGGCCCGCAGTCCGCCGACCCGACCCAGNGGGGACTGCTTCGCTTCGGCATCCGTCAGCAGACCGCGATGACGGTCGTGTCAGTCGCCTCCGTCGCCGGCGGGCTGAAGTTCATCGCCGGGCAGGGGGCGAAGGGCTTCCGGGCCGGTGCCATCCCGTTCCCGACCCTGCCCGGCGGTAGCCAGCACCCGATCGCCGGCGGGAACGCGCTGACCGTCCTGGCCACCGACCGGTGCCAGCGGGAGATGGCGACCGAGCTGGTCGTCTCCCTGCTGTCCCCGGATGTCGTCGAGGCGAGCACCGAGGCGCTCAGCTACATCCCGGTCGATACCCAGGCCACCAGCCAGCTCGGCTCGTTCTACGACACCTACCCGCAGCTCAAGCCGTTCCTCGCGCTCACCGGTTCGCTGGTCAAGGCGCCGGTGTGGGGCGGGGCCCGCGGCGCCGAGCTGCCGACCGCGCTGTCCGACCAGGTGGTGCGCATCTTCAAGGGCGAGGACCCGGCGAAGACGCTCGCCGCGGCGCAGGCCGAGGCCGTGGAGCTGACCCGGTGAGCGCCCCGGCGCCCGCCCGGCCCGTTCCCCCGCTCGGGATGGTTACCGGCGTACCGATCGAGTTCGACCGCATCAGCCGCTCGTTCGGCTCCGTGCACGCGCTGCACGAGGTCTCGCTCACGGTCGCGCCCGGGGAGATCGTCGCGCTGCTCGGGCCGTCCGGCTCGGGGAAGTCGACGCTGCTGCGGATCTGCGCCGGGCTGGACGAGCCGACCACCGGCGACCTGCGCTTCGACGGGACCAGCCAGCTCGGCCTCCCGCCGCACCGCCGGGATGTCTCCATGGTCTTCCAGCACTTCGCGCTCTACCCGCACAAGTCCGCCCTGGACAACCTGACGCTCGCGCTGCGCCACGGCCGCGGCCTGTCGAGGTCGGCCGCCGTGGCGCGGGCCCGGGAAACGCTCGCCATGCTCGGCATCGCCGACCTCGCCGGCCGCCGCCCCGCGCAGATGTCCGGTGGCCAGCGCCAACGGGTCGCGATCGGCCGGGCGCTGGCCACCCGGGCGCGCGTCATCCTCCTCGACGAGCCCATGTCCGGCCTCGACGCCCAGCTCCGGGTCGAACTGCGGGTCGAGATCGTCGGCCTGCTGCGCAGCCTGGGCACCACCGCGCTGTTCGTCACCCATGACCAGGCTGAGGCGATGGCCGTGGGGGATCGCGTCGCTGTCCTCGGCGAGGGCCGCCTGCAGCAGATCGGCACCCCCGACGAGATCTACGACCGGCCCGCCACCCGCTTCGTCGCCGCCTTCGTCGGCAGCCCGCCGATGAACGTCTGGGACGGCCACTGGCATGACGGCCGCCTGCGCGCCGACGGCTTCGACGTGCCGGCGCCCGCGGGCGCGGCGGCTTTCGGAGTCCGGCCCGAGCACTTCACCCTCGACGCCCTCGACGCCCTCGACGCCCTCGACGTTGTCGACATTGTCGACGTTGTCGACGTCCCTGGGCAACCCGGCCGCTTCGGCGGGGCGGGCGGGGCGGGCGGTTCCGCTGAGCTGCGGCTGTCGGGCGAGGTCGTCGTCTCCGAGCGGCTCGGGGCGGAGCGGACCGTCCACGTCCGCACGGGCGCCGGCGTGCTCGCCGTCCGCGTGAACGCCGCCCTCGTCCTGACCCCCGGTGCCCCCGTGGTGCTCCGGGCTCCGACATCGGCGCTCACCTTCTTCGCGCCCAGCGGCGACCGCCTCGACCACTCCTGACCGCGACGTCAGGTCGCGAACCCGTCAGGTCGCGAACCCGTCAGGTCGCGAACCCGTCAGGTCGCGAACCCGTCAGGTCGCGAACCCGTCAGGTCGCGAACCCGTCAGGTCGCGAACCCGTCAGGTCGCGAACCCGTCAGGTCGCGAATTCTCCGACCAGCCCTCGGGGCACGGTCCCAGGCCGGCGGCCGTGGCCCGCGCCGCAATTCGCCATCCTCGGTCAATTCGAGGGTGATTAATCCGGATTCTGGGGCGAAGTCACGGCGGTTTAGAGAATAGGTGACGGTGGGCGTCCGTCTATGCTTTGCTGTACGTCAAACGTCCGCCGCGCGGACGGTGTCCAACCGGGACCCACCCTCGGATGGTGCGTGTGGTAATTATCGGGCAAGACGCACATGACCGGGATGTGCCGCTAGCGGTTTCCGTGCGCATATCGGTCGGAAGACGCCCGAGGTCATGGCCGCCGGACCGCATCGTTCGAGAACCGGACATTACGTCCGGATACCCGGGCAGTTCCGGCGACATCCGTGCAATCGCGGCCGCCAGTGGTCCGGCCGTGACCTCTGTGCACGCATCGCACCGGGGTCATCACTATGGACACCAAGATGTCGCGACATAGCGTCAGTGGGCGCTCACAGAATTAACCCAGGAGTTCCAACTCGAGGAGATCGTCGATGCTGACGGATAACGCGCACGCCTGCACTCATCCGCTCGCATTCGTCCGCGCGCAGCGTGGTTGGTCCTACCAGCGACTGGCCCGTGTGGTGGCCCGTCGCGCCCGTGACCTCGGGGTGGCGAACATGGCGGCCGAGCGCCAGAAGGTCTGGCGCTGGGAGCACCGCGGCGTCGTCCCGGACCGGGTCTCCCAGCTCGCCCTCGCCGCCGAGCTCGGCGTCCCGAACGACCGGCTGGAGTCGCATCCGTGGCCGGCCTGGCTGCCGACCGGCGACGCCGTGCGCACCGAGTACCCGTGGACGCCGGCCGGTGGCATCACGTCGATCATGGACGTCGTCGAGGACGCCCTCTCCGACCGGCGTGGTTTCCTGACGATCACCGGGGTCGGTGTCGCGGAGCTCGCGACGCAGTGGCTCGGCCTGGAGCCCAGCCGGCTGTCCGCCGCGCTGAACGGCGGACGGGTCGACGATCAGATCGTGAACCGGATCGAACACAACATCCCCGGCCTGCGGGTGATGGACGAGCGCCTCGGCGGCGAGAGCGTCCGGCGCCTGGTCGACGCGGAGCTCGGGGTGGTGGCGGACCTGCTGGTCCGCGGGTCCTACACCGAGCAGGTCGGCCGCCACCTGCATGTGGTCGCAGCCGAGCTCGCCCGGTTCGCCGGCTGGGTCTCCTTCGACGCCGGCTTCCAGACCGCCGCCCAGCGCTACTGGATCACCGCACTGCACTCCGCGCACGCCGGTGGCGACCGGATGCTCGGCGCGAACGTGCTGAAGAACATGTCGTTGCAGTGCGTCGACTTCGCCCGCCCACGGGAGGCGGTGGATCTCGCGGAGGCCGCCGTGACCAGTATCGGGGGGGCCAGCGGCCGGGTCGGCGCCATGCTGCACATGCGTCGCGCCCGCGCCCACGCCGCGCTCGGCGAGGCCAGCGCGTGCGCGGAGGCGCTGGCCCGTTCGGAGGAGGCGATGGACGCCGCCCGGCCCGAGGATCCGGCCTGGGCCGACTATTTCGACGAGGGCGAGTACCAGGCCCAGATCGGCAGTTGCTATATCGATCTTGGCCACCTTGCGCAGGCAGACCGGTGGCTGGAGAGATCCCTGACGATCCTGCCGACCTCGCGGGCCCGGGACAGGGCAACCTACTTGCTGCGCCGGGCCGTCGTCCAGGTCGACCTGGGCAATGTCGAGCACGGCTGCGCGCTGACCCGGGAGGCGATGCCGATGCTGGAGGCGACGCGCTCCAAGCGCAACGCCCGCCGGGCCGACGAGCTGCGGCGCCGGTTGCGCCGGCACAGCTCCGACCCGGAGGCGCACGAACTCGACCAGGCCCTTTCCCGCACCTTTTGAGCGGACCCCTCGGGACCGTCAGGAAGAGCGCAGCAGCCGGCCCGCCGGGCGCTTCGGCGTGGCCGCCGCGTTGCCGTCATCGTCGTCCGGGTCGATCGCGGCGGCGACGGGGGCGCCGTCGGGGTCGGTGACGACGAGGGCGGCGCCCGCCGGCACCGAGCGCTTCACGATCGCCAGGGCGATGGGGCCGAGCTCCTCGTGCATCTCGGAGGTGCCGACGAAGCCGACCTCACGCCCGTCGGCCGTCACCGCCGAACCCGGGGCGGCCACCACGCCGTCGAGGTGGAGCAGGACGAGCCGGCGCGGCGGACGGCCCAGATTGTGCACCCGGGCCACCGTCTCCTGGCCGCGGTAGCACCCCTTGTCCAGGTGCACCGCGTCGGCGAGCCAGCCCACCTCGTGCGGGATCGTGCGATGGTCGGTCTCCCGGCCCAGCCGCGGTCGGCGGGCGGCGATCCGCATGGCGTCGAAGGCGGACAACCCGGCGGGCACCGCGCCGGCCGCGAGCAGCCGTTGCGTCGTCGCCGCGAGCGCCGCCCGGTCGACGAGCAGATCGACGCCGTACGCCATCCGGCGCACCAGCGTGCCGTCTGCGGCTCGGGCCACCGGGTAGGGGCCGGTGACCGGCGCGCCGGTGGGCTCGAGGGCGAGCGGCTCGGGCAGGTCCAGGTCGGCGCCGCCGAGGGCCGCGGTGACGGTGGGTACCGCGGCCGGCCCGACCACGCTGAGCACCGCCGTCTGCGCGCCGACGTCCGCCGGCTCCACCCGGAGCAGGAAACGCATCGACTCCAGGTAACGCAGCAGCCCGGCGGCCGTGCCGGGTTCCACGTCCACCCAGGTGGCCGTGCCGTCGTCGGCGAGGACGAGATGGTGTTCGACGTGGCCCTGCGGGGACAGCACCAGCGCCTCGCTGCCGCGCAGCGCGCCCAGCCCGGACAGGTGCTGGGAGGTGATGCTGTGCAGCCAGGACAGCCGGTCCGGGCCGCCGATGCGGACGACCTCGCGGTGCGACCGGTCGACGAGGGCGGCGCCGTCCCGCAGCGCGCGCTGCTCGCGCAGCGGATCGCCGTAGTGGGCGGCGACGGCCGCGTCGTCGCCGGCAGCCGGCACCGCGCCGGGCAGGTCGAGCAGCGGGGATCGGGTGGCTGTGGTGCTCGGGGTGGACCCAGCGGTCATACCGTCGAGTCTAGGTCGCCCCCCGCAGCCCCGGGCCGCCGTCCACGGCCCGGCTGGGCCGGCGCAATCGCTCGATGTGCAGCCTGACCAGGGTATTCCGGCGGGCCGGTATCACCGGTGTCTCAGCCGTCGCTCCGCGGAGCGGCGGCGGCAGGCGGCGGCTTGNCGTGTTCCCGAACGGAGTGTCGGGAGGGTCCCATCGACGCGTGCGGAAAAGGCGTTGCGAGGTGGCCGCCCGGCCGCGTAGCGTCTGCGGTACACGAGAGAGGAGGTGGTCCAAACTTTGTATGCTCATAGGACTCGTGAGGTGACTGTCCGCTAGCCGGTCTCGTGGTCCTCACCTCTAGCCGGGTGGCCCCACGGGCACCGGCACCGGCGAGTACCAGGCAGATCACCCGACCCCCGGGCGCCGTCGACAAGTCCCGACGGCCCGCCACCGCTTCCAGCGGCGGCGGAGCGCCCGGGGGTCGTTCATTTCCGACCCGAGTGGCGTGTTCCCGACCCGAGTGGCGTGTTCCTGACCCGGGTGCCCGGCCCCTTCGGTGGGGCGTCGGCGTCGTCCGGCCCCGGCCGCGACCGGCGGCGATCCGGCCGGCCGGCGGCGGGAACCGGCAATGCTGGCCGAGGGCCCGGGCGAACAGGCAGGATCTCGGGTATGACGACCCTCGTCCTGCTCCGCCACGGTGAGAGCAACTGGAACCGCGAGAACCTGTTCACCGGCTGGGTGGACGTCGACCTGTCCGAGAAGGGCCTGAAGGAGGCCACCCGCGGCGGTGAGCTGCTGGCCGAGGCCGGTGTCCTGCCGGACGTCGTGCACACGTCCCTGCTGACCAGGGCGATCCGCACCGCCTGGCTGGCGCTGGACGCCGCCGGGCGGACCTGGGTACCGGTCCGCCGGAGCTGGCGGCTGAACGAACGGCACTACGGCGGCCTGCAGGGTCTGAACAAGGCCGAGACGCTGGAGAAGTTCGGCGAGGAGCAGTTCCAGCTCTGGCGCCGTTCGTACGACACGCCGCCGCCGGAGATCGGTCCGGAGCAGGTCAGCGGGGTGGACGAGCGCTACGCCGACCTCGCCCCCGACCTCATCCCGCGCACCGAGTGCCTCGCCGACGTCGTCGCCCGCATGCTGCCCTACTGGTACGACGCGATCGTGCCGGACCTGCGGGCCGGCCGCACGGTCCTGGTCGCCGCGCACGGCAACTCGCTGCGGGCCCTGGTCAAGCACCTCGATCACATCAGCGACACCGACATCGCCGGGCTCAACATCCCGACCGGCATCCCCCTGCGGTACGAGCTCGACGACAACCTGGGCGTGCTGAACTCGGGGTACCTCGACCCGGATGCGGCCGCGAGTGCCGCGGCCGCCGTCGCCGCCCAGGGGAAGAAGTAACGGCGGTCAGTCTCCAGGCCCGCGGCACCCGCGCGGGCCTGGCGCGTCGTCCCGGGGAAGTCGCCGGACCGGGCGCCGGTCAGGACGCGGCGATTTCCCCGGTGACCAGGTAGATCACCCGGCGGGCCACGGAGACCGCGTGGTCGGCGTACCGCTCGTAGTAGCGGCCGCAGAGGGTGATGTCGATCGCCGCCTCCATGCCGTGCGGCCAGGGCTTCTCGATCAGCACTCGGAACAGGGCGCGGTGCAGCCCGTCCATCGCGTCGTCGTCCGCCTCGAGCTGCTTGGCGAGCTCGGTGTCCCGGCTGGCGATCACCGAGCCGGCCTTCGCGACGATGCGCTGGGCGACCTGGCCCATCTCCAGCATGGTCGCGCGCAGCTCCGGCGGGATCGCCCGGCCCGGGTACCGGCGGCGCGCCACCTTCGCCACGTGCAGCGCCAGGTCGCCCATCCGCTCCAGGTCGGCGACGATCCGCAGGGTGGTGACCATCATCCGCAGGTCGGTGGCGACCGGAGCCTGGCGCGCCATGACGTCGAACGCGCGTTCCTCGATCTCGTTGCGCAACAGGTCGACCGTCTCGTCCCCGCTGATGACGTTCTCGGCGAGCTGGAGGTCGGCGTCGAGGAGGGCGGTCGTCGCCCGGGCCATGGCCGAGGCGACCAGGTTGGTCATCTCGATCAGGGACTGGTTGATGCTTTCGAGTTCATCGGTGAAGGCGTCCCGCACGGACGGCTCCTCCTGTTCGCTAGTGGGCCGGGGGGGCGGCTGTGGGGTGCTGGGCGGCTGTCGGGATGGGGCTTGAACCGAACTAACCGAACTATGGGACGAATCGCCGCGATCGCGATGACGGCGCTGTGTCGCGCCGAACCTCGACGATGATGCGCACCCCTCGCGGTCCGGTGAACATCGACGATAGGTCCGATGAACAACTGGCGACCATCGGCGGTGGAGGCTTGCAGAGCGATGCCCGGGCGGCATGTAGGCACCTAGCATGCGGCGAGTGGGTGACAGGTCGGCGGATGCCGTGACAACCGGTGCACACCACACCGAGCCGCCCCCGCCCACCGGGCGGCCCGACACGATGGATGGACGATGACGGTGGTACCCGGCAGCAGCGCCCCGCCAACCGGCCCCGACGGGGGCGCGGACGGTGGGACGATGCTGCCCGCGAAGCTGGTCCGCCGGGTCATCTCCGGCCTGNCGACCGGCCTGATCGTCCTGGACGCCAGCGACCGGGTCGTCCTGGTCAACACGGTCGCGAGGCGGATGGGCGTGGTCGACTCCGATGAGCTCGCGGTGGCGGAGCTGGCCGAGCTGGTGCGGGCGACCCGGGGGGCGGGCAGCGCCCGGGAGCGCCAGATCGACCTGCCCCCGGTACCCGAGCCGCCGCTGACCCGACCCCGGCCCGACCAGGAGGGCGTGGCCGTCCGCGCGCGGGCCCGCCTGCTGGACTCGTCCGGTCATGTCGCCGTCATTTTGGATGACATCACGGAGTCGCGCCGGGTCGAGGCGGTGCGGCGGGACTTCGTCGCCAACGTCAGCCACGAGCTCAAGACGCCGGTCGGCGCGCTGCACGTCCTCGCCGAGGCGGTCGCCGCGGCCAGCGAGGACCCGGTGGCCGTGCGTCGGTTCGCCTCCCGGATGACGCACGAGTCGGCGCGGCTCGCCCGGCTGGTGCAGGAGATCATCGACCTGTCCCGGCTGCAGGGCGCCGAACCGCTGCCCGACCTGCGGCCGCTGCCGACGGCGGCGCTGCTCGCCGAGGCGGTCGACCGCACCCGGCTCGTCGCCCAGGCGCAGGCGATCTCCATCGCGGTGATCGGCGACGGCGAGCTGCAGGTGCTCGGCGACGAGAACCAGCTCGTCACCGCGGTGGCGAACCTCCTGGACAACGCGATCAGCTACTCGCCGCGCGGCACCCGGGTGGTGCTCGGCGTGCGCCGCAGCGGGACGACCGTGGAGATCTCGGTCGCCGACGAGGGCATCGGGATCGCGGAGAAGGATCTCGAGCGGGTCTTCGAGCGGTTCTACCGCGCGGACCCGGCCCGCTCCCGGGCGACGGGCGGGACGGGGCTCGGCCTCGCGATCGTCAAGCACATCGCCACCAATCACGGTGGGTCGGTGACCGTGTGGAGCGCGGAGGGTGCGGGGTCCACGTTCACCCTGCGGCTGCCGCTGTTCACCGGTCCGGCGCCGTCGTTCACCTTCGAGGACCGCCGCGCTGCGGCGACAACCCGATCCAAGACCCCCGACGCGGAGGGCGCGACGGGTGGTCATCCCGACATCATCGCCGGTGCCGATGCGGGGGATGCGGGCGGTGCGGGTGGCGGCGGTGGCGGGAGCAAGGCCGGCGGGGCGGCGCCCCGCCCCGCCGGGAACAGGAAGCGGTCCGGGTCTGCCGGTCCGTCCGATGTGACAGGGGGAGCGAACAGGTGACGCGGCTGCTCGTGGTCGAGGACGAGGAGTCCTTCTCCGATGCGTTGTCCTTCATGCTGGAACGGGAGGGCTTCGAGGTGGGGGTCGTCGCCGACGGCCCCAGCGCGCTGGCCGAGTTCGACCGGCGCGGTGCCGATCTCGTCCTGCTCGATCTCATGCTGCCCGGCCTGTCCGGCACCGAGGTGTGCCGCACGCTGCGGACCCGGTCCAGCGTGCCGATCATCATGTTGACCGCGCGGGACAGCGAGATCGACAAGGTGCTCGGCCTGGAGCTCGGCGCGGACGACTACGTCACCAAGCCGTTCTCGGCCCGCGANCTCGTCGCCCGGATCCGGGCCGTGCTGCGCCGCCGGTCGGAGACGGAGGAGGTCGCGGAGGCCACGCTGGAGGCCGGACCGGTCCGGATGGACGTCGAACGGCACGTCGTCACGGTCGACGGCAGCACGGTCACCCTCCCGCTCAAGGAGTTCGAACTCCTCGAGATGTTCCTACGCAACGCCGGGCGGGTACTCACGCGGGGTCAGTTGATCGACCGGGTGTGGGGCTCGGACTACGTGGGTGACACGAAGACCCTGGACGTACATGTCAAGAGGCTGCGGACGAAGATTGAGCGCGAACCCGGGAATCCGCGGCACCTGGTGACCGTGCGGGGCCTGGGCTACAAGTTCGAGCCGTGATCAGGTAGGTCGCGGCTGGAGGGGGGCGGTGTTCAGGTGCTCGGTGGCGTGCGTCCGACAGGGTGGTTCCCGCTCGGGGCCAGCCGTACGACCTCTCGCGCCGAGCCTGCCGCGCAGAGTCAGGACTCCGCGGGAGACCGCGAGGCGGCCCGTGGCCGGCAGGACGTCGAGGCCCGGGACGCCGCCGAGGTCGGGCCGATCGGGCTGGTCGGGCCGGTCGGCGCGGCCGTGGCGGTGGTCGGCGGCCCGCCTCCGTCCGTGCCCGCGCGGCCCGCGGTCGACGTGAGCCCGCTGCCGGTGGGCCCCCATCCCGGTCCGATGCGGCTCGGTGTGATCGACATCGGATCGAACACCGTCCATCTGCTGGTCGTGGATGCCCATCGAGGTGGGCAGCCGCAGCCGGCGGCCAGCGTGCGGGCTCCGCTGCGGCTGGTCGAGCTGCTCGACGCCGACGGATCGCTCGGGCCCGACGGCGAGCGTGATCTGACCGCCTGCGTGCTGGACATGCGCCAGCAGGCGGACGCCCTCGGGGTGCACGACCTCGCCGCCTTCGCGACCTCGGCCCTGCGCGACGCGACCAACGGCGAGCAGGTGCTGGACCGGGTCAAGGGGGCGACCGGGATCGCGATCGGGGTCCTGCCGGGCGAGGAGGAGGCCAGGCTCACCTTCCTCGCCGTGCGGCGCTGGTTCGGCTGGAGCGCCGGGCGGCTGCTGGCCCTGGACATCGGTGGCGGCTCCCTGGAGATCGGCGCCGGCATGCACGAGGACCCGGAGGTGGTCGCCTCGCTGCCGTTGGGCGCCAGCCGGCTCAGCCGGGACTGGCTGGCCGACAACGACCCGCCCAAGCGGGCTGAGCTCGCCGAGTTGCGGCGCTACGTGCGGGCGCAGATCGCGCCGGTCGTCGGCACGATCTACCACCTCGGCGAGCACACCCGGGCGGTGGCCACGTCGAAGACGTTCCGCTCGCTGGCGCGCATCGCCGGCGCCGAGCCCTACAGCCGCGGGCCGTACACCCGCCGGGTGCTGCGCCGCGACGATCTCACCGAGGTCGTGGCGAGGCTGTCCCGCATGCCGGTCGAGGAGCGGGTCGGACTGCCGGGCGTCTCCGCGTCGCGGGCGGGGCAGCTCGTCGCCGGCGCCGTCGTCGCCGCCGAGGCACTCGACCTGTTCAGCATCGACGAGGTGGAGATCTGTCCCTGGGCGCTGCGGGAGGGCGTCATCCTGCGTCGCCTCGACTGGCTCACCTCGGCCTGAGCCGCCTGCCGGCCCTCGGCCCTCGGCCTGCCTGCCTCCCACTTCCTTCCTTGCCCTTCGGGGGAGCAGTATCCGGTTCGTCCCCCAAAAGGGCAAGGTAGCCCGGCCTCAGGGAGGCGGACGNGGCAGCGGATAGAGGTAGATGTCCGGTTGCGGGTGAAGCGCTGTAGCGGCACGATAACGGGATGTTGCCGTTGTCGCAGGCGATGTGGGGCTACGCACCCTCGTCCGGCGGACATCGGAGCGAGCGGGTTCGCGACGATGGCCTAGCCTGGAGGAGGGGAACGGTCGAGCAGACCGGTGCCCGGTCCGTACGGCAGGGAGATGGTTTGCAGGCGTCGCATGAGGATGCGTGGCCGGTGCCGCCGGTCGCGATGGCCCCCGCCCAGGTGCCGCCGGAGCGGGCCGCTCCCGTCGCGGCCGCGCCCGCGGCCGCCCGGCCCCCCCGGCCCGCGGTCGCCCGAGCCCCCCGGTCCGCGGTCGTCCTGCCGCGCGGCGCCCCTGTCCCCGCACCCACCCCGCCCAGCGCGCGGGTTGCGCTGTCCACCGCCTCGACCTACCCGGAGTCCACGGCGTCCGCCTTCGAGATGGCCGCGCGGCTGGGCTACGACGGTGTCGAGATCATGGTCTGGACGGACCCGGTCAGCCAGGACCCGGAGGCGCTGCGCCGGCTGGTCGATTACCACGGCATCCCGATCCTGGCGATCCACGCGCCGTGCCTGCTGCTCACCCAGCGGGTCTGGGGCACCGACCCGTGGGCGAAGCTGGTGCGGGCGCGCACCGTCGCCGAGACGCTCGGCGCTCCGACGGTCGTCGTCCACCCGCCGTTCCGCTGGCAGCGGGACTATGCCCGGGAGTTCGTGACGGGCATCGAGCGGATGGCCGGGGAGACCGACGTGCGGTTCGCGGTGGAGAACATGTTCCCGCTGCGCGCCCGCGGCCGGGAGGTGTCCGCGTACGCGCCGGACTGGTCGCCGGTCGAGGACGACTACGCCCACGTCACCCTCGATCTGTCGCACACGAGCGTGTCGCGCTCGGACCCGATCGCGCTGGCCGGCGTCCTCGGTGAGCGGCTGGTCCACGTGCACATGGCCGACGGTCTCGGGTCGGCCAAGGACGAGCACCTTGTCCCCGGCCGTGGCACGCAGCCCTGCGCCGAACTGCTCGAGCTGCTGGCTACCGGCAGTTTCGACGGGACGATCGTCGTCGAGATCAACACGCGACGCGCCGAGTCGCGCGCCCAGCGGGAGGCCGACCTGGCCGAGGCGCTCGCGTTCACCCGGCTGCACTTCGCCGCGCCGTCCGCCGCAGGACTTCATCACACCTACGGCTGACACGTCGGCGGTTAGTCGCCACCATAGTGGCATGTCCCGAGGACGGACCCCGACCGGCTCGTTGTTCGACCCGCTGGCGGAGGCCTATGCTGCCGCCCGGCCGAGCTATCCCGAGCATGTCTTCGGCGACATCGAAAGGATTCTGGGCCGTCCGCTGGCGGGGACGGATGTCATCGACGTGGGCGCCGGCACCGGGATCGCCACCCGGCTGCTTCTCGCCCGCGGCGCGCGCGTCGTCGCGGTGGAGCCCGGTCCGAGCATGCTCGCCCGGTTACTCGACCGCAGCCCCGGCCTGCCCGCCGTCCGGGGTGACGGGGAGGCGTTGCCGCTGCGGGCGGGGATTGCCGACCTGGTCTGCTACGCGCAGGCCTGGCACTGGGTGGACGTGCCGGTCGCCGCGGCGGAGGCCGCGCGGGTGCTGCGCCCGGGCGGCGCGATCGCCGTCTGGTGGAACGACGTCGACGCGGCGGAGTTCCGCTGGTGGCAGCGCCAGCAGGAACGGCTGGAACGGATGAGCCCCGGCTATCGGCGCGAATACCGCGCCCGCCCGTTCGCCGACGAGCTGCGCTGGACCGGTCACTTCAGTGAGGTCGTCACCCTCACCGGGCGCTGGCACCGGCGCATCGGAATGGACGAGTACCTCACGTGGCTGCGCTCCAAGTCGTACGTCGCGGCAATCGGTGATCGCCTCGACGACTTTCTCGACGCCGAGCGTCGGACCATGCTTCGGGCCTTTCCCGACGGTGTCGTCGTCGAGCCCTTTCGCACCCTGCTGGTGATTGCGCGGATGCCGGAGGGCTGAGCCGCCCGCGCCGGCCCGCCGCCGGCTCGATGCGCATTCCCGAACCGGTCGGTGACGCCCCGCCGTCTTCCATGCCCTATATGTAATGAATCGAGTACTGTGGGTACAGGAAGCCGTCATGTCGCTTTCAAGACTGAGTACCCGACTTCCTCCGGATTTACCGGTCCGTTAGTCTTGCGGCGTTCGCGGGGGTGGTGTCCAACTTTGTTGGCGAAGAGCGGTGTTGCAGGTACCTCATGCTGGTCTGACCGTGATGGGCGGATCGGTGCACGGACCGCAGCGCCGTGTCCGGCCCGTCCCGGCGCCACAGGTCACCCCTGAGTCGGACGCCGACCGCCGGCGTTCCGCTAGAGGAGGCGACGGTCATCATGCGGCGTGGTCCGGAACGGGCTGGAGCGGCGGACTCCTGGGCGGCGGCTACCGGCCCGATGACCTCCTGGCAGACCGGAGCGATGGATCTGCGCACGGGGGATCAGGGTGCGGGAGATCTGCATACGGCGGATCTGCGCACGGGGGATCTGCATGCGCGGGATCCGCATTCGGGGGATCAACGTAGGGGGAACCCTCGAACGGGGGATCCGCGCGCTTCGCCCCCGCGTGCGCGGGCGGCGCGGGCCGGGCGCGAGCGCGGCGGAACGCATGACGGCGCCGGCCCGCGGCGCGGCGCCCCACCGCCGCCGCGATCGTCAGCGCCGGCCCGGCAGGCCGGAGCCTCGTCCGCGGACGCCGCCGCGAAGTTCGCCTACAACCCGGCCCTCGACGGGCTGCGGGTCGTCTGCATCTACATCATCCTTGCCGGACACATGGGCGCGATCCATGCCAGCAACGTGGCGGTCGACGTCTTCTTCGTCCTCAGTGGATTTCTCATCACCGCGCTGCTGCTGGCTGAGCGCAGCCGGACCGGGACGATCTCCCTGGGCCGATTCCTGGTCCGGCGTGCCTACCGCCTCATGCCCGCGATGTGGGTCTACCTGCTCGTCGGGCTCGCCGTCACGGTGGCGTTCAAATGGAACGACGTCCCCTTCCGGGACGACTACATCGGCAGCGCGCTGTCCGCGTTCTTCAACGTCAACAACTGGTACAAGGTCGTGCACCCGGCGGCGGGCGGTCGCTGGCTGGCCCACGTCTGGTCGCTGTCGCTGGAGGAGCAGTTCTACCTGCTGTGGCCGGGGCTGTTCCTGCTCGTCTCCCGGTCCGCGCGGCTGCGGCCGCACCTGATCAAAATACTGCTCGCGATGATCGCGGTGTGCGCGGTGTGGACGTACACCCTCGCCAGCGGCGGCGCGCCGCACTCGCGGGTGTACCTGGCGCTCGACACCCACGTCGCCCCGCTGCTGATCGGCTGCCTGCTCGCCGTCTGGCGCGACGCCCGGCTGCGTGCCCTGGCCGAGGAGGAGCCGGTCGCCGATCCGGCCACGGGCGGACGCCGCCGCCGGCACTCTCAGCAGCCGGGAAGCAAGGTCACGCCGGTCACCTCGGCCGCCATCGAGCGCTGGACGGTGGGGCGGCGCATCGCCGACCTCGGCCTCCTCGCCGGGATCGGACTGATCCTCTTCGCCTTCCTCGGGCCGAACAAGGACACCCACGACGCCAACTGGCTCGATCATGCGGCCTACATCCCGAGCGCCCTGCTCGGCGCGATCGTCATCCTCAGCGCCGACCTGCGCCGGGACACCGCCTGGGTTCGCCTGCTCGGCAGCCCACGGATGGCCTTCCTCGGAAAGATCACCTTCAGCATCTACCTGTGGCACTACCCGGTCATCTCGGCGGCCAACGGTCAGCTCGTGCCCCGGATCGGGCTGTGGCCCTCGGTGGTGTGCGCCGCCGCCGCCAGCACGTTCATCGCCTACTTCTCGAACCGGTTCGTCGAGAAGCCCGCGCAGCGGGCCCGCCCCACGTGGGCGGACACCCCTCGCGGACCGGCGTCGCCGAAGAGCTCCGCCAGCCGCCCAGCGCCCGAGTCGGCCGGCCGACTCGAGGGGGCTGGCCGGCTCGAGGAAGACCGGCGGCTCGAGGAAGACCGGCGGTTCGAGGACACCGGCCGCGGCGAGGACACCGCCCGGCTGGAACTCCCGGGCAACGCTGGCCGAGCCGCCGCCGACCACCGCACCGGTGGAAACAGGCGCGGCGATGCCCGGTACGCGTACCCCGGCCTCGTCGACGCCCCGCCCGTGGACTCCGGGTACGTCGAGGCGGGGTACGGCAGCGACCGCCTGGGCCGCGGCGAACCGGCTGCGGACGACCGGCGATACCCGCAGCCTGTCGGGCGTGCCGCGGGCACCGAGCCCGGTGTCCGCCGTCGGCACCCGGATCGGGATGGCGGGCGTCCCACCGCTGGCGATGACGACCGCGCCCACCGCCCGGCCGCCTACAGCTCGGCCGCCTACAGCTCGGATGCCTACAGCGACGGCCGGGATGGCGACGGTGCCTACGCGAGCGACCCGCGGACCGACCCGCGGTGGCCCGACGGGGGCCAGGATCGTGCTGGCCAGGATCGTGCCGGCCGAGGCTGGGGCGAGCAGCAACTGCCCGGCTTCTACGACCGGGACTCGGGCGGCCGCCCGAGCACCGATCCGCGCGTGGGGGGATCGCCGGGCATCGTGGAGCCGGACACCGACGACGATGCTGACGTATGGATCGATGAGGGGTACGCGCGCCCCCGCGCCGGCTACGCGACCACGCCGGCCGACCGGACCCGGCCACCGCACACCGGTCCGGCCGCCCACTCCGCGTCCGCCGCCCACTCCGGTCCGGTTGGCTATCCCGATTCGGCTGGCTACAGCGGTCAGACCGACTACGGCAGCCTCGGCGGCGTTGGCGGTTACAGCAGTCAGCGCGGTTACCGCAGCGTCGGGAATCACCAGGATCCCGACGGTTACGGCGCTTCAGGGGGTTATGGCGCTTCAGGGGGTTACGGCGCTTCGGGGGGTTACGGCGCTCCGGCGAGCTACGGCGCTCCGGCGGGTCACCGGGGCGCCGGCGGTTACAGCGGTCTGGGCGGTGACCCGCTGACCGGCCCGACCCCGCCGCCGGTCGGGCCCGCCTACGTGGACCATGCCTACCTTGAGGAGCCGAACTTCGGGCCGGGACGGGAGCCGGGGGTCGACGCGGGCGAGCGGCCCTGGGTGCAGGAGTACGACTCCCACCCGGCGCGTGACCCGCTCACCTACCGCGGGCCTGGTCCGGACCGGAGCGGCTATGCCGACGGCGGCGGGTACGACCGCGGGGCGGGTGGCGGCTGGCCGCCGGCCGTGGGCCCCGATACCGGACGCGGTACGACCGATGGTCGTCACCGGGGCGACGAGGGCGGGCGCCACGGCGGGTACGACCGGTGGTCCGGCCACGGCGGTGCGCCCGGCGGCGGCCGCTGATCCGGGCACCCCGGATCCGGGCACCCCAGATCCGGGGCGACCCGCGTTCCCCGGATCGCCCGATCGGGCCGTACCCTCCAGGTCGAAGCGGACGGAAGGGAAGGACGGTCATGATCGTTGCGGTCATGGGGGCGGGACGGCTGGGCGAGGCGGTGCTGTCCGGTCTGTTGGGCTCCGGGCACGCGGCCGGGGACGTCGTCGTGGCCGAGCGGGACTCGGGCCGGGCCGCCGAGATCGCGGCCCGCCACGGCGTCGAGGTGCACCCGCCGGCGGTCGCCGCAGCCAAGGCCGACGTGCTGCTCATCGTGGTCAAGCCGCAGGACGTCGCCGCGTTGCTGACCGAGATCGCCCCGGAGGTCTCGGCCGGCACGCTGGTCGTGTCGCTCGCGGCCGGGGTCACCACGGCGGCGATCGAGCAGCGGCTGCCATCGTCGCCGCCGGTCATCCGGGTCATGACGAACACCCCGCTGCTCGTCGGGGAGGCGATGTCGGCGATCTGCGGCGGCCGCAACGCCGCGCCGGAGCATCTCGCCGCCGCGCAGGCGCTGCTCGAGCCGGTCGGGCGGGTCACCCAGGTCGCGGAGTCCCAGCTCGACGCGGTCACGGCGCTGTCTGGCAGCGGGCCTGCGTACTTCTTCTATCTGGTCGACGCGATGGTCGAGGCGGGAGTGTTGCTCGGCCTGCCGCGCCCGCTGGCCACGGAACTCGTCACCCAGACGGCGCTGGGCTCGGCCCGGATGCTGCGCGAGAGCGGCGAGCATCCGGCGCTGCTGCGGGAGGCGGTCACCTCCCCCGCGGGAACGACCGTCGCGGCGTTGCGGGAGATGGACCGGCGGGGGGTGCGCGCGGCGCTGATGGACGCGTTGGAGGCCGCTGGTGACCGCTCCCGGGAACTGGGCCGTTCGTAGTCGGGACACCGGGCGCGACGTGGTTGGTCCCCGCGGCGGGTAGGCTCGCCCGGTAACTTCCTCAACATAGATCGGTCGGGTACGTGGGCTCAGTCATCAAGAAGCGTCGCAAGCGGATGGCCAAGAAGAAGCACCGCAAGCTGCTGAAGCGCACGCGCGTTCAGCGTCGCAACAAGAAGTAGGTTCCCGGCCCAGGGCCGGCGGGGGGACAAGCCGGCGGCCGGCGGATGGTCGGCTGGGCCCACGTTCCCCGTCATCGGCGTCTTTCCGACGTTCCATCCCGTGCATGGCGTACGGCTCCCGTGCTTACAGGAGCCTAGCCGTGTCGCTCTGCGTGCTTAAGCCATGACTCTGTGGCAGGCTTGCTCCGCTGGGGCGGCAGTGCGGCCGGTCCGCAGGCAGGGGGACGGCATGACGGGATCGTGGATCAACTTTCTGTCCGACTACGGCGTCGACGACGCCTGCGTCGGGGTGTGCCACGGCGTGATCGCGCGGCACGCCCCGTCCGCGCGCGTTCTCGACGTGTGCCACTCGATCGCGCCCCAGGACGTGGGGCACGCGGCGATCACGCTCGCCGGGGCGGTCGGCTACCTGCCAGCCGGGATCCATCTCGTCGTCGTCGAACGCCTCGACGCCGACGGTTACACCCGCGGGGTCGCGGTCCGCACCGCCGACGGCTCTGTGTTCGTGTGCCCGGACAACGGAGTGGCGTCCCTGGCCTGGGAGGCCCTCGGCGGGATCGTGGACGTCCACGAGATCGCCAACCGGGAGCTGTGGCTGCCGCTGCCCACCGCGGTGTTTCGCGGGCGGGACGTCTACGCGCCGGTCGCGGCACGGCTCGCGACGGGCCTGGACCTGACGGATGTCGGTCCGCGGCTCGACGCCGCCTCGCTCACCCGGTTCCGACCGCGCGCGTGCAGCGTCGACGACGATCACGTCCACGGCGAGGTCGTGTCCATCGACCATTTCGGCAACCTCTCGCTCAACGTGACCCNCATCGACCTGGAAGCCGCCGGCATCCTGCTCGGCGATCCGGTCGAGGTCCGGGCCGGCAACCGGCTCATGCGGCTGACCTTCACGCACACCTACGGCGAGGTGCCGCGGGGTGGGGTCACCGTGTGCGAGGACGCCCTGCGCCGCGTGATGATCGCGGTGAACTGCGGCCGAGCGTCGGACGCGCTGCGGTTGCGCCGCCAGGACGCGGTCGTGATCGCGCAGCTTCCCCGGGACCCCTCCGCGTTCCGCATCGTCCAGGATCTGCCGCTGCCCGCCTGACGATGTTCACTGACTGTAGTTGGCGCGCCGAATAATCTCACGCTGTGCAGTGAGGGTGGGAAGTGTGGGCGTAGGATGACCGCGGCGGGGTCGCGTGCATCGTCCCCGACCGGGTACGGCCACCGGCGATCGGCGGTGGCCGACGGGTCAATCCGGCCGGCCCGTGCGGCCCCGGCGCCGGAGGGACACCTGCGGGTGCTGCGGGGAGACTGCTATGAGACCACGCCGGGTGCTGGTTACCGGTGTCGCGCGGCCGCTGGGCGCCCAGGTGGCGATGGCCTTCGCCGCGGATCCCACCATCGAGGCCGTGGTCGGTGTCGACACGGCGGCGCCCGACGTGGATCTCGGCCGCACCCGGTTTGTCCGAGCCGACATCCGGCACCCGTTGATCGCCAAGGTCATCTCCACCGCGGAGGTTGACACGGTGCTGCATCTCAACGTCATCGCGACCCCGCTGGGAGCGGGCGGCCGGGCCGCGATGAAAGAGATCAACGTGATTGGCACGATGCAGCTCCTCGCCGCCTGCCAGAAGGCGAGGAGTGTCAGCCGGCTGGTCGTGAAGTCGACGACGTCCATCTACGGGTCCTCCCCGCGCGACCCGGCGCTGTTCACCGAGGACACCGAGCCGCGATCCCTGCCCACCGGCGGCTACGCGAAGGACGCCGTCGAGGTCGAGGGCTACGTCCGCGGGTTCAGCCGGCGCCGTCCCGACATCGCGGTCACCGTGCTGCGCTTCACCAACATCCTCGGCCCGCAGGTGGACAGCCCGCTTGCCCGTTATCTGGACCTGCCGGTGGTGCCGACGGTGCTCGGCTTCGACCCCCGCATCCAGCTACTGCACTCCGACGACGCCCTCGCCGTCCTCCTGCGCGCGACCCGTGGCGACCATGCGGGCACGTTCAACGTCGCCGGCGACGGGGTGCTGCTGCTCTCCCAGGCGATCCGCCGGGCGGGCCGCCCCTTCCTGCCGGTGCCCTTCCCGGCGATCGGCGCGCTCGGCGGCGTGGCGCGCCGGCTACGACTCGTCGACTTCTCCGCCGAGCAACTCGACCTGCTCGCCCACGGGCGCGCGGTCGACACGGCCAGGCTGAAGACGGTCTTCGGCTACCGGCCCCGATACTCGACCGTGGAGACTTTCGACAACTTCGTCCGGTATCGCGATCTGCGCTTCACCATCGACCACGAGCTGGTGTCCCGCATCGAGCACGGTGTGCTCGGCTCGCTGGACCGGCGCCGGCTGGTGGGCTCGCGGTGACGCGTCCGACGGGTGGGAGCGGCCGTCCACGGCGGCGGACGGGGGAAGGCGGAGCGCATGGCGGACCGTGACGAATCCCGGGAGGACGCGCAGATCATCCCGCTGAACAGCGAGGAGCGGGCGGGCGCGGCGGACGGCGTCCGGCCGGCCCGCCGTGCCCGCCCGCGACCTGCCGTCCGCACGCCGGCGGCCCGTCCCACGCGGCCCGGCGGATCCGCCGCGGCCGCCCCGCCGGCAGACGCGGTCCCAGCGGCGTCCGAGGCCGGCACCCGCGGCGCTGCGGGCAGCCTCGATCCGGCCGCCGCGGATGCCGGAGAGCCGGCTCCCCGGCGTCCGGCCGACCCGGGTGTGCGCCCGCTCAACGGTGCCCGCCCGTCGCGGGCGAAGCGGCCGACCAGCCGCCCAGGGCCCGCCGCCGCCGACGCCGACCCTGCCGACGCCGACTCCGCCGCCGCCGACCCCGCCGCCGGCCGTGACGGCACCGGCCGCCCCGCCGCGGGCCGCACCGCCGTCGACCGGACCAGCTCCGCACCGGGCGCCACCGCGAGGCCGGGCGAGCGCAGCGGCTTGGACGGTGGGGCCGGGAGCGGCACCGAGCACGGCGCCGCGGGGAGCGTCCCGGCCGCGCCCGGCCGCGGCAGGCGAGCCGGTCGGGTGGCGGCCACCGGGCGGATGGGTATCGCGGGCGCGGGGCACGACACCAAGACCGCCGGGTTCGAGGGCGCCGGGTTCGAGACCGCCGGGTCCGAGGGCGCCGGGTCCGAGGGCGCCGGGTCCGAGGGCGCCGGGTCCGCCGAGGCCGGTGACCTGGAGACGGCCCTGGCCGGCGTGCTGGCCTTCCTGCGCCGGCGCATCACCGGCGACTACGTCATCGATGAGCACGGGTTCGATCCCGACCTCACCGAGCACGTGATCGCACCGCTGCTGCGCCCCGTCTACCGCGACTACTTCCGAATCGAGACGCGCGGGCTGGAGAACGTTCCCGACGTCGGCGGAGCGCTGGTGGTAGCCAACCATTCCGGCACCCTGCCGATGGACGCGCTGATGATGGCGATGGCGATCCTCGACCACCATCCGGCCCACCGCAACCTGCGGATGCTCGCGGCGGACCTGGTGTTCGCCGTGCCGTTCCTCGCCCCGTTGGCCCGCAAGATCGGCAACACGCTGGCCTGCCAGGCGGACGCGGAGCGGCTGCTGACCGCGGGGCACCTGGTGGGGGTCTGGCCGGAGGGCTTCAAAGGCGTGGGCAAGCCGTTCAGCGAGCGCTACACGCTGCAGCGCTTCGGTCGGGGTGGCTTCGTCTCCGCCGCGCTGCGGACCGGGGTACCGATCATCCCGTGCACGGTCGTCGGCGCCGAGGAGATCTACCCGATGATCGGCAACGTGAAGTCGCTCGCCCGCCTGCTCGGCCTGCCCTACCTGCCGATCACGCCCACCTTCCCGTGGCTGGGCCTGCTGGGCCTGATCCCGCTGCCGTCGAAGTGGATCATCGAGTTCGGGGAGCCGGTGCCGACCGATTCCTACCCGGCGGAGGCGGCCGACGATCCGATGCTCGTCTTCGAGCTCACCGACCGCATCCGCGAGACCATCCAGCACACGCTGTACAGCCTGCTGATGCAGCGTCGGTCGGTGTTCTTCTGAGCCGGGCGACGCCGCGGCCGGACAGGCCGACCGCGGCGTGCCGCGGCGATCAGACGCTGGCCACCCGGCGGCGCAGCGCCATCCCGGCGGCGACGCCGCCGGCCAGCGCGCCGGCGCCGGCCGCGGCCGGAATACCGATCTTGACCGCCTTCCGGGCGGTGCGGAAGTCCTTGATCGGCCATTCCCGCTCCCGAGCGACCGTCTTCAGGTCGGGATCCGGGTTGATCGCCACCGGGTGGCCGACCAGCGAGAGCATCGGCAGATCGTTGATCGAGTCGGAGTAGGCCCAGCAGCGGGACAGGTCCAGACCCTCCCGTTCGGCGAGCGCCTGCACCGCCTCGGCCTTGGCCTGGCCGTGGAGCAGCCCGCCGACCAGGTGGCCCGTGTAGGTGCCGTCGGTGACCTCGCTGACCGTGCCGAGCGCGCCGGTCAGGCTGAGGCGCCGGGCGATGACCGAGGCCAACTCCACGGGCGTCGCGGTGACCAGCCACACCCGTTGGCCGGCGTCCAGGTGCTGCTGGGCCAGGGCGTGCGCGCCGGAGTAGATCTGTTCGGCCATCCGCTCGTCGTAGATCTCCTCGCCGTAGCGGACGATCTCGGCGACCGAGCGCCCGGCCACGAACGCCAGCGCCGTCTCCCGGGCGTCGCGCATCCCGTCCGGGTTCTCGTGGCCGCGCAGCCGGTACGTGACGTGCTGCCAACCGAACCGGAGCAGGTCACGCGAGTCGAAGAAGTCCCGCGCGGCGAGGCCACGGGCGAAGTAGAAGATCGAGGCGCCGGCCATCATCGTGTTGTCCACGTCGAAGAACGCGGCGGCGGACTCGTCGAGCGGGGGCCGGGGAACCTCTTCGGCCGCGACCTTCAACGCGGCGATGGCGGCCGCCTCGGCCGCCTGCCTGGTCTCGGCCACACCCCTGCGTCGCACCCTCATCAGTCATCTCCATGCAGTTCGCGGTGGAGCGAGGGGCTCGGCCCGGACGGTGACGCTCGGCCCGGGCGGTGACAGGCCCACCGCCCACTCGTCGTCAGCACCTCGGCGCGTCAGATTCCACACCTCGGTTCGTCGGCACGCCGCCAGACTACGGCCCGACCCCGCTCGGTGGCTGCAGGCGGTTCAGATCCGGCAGCGCAAAAGTGCCGGTGGGACAAGAAAGGTGCCGTGGTCCACAGGTAATCCGAAGATCCGTCGCCGCCTGCGCCGGTGGCCCGGGCCGGTCAGGCCGGCCCTGCCGCGGGCAGGCTGCGGGCGAGGGCGCGGATGGCGCGTAGCTGCAGGGCCCGCACGGCACCCTCGGTGCGGCCCATCGCGAGTGCCGTCTCCCGGACCGAGAGGCCCTCCAGGAAGCGCAGTGCGATGCACTCCTGCTGGTCCGGGCGCAGCCGGCGGACCGCGTCCAACAGCTCGCGGTGGGTCAACACGGCGACGATCGACTCCTCCGGGCCGGGCACGGCGAGCGCGGTGGCCCGCTCGTCCGCCGCCGCGAGGATGTCCGCGGTGGGGATCTCGAACCGGCGTCGCGCCGAGCGGGCCTGGTCGATCAGCAGGTTGCGGGCGATGGTGACGAACCATGCCCCGATGTCGCGGCCCTGCCAGCGGAACGCGCCGATGGTCCGCAACGCCCGCAGGAACGTCTCGCTGACGATGTCCTCGGCCGCTGCCGGGTCGCCGCCCAGCCGGTATAGCGCGTATCGGAATACCAGCTCGGCGTAGTGGTCGTAGAGCAGGCCGAAGGCCTCGGTGTCGCCCTGGCGGGCCCGCGCGACGAGTGCGGCCCGCTCCGACTCCGTCGGTCCGTCAGGAGCGGCCGTGCCGCGGCCCTGGGCGGGGGAGCCTGCCCCGAGCTCCCCGGCGGCAGTCCGGCCGCGTCGTGCCGCGGGGCCCACCCGGACGGCATCGGCACCAGCGTTTGGGTGCGCGGGCGCCGTCGTCGTCGCCGGGGCCGCCCCACCTGCTGGGGGCGGCGTCTTGGTGATCGGCCCGGCCGCCGGCAGGGGCGCGGTCACGGCCGCGATCCCCAGCCCGAACCGGCTCAGGGTGGTGCGGATCTGCGCGCGGGTGGGCAGCAGGGGGGCCGGCGGCCGCGTCCACGCGCCCGGACCGCGCCGCACCGCGGCGAGGCCGGCGGCGAGGTCGGCGAGCGTGCAGTCGGTCACAGCCCGGCTCCGGAGGATGCAGTCGCGACAGGACGGGCCGGCAGGCCCGGTGCACGTGAGGGCGCAGGTAGCTGAGTGTAGCCGCAAGACGAACGTGCGGCAGTCGTAGATCGGGGCTGTGCCCGTCCCGACCATCGTCGCGACCACCGGAAGGCGCCGCGTGGCGGACTTACCATCGGGTTATGGACGACGACGGGTCGGGACCGGCAGAGCCCGGCGGCGAGAGCGCTCGGATCACCCTGCTCACCCGGGTGGGCTGTCATCTGTGCGACACCGCGCGGGCCGCGATCGCGCGGGTGGCGGAGCAGGAGGGGGTCGGGTGGCGCGAGGCGGATGTCGATGCCGATCCGCGGTTGGCCGACGAGTACGGCGACCGGGTGCCGGTCATCCTGGTCGATGGCCGAGAGCACGGTTACTGGCGGGTAGAGGAGGACCGGCTGCGGCGGGCGCTGGCCGGACGCCGGTGGTCGTTGCGTTCCGGCGGGGGTCGCTGATCCGCTGGTTGGGCTCTCCCCGGCACTTCGTGAATCCCTTCACGAAGTCGTACACTGCCCGTCGACAGCCGACTTGTGGCGCCGGCAACCGCATGCGGAGGGTCGGCGGGGCCACGGATTCGGGCGCACAGCTCCGGGCGGCGACGCGCGCCCACAGNTCGGAGCCGCGGATGAGCCAGCCCCGGCGTCGCCCAGCGGTGATCCGGCGACGAGCCCGCAGTGAACCGCATTCCGGCCGCTCCGTGGTGCCGGAGGCCACGGTCGCCCGGCTGCCCCTCTACCTCCGGGTACTGACCACGCTCGCGGAGGGCGGGGTTCACACTGTGTCTTCGGACACCCTGGCCGCCGCTGCCGGTGTCACCCCGGCGAAGGTCCGTAAGGACCTGTCCCACCTCGGTTCCTACGGGACGCGGGGCGTCGGTTACGAGGTCGACGTCCTGCTTGACTGCATCGCCGCGAAGCTCGGCCTCACCGAGGACCGCTCGGTGGTGCTCGTCGGTGTCGGCAACCTCGGTCATGCGCTCGCCGGCTACGGCGGGTTCCACGCCCGCGGCTTCCGTATCGTGGCTTTGGTCGACGCGGATCCGGACCGGGTCGGCGAACGGGTCGGCGCGGTGATCGTCCGTCCCGTTGACGAGCTGGAGCGGGTCATCGCCGAGTGTACGGTCACGATCGGCGTGATCTGCACTCCGGCCGCCGCGGCGCAACAGGTGTGTGACCGACTGGTCGCCGCGGGGGTCACGAGCATTCTCAACTTCGCCCCCACGGTGCTGTCGGTGCCGGAAGGGGTAGACGTGCGTAAGGTCGACCTCGCCGTGGAACTTCAGATCCTTTCGTTCCATGAGGCGCGGAAGCGTCCATCCGCGCCCCGCGAGGGGTCGCCCGGTGGGCCGACGCTCGCCGGCCCCGGCGTCGCGGTGGGCCCCGACGGGGCGTCGCCGCACAGCGCGTGGCCCGACCGGGCCCGCCAGGCACCGCCGGGGCTTCCCAGCGTCGGGCCCGCGGCGGATGGGCGCTCGGCCGGTGAGGTGCCGGCCGGTGAGGTGCCTGCCGGTGAGGTCCCGGGGCGCGGCGGTGAGACGTCCCTCGCGGTGGGCGCGGACGGGGCGAGCACGGACGAGTTGACGCCTCGAACAGACAGGGTGAGGACCGAGACGGATGAGGTCGTGCGGGTGACTCGTCAAGCCGGACAGACGCGGCCGGCGCAGGCGGTTCGTCAGGTCGGGCCGGTCCGGGAGAGCCGGGCCGGGCAGCCGGCACCGCACCGGGCCCACGTCGGTGAGCCGTCCCCGCCGACCCGCGGCACCCCGCCGGGCGCGGACGCACTGCTCGCCGGCGACCGCCGGCGGGGCTTGGCCGGGGGGTTCGCACAGGGTCTGGCGGGGGGTGGGGTGTCGTGAGCCTGCTGGTGGTGGGCCTCAACCATCGGACTGCCCCGACCTCCCTGCTCGAGCAGGCGTCGGTGTCCGGCGATGACACCCCGAAGGTCCTGCACGATCTCGCCGCCGCGGCGCACGTCACCGAGGCGGTCGTGCTCTCGACCTGCAACCGGACCGAGATCTACGCCGACGTCGAGACCTTCCACGGCGGTGTGGCCGACATCTCCGACCAGCTCAGCCGGATCTGCGGGATCGATCTCGGTGATCTGGCCGGACATCTGTATGTCCACCACGACGCCCGCGCGGTCGGCCACCTGTTCTCAGTGGTCTGTGGGTTGGACTCGATGCTCGTCGGCGAGTCGCAGATCCTCGGGCAGGTGCGCGGCGCGTTCCGGGCCGGGCAGTCGGCCGGGGTCGCGGGCAGCGCGCTGTCCGGGCTGTTCCAGGCGGCGCTGCGGGTCGGCAAGCGGGCCCACTCCGAGACGTCGATCGACGCCGCCGGCGCCTCGATCGTCGCGGTGGGCATCCGGCTGGCCGCCTCCAGCCTGGGGATCCTCAGCGAGGTGCCGGCCGTGCCGGTCGCGCCACCGGGCGGGTCCGCAGGCGAGCTCGGGGGCGCCGCGATGCTCGCGGCGCCCGTGGCCGAGCCGCCGCCGCTGGCGGGCGCCCGGGTGCTGCTCATCGGCGCCGGCGCGGTCGGATCGCTGGCCGCGCAGACCGCCCGCCGGGCCGGCGCCGCGGAGATCGTGATCGCGAACCGGACCCCGGCCCGGGCGGCCCGGGTCGCCGAGATGCACGACGGCCGGGCCGTCGGCCTGGCCGACCTCCCGCACGAGATCCTCATGGCCGACCTGGTGATCTCCTCGACCGGCGCCACCGGTCTCGTCGTCGAGCACGACCTCGTCGCCGCCACGCTGCCCGGGCGGGGCGGGCGACCGCTGGTGTTCCTCGACCTGGCCCTGCCGCACGACATCGACCCGGGCGTGCGCGTCCTGCCCGGGGTGAGCCTGATCGACCTGGAGACGCTGCGGGTCGCGCTCGACGGCGCCCAGGTGGCGCACGACGTGGAGGCGGTCCGCGCCCTGGTCTCCACCGAGGTCGCGGGCTTCCTCGACCGCCGCCGCGCGGGCCGGGTCGCGCCGACCGTGGTCGCCCTGCGGGCACACGCCGACTCCGTCGTGCACGGCGAGCTTGCCCGGTTGCACTCCCGCCTGCCCGACCTCGACGATCGAGAGTGGGAACTGGTGGAGGGCGCGGTCCGCCGCGTCGTCGACAAGCTGCTGCACGCCCCGACCGTGCGGGTGCAGCAGCTCGCCGGGGCGCCCGGGGGCGATTCCTACGCCGAGGCCCTGCGGGAACTTTTCGATCTTCCGCGCGAGGTGCCCGCCGTGGTGTCCGCGCCTGACCTTGATCTTGTGGAGCGTTCGTGACGGCGATGGAGCCGACCAGTACCGAGACCGATGCGACGGCCCGGGGCGCGACGCTGCGCGCCCGGTTTGCGGGTCGCCGGCTACGGCTGGGGACGCGCCGCTCCGCGCTGGCCCTGGCCCAGTCCGGCATGATCGCCGCGCAGTTGCGGGAGAGGGTGGGCTGCGCGGTCGACCTCGTCCCGATCGTAACCGTAGGTGACCGGTCGTCCGCGGAGATAAGCCAGATCGGCGGGACCGGCGTGTTCGTCAGCGCGTTGCGCGACGCCCTGCTGGCCGGCGAGATCGACCTCGCCGTGCACTCCCTGAAGGACCTGCCGACGGCCACCCCGCCCGGCCTCGTGCTCGCCGCCGTTCCGACCCGGGAGGACACCCGGGACGTGCTCGTCTCGCCCAGCGGGCGGGGGCTCGCCGAGCTCGGACCGGGCACCCGGGTCGCGACCGGCGCGCCGCGCCGCGCCGCCCAGTTGCGGGCCCTCGGACTCGGGTTCGACGTGGTCGCGATCCGCGGCAACGTCGACACCCGGCTGAAGAAGGCCATCGACGGCGAGGTCGACGCCGTCGTCCTCGCGTACGCGGGACTGGCGCGACTGGACCGCCTGGACGCCGTCACGGAGATTCTCGACCCCGAGGTCATGCTGCCGGCGCCCGGCCAGGGTGCGCTGGCGGTCGAGTGCGCCGCAGCGGCCGGGCTCAGGCTGGCCGGACCGGCCCGCGCGCTGGTGGCCGCGGGCGGGGATGCTGGGGGTGTCGGAGACGCTGCGGGCGGGGATGACGAGCGCGACGGACGGGGCCGGGGTCCGGATCTGGGACGGAACGGTGGCCAAACGCGGTCAGATCATGGTCAGCCCGTCGATGGTGGCCTTGCCGAGCTGCTACGGTTTGTGCTCGATGACGCATCGTCGTCCGTCGCGGTCAGAGCGGAACGCGCGTTTCTCGCTGGGATCGAGGCTGGATGTACCGCCCCGGTCGGCGCTTTGGCAGTGGCAGAGCCTGCGCCGGCGGCGGCCGTCGGCACTGTGGCACCGGCCGGCGATGCGTCCCCCGCGGGTCGACTGCGCCTGCGGGCGGTCGTCGCCGCGCCGGATGGCAGCACCGTCCTCCGGCGTGACGTGACCGGGTCCGCCGTCGACCCGGAGGCGCTCGGGCAGCGCCTCGCGGACGACCTGCTGTCCGCCGGAGCACACTCGCTGATGGGAATTCGCTGAGCATGGCCACCCGACGCACGAAGAAGCCTGTCTCCCCGGTCGCACTCGTGGGTGCCGGCCCCCGTGACCCGGGCCTGCTGACCGTCCTCGCGGTCGAGACCCTCTCGTCGGCCGACCTCGTCGTCGCCGACCCCGACGTCGCACCCGCCGTCGTGGAGAACCTCTCCGCCGAGGTGCTGCGCATCGGGGACCTGGAGGCGTCCAAGCCGGTCCGCGACGCCGAGGCGGCGACCGCCGCGGTGGTCAGCCGGGCCCGCGCCGGGGACAGGGTCGTCCGGCTCTACGCGTCGGACCCGTGGCTGACCCGCATCGGTGCCGCCGACGCCCAGGCGCTCGCGAAGGCCAAGATCCCCTATCGGGTCGTGCCCGGAGTCCTCACGGGCGCCGCGGTGGCCACCTACGCCGGCGTCGCGCCCGGCTCGCCGATCACCTTCGCCAGCACGTCGGGTGTCTTCTCCTCGTCGGGGACGCTCCCAGCGCCCTCGCCGTTCGGTGCGGGCGAACCCGTCGGCCCGCTGACCGGCCCGCCCTTCGGCGCCGGCCGGCTCGGCGCTCGTCCGATGACCGGGCTCGGCGGCGGCCTCGGTGGCGGGCTGGGCGCCGGCTTCGGGTCGCCGCTGGGGCTGGGCAGCCCCGGCGGGTTCGGCGGGTTCGGCGCGCCGGTTCCCTCGCCCGGCGACGTCGACTGGGCCGCGCTCGCCCAGACGCCCGGCACGCTCGTGGTCACCGCGGCGCCGACCGAGGTCGGCAAGGTCGCGGCGGCCCTGGTGGAGCACGGTCGGCCCGGTGACACCCCGATCGCGGTGACCGTCGACGGCACCACCACCGACCAGCGCACCGTCACCTCGACCCTCGACCGGGTCGAGGCGGACGTCGCGCCGTTGCTGACCGCCGCCCCCGCACCCATCACCCAGGTCGTCCTCTCCGTCGGTGCCGTCGTCGCCACCCGGACGAAGCTGTCCTGGTGGGAGACCCGGGCACTGTTCGGCTGGACGGTGCTGGTGCCGCGGACCAAGGAGCAGGCGGCGACGCTGTCCGACCTGCTGCGCTCGCACGGCGCGAGCCCGCTTGAGGTGCCGACGATCGCCGTCGAGCCGCCGCGGACCGCCGCCCCGATGGAACGCGCGATCACCGGCCTGGTCTCCGGGCGCTACCAGTGGGTCGCCTTCACCTCCGTCAACGCCGTGCGTGCGGTGCAGGAGAAGGTCGAGGAGCGCAGCCTGGACGCCCGCGCCTTCGCCGGGGTCAAGGTGGCGGCGATCGGCGAGGCAACCGCCGAGGCCCTGCGCGCCTTCGGGATCCGTCCCGACCTCGTCCCCTCCGGGCAGCAGTCCAGCGAGGGCCTGCTGGAGGACTGGCCGGAGTACGACGAGTCGCTCGACCTGCTCGACCGGGTGCTGCTGCCGCGGGCCGACATCGCCACCGAGACGCTGGTCGCCGGCCTGAAGGACCGCGGCTGGCAGGTCGACGACGTGACCGCCTACCGCACGGTCCGGGCCGCCCCGCCGCCCGCCCCGATCCGCGAGGCGCTCAAGGGGGGCAGGGTCGACGCCGTCGTGTTCACCTCCTCGTCCACCGTGCGCAACCTCGTCGGCATCGCCGGCAAGCCGCACGAGACCACGGTGATCGCCGTCATCGGCCCCGCCACCGCGGCGACCGCCCAGGAACTCGGGCTGCGCGTCGACGTGCAGGCGCCGGAGGCGTCCATCCCGGCCCTGGTCGGGGCGCTCGCCGAGTTCGCCGCCGAGCATCGTGAGGAGCTGGGCAAGATCGGTCCGCTGGCGGCCCGCCTGCCCAAGCCGCGCCGCGGCTCGCGGCGGTAGGCCGGCATCTTCCTGGCCTTTGTCCACAGGGTTATGCGTCCCAGGTGCCCCTGTGGACAGGTGGGAGGGCCGCAGCGGCAGGGCGGGTAGCGTCGGCGTGGGCCGGCCGTCGTCGAGAGGTGCGGGGCTGATGAGCGGGATAGCGGGAGCGCGGGGCGCCGGCAGCGCGGGAGCGGGAATCCCCGGTCCGGGGAACCCGGGGTCGGGCGGTTCGGGGCCGGCCGGGTTTCCGGCGGTGCGCCCCCGTCGGCTGCGCCGCTCGCCCGCCCTGCGCCGGCTGGTGTCGAACGTACGGCTGCACCCGGCGGACCTGGTCCTGCCGATGTTCGTCAAGGAGGGCGTGGACCAGCCGGTTCCCCTGACCTCGATGCCCGGCGTCGTTCAGCACACCCGCTCGTCGTTGCTCAAGGCCGCCGTCGAGGCGGTCGAGGCCGGGGTCGGCGGGCTGATCCTGTTCGGCGTGCCGGCGGCGAAGGACGCCCGCGGCTCGGCCGCCGACGACCCCGCCGGGATCGTCCAGCTCGCGCTGGCCGACCTGGTCGCCGAGGTCGGCGGGGACATCGTGCTGATGACCGACCTGTGCCTGGACGAGTGCACCGACCATGGCCACTGCGGACTGTTGACCGATGCCGGCGAGGTGGACAACGACGCCACCCTGGCGCGTTACGCCTCGATCGCCGTGGCGCAGGCCCGCGCCGGCGCCGAGGTCGTCGCGCCGAGCGGGATGATGGACGGCCAGGTCGGCGCGATCCGGGCGGCGCTGGACGCCGAGGGCTTCACCGACCTGCCGATCCTCGCCTACTCGGCGAAGTACGCCTCGGCGTTCTACGGTCCGTTCCGCGAGGCGGCCGAGTGCGCTCCCCAGTTCGGTGACCGCACCGGCTACCAGCAGGATCCGGCGCGCTCGGTGGCCGAGGCGCTGCGCGAGGTGGCGCTGGACCTCGCCGAGGGCGCCGACGCCGTGATGGTCAAGCCGGCGCTGGCCTACCTGGACGTGCTGCGCGCGGTCGCGGACACCGTGGATGTGCCCGTCGCCGCCTACCAGGTGTCCGGCGAGTACGCGATGGTCGAGGCCGCCGCCGCCGCGGGATGGATCGACCGGGACCGGGCGATCGCCGAGACGCTGACCGCGATCTCCCGCGCCGGCGCCGACATCATCCTCACCTACTGGGCCGTCGAGGTCGCCCGCGGCCTGGCCGCTCCCCGCTGACCCCCTCCCCCCGCACCCGTCCACAGCCCAGCCCCCAGCGGCGGCCTTCCGCCTGCTGCCCGGAAAGATCAATCGCCCGTCGAGGGCTCCGGGATTGCGGGGTGCTCGACGATCGGGCTGGTGAGGGCGCGGGCGGCCGGATGGTGCCGGGCGCCGAGCGGCGGCGCGTCGATGTGAGGCTTGTCCGGCGTGCGTCGATGGTGGCGCCGGGCAAGCGACTCGACCGGCCCGCGGCGGGTGGCCGGCGCGAGCCGCGGGTCGCCGGGCCGCGCACCGCCGGCGTTCGCCCAGGCCACCGGGCGGTCATCCCCGTCCGGGGGATCACCCCGCTAGGCGCGGCCGGCGCTCGATGGCTGGTCAGGGGCGTCACCGGGCGGCGTGGGCCGGGGCGGTTCTTGCCGCGGTCGGCGGGCGGGGGCGCTCGGGAGGCAGGGGCGGGGCGGAGCCTCTCGGCCAGGGGTTGCGGGTTCGCGTCCAGGTCTGCTCCCGTGACTTCCGTCGCCGTCTCGCAGATACCCCCTGGGGGTAGTTGTGTGCCATACGGGGGAGGGGTATCTTCGGGCTGCCGGGCGGACCCGCCCGGCCTGTGGACAGTGGCTGAGGAGACGAGGACCGCGATGACCGCGACCGCCTACACCGTGACCGGGATGACCTGCGAGCACTGCGCCCGCTCGGTCACCGAGGAGCTGGAGCGGCTACCCGAGGTGTCCAGCGTCGCGGTGGATCTCGCGGGTGGTCAGGTCACGGTCGTGAGCGACGGGGCGCTGGCGGACGGCGCGGTCCGCGAGGCCGTGGCCGAGGCCGGTTTCGAACTGGTCGGCCGGGCCTGACGAGTCCACGGGCAGTGCGTCGCCGGGCGGACCGGGGGAGGGGAAGCGCGTGACCAACGTCGGGGTCGAGGCCGGCGAGCCGGTCCGGGTCGAGCTCGCGATCGGCGGCATGACCTGCTCGTCCTGCGCGGCACGGGTGGAGCGCAAGCTCAACCGGATCGACGGCGTGAGCGCCTCGGTGAACTACGCCACGGAGAAGGCGACCATCACCCTCGCCCGGCCGGCACCGGTCGGTGCGGCCGGCCCGGTGACGGTCGACGAGCTGATCGGGGCCGTGCAGGCCGCCGGCTACACGGCGAGTCTGCCCGCCGCCGCGACGAGCGGCTCGACCATCCGCGGGTCGGGCGGTGCGGCGGGCGCCGCTGGCGGTGGGGTGGGCGCCGCCGGCGCCCACGGCGCTGAGGTGAACGCCGCCGGCGCCGTCGGCGATGAGGCGGAGTCGCGGGACGCGGGCCTGCGGGCGATGCGTCGGCGCCTGACCGTCTCGGCGGTGCTGGCGCTGCCGGTGCTCGTGCTCGCGATGGTGCCCGCCTGGCAGTTCGACTACTGGCAGTGGGTCAGCCTGGCGCTGGCGACACCGGTCGTCCTCTGGGGCGGCCGACCCTTCCACGCCGCGGCGGCCCGAGGCGCCCGGCACGGTGCGGCCACCATGGACACCCTGGTCTCCCTCGGCACGCTCGCGGCTTTCGGGTGGTCGCTCTACGCGTTGATCTTCGGCGGGGCCGGTGACCCGGGAATGCGGCACTCGTTCTCGCTCACCGGCGGCCTGTCCGACGTCGGCACCGGCACCGCCGGGGCTGGGATGTCGTACGGCGGTAGCGGGATGTCCCACGCCGGCGGCGGCGCCACCGCGATCTACCTGGAGGTGGCCGCCGGGGTCACGGTGTTCCTGCTCACCGGGCGGTTCCTCGAGCTGCGTGCCCGGCGCCGCTCCGGTGCGGCGCTGCGGGCCCTGCTGCACCTCGGGGCGAAGGACGTGACGGTGCGCCGTCCGGTGTCGGGGCCCGGGGGCCTGACGGTCGAAACGCGGATCCCGGTCGACGAGCTGCGCCTCGGCGACGAGTTCGTCGTCCGCCCCGGCGAGAAGATCGCGACCGACGGGGTCGTGCTCGAGGGGGTCTCCGCGGTCGACGCGAGCATGGTCACCGGCGAGTCGGTGCCGGCGGAGGTCGGGCCGGGGGATCNGGTGGTCGGTGCGACCGTGAACGCGGGCGGTCGCCTGGTCGTGCAGGCGACCCGGGTCGGGGCCGACACGCAGCTCGCCCGCATCGCGCGGCTCGTCGAGCAGGCCCAGAGCGGCAAGGCGCGCGTCCAGCGGCTGGCCGACCGGATCTCGGCGGTCTTCGTCCCGACTGTGATCACGGCCGCGTTGATCACCCTGGGCGTCTGGCTCGCCACCGGGCAGCCGGCGACGGACGCGTTCACCGCCGCGGTCGCCGTCCTGATCGTCGCCTGCCCGTGCGCGCTGGGTCTGGCCACCCCGACGGCCCTGCTCGTCGGCACGGGGCGGGGTGCGCAGCTCGGCATCCTCATCCGTGGCCCGGAGGTGCTCGAATCGACGCGGCGGGTGCAGACCGTGCTGCTCGACAAGACCGGCACGGTGACCACCGGCCGGATGCGGACCGCCGCCGTCCACCCGGCGCCGGGGGAGAGCGCCGCCGACGTGCTGCGCCTCGCCGGGGCGGCCGAGGACGCCAGCGAGCACCCCATCGCCCGGGCCGTCGCCGACGCCGCCCGGGCGGCGGGCGGCGGGTCGCTGCCGCCGGTGACGGACTTCGCCAACGACGCCGGGCTCGGCGTGCGCGGCACCGTCGAGGGCCGGTCGGTCGTCGTCGGCCGGGCCCGCCTGTTCGCCGAGCTGCCGACCGAGCTCGCGGGCGCCTTGGCCCGGGAGCTCGACGCCGGGCGCACGGCGATCGTCGTCGGCTGGGACGGCGCCGCGCGCGGGCTGATCAGCGTCGCCGACACGGTCAAGCCCACCGCCGCCGAGGCCGTCGCCGCCCTGCGTCGGCTCGGTCTGCATCCGGTTCTGCTGACCGGGGACGCGCAGGCCGTGGCCCGCGCGGTCGCCGCCGAGGTCGGGATCGCGCCCGAGGACGTCATCGCCGAGGTCCTGCCGGAGGAGAAGGTGGCGACGGTCCGCCGGTTGCAGGACGAGGGCCGGGTCGTGGCCATGGTCGGCGACGGGGTGAACGACGCCGCCGCACTCGCCCAGGCCGATCTCGGGCTGGCGATGGGCGGCGGAACCGACGCGGCGATCGAGGCGTCCGACCTGACCCTGGTCAACGCCGACCCGCGGCTGGTGGCCGACGCGATCCGGCTGTCCCGGGCCACCCTGCGCACGATCCGGGGGAACCTGTTCTGGGCGTTCGCCTACAACGTGGCGGCGCTCCCGCTGGCCGCGGCCGGCCTGCTCAACCCGATGATCGCCGGCGCGGCGATGGCGTTCAGCTCGGTGTTCGTCGTGACGAACAGCCTGCGGCTGCGCCGGTTCGCCCCGCTGCCGGCGGCCGGCCCCGTGGCGACGCCATCCACGCGGCCGGCCCCCGCGGTCGCGGCACGATCCTAGGCCGGGGCGGCCTCCAGCCGAGGGAACACCGGGGCGGGATCGGCGACGCGGGGGCCGCCGTCGCCGCACTGGGCGGCGATGCGCGGCGCCGCGTCGGGCAGGAACGGGGTGAGGTGCGCGGCGAGCTCGCGGCAGGTGGCGACCAGTTCGGCGAGCACGGCGTCGAGGGCGGCCGGAGGCGCGTCCTGTTTGCGCTCGGCCTTGGCGAGGTCCCAGGGGCGGGCGGCCTCGACGTAGCGGTTGCCCTCGTTGCCGATCGTCGTGATGGCCTCGGCGGCGCGGCGGAAGTCGAACGCGGTGAACGCCGCGTCGATCGTCGCCGGCGCCTGCTCCCGGGCCGCCCGCAGCGCCGCGGCCCCCGGGTTGTCCGCCGCGACGGGCGGGATCACCCCGTCCCGGTAACGCTTCACCATCGACACGGTCCGGTTGACCAGGTTGCCGATGTTGTTCGCGAGGTCCTCGTTGGCCCGGGTGAGCAGCCGCTCGGTGGTGTAGTCGGTGTCGCCGCTGCGGGCGACGTCGCGCAGCATCCACCAGCGCAGCGCATCGGTGTTGTAGGCGGCGACGATGTCCGCCGGGTCCTCCGCGTTCCCGGCCGACTTGGAAATCTTCATGCCGTCCGCGGTGAGGTACTCGTGCACGAAGATGGTGTCGGGCAGGCGCACGCCGGCGGAGAGCAGCATCGCCGGCCAGTAGACGGCGTGGAACCGGATGATGCCCTTGCCGATGACGTGGACGCGGGCGTCGCTGTCGTTCCACCAGTGCTGGAAGGTGGCGTCGTCGGTGCCGTACCCGGGCGCGGTGATGTAGTTGCCGAGGGCGTCGAACCAGACGTAGATGACCTGGTCGGGATCGCCGGGCACCGGAATGCCCCAGCCACGCGCCCGGGTCATGCTCCGGGATGCGCTGAAGTCCTCCAGCCCGGCCTCGATGAACGACAGCACCTCGCGCTTGCGGGTGGCCGGCTCGATGCGCAGCCGGTCGCTGGAGATGAGCTCGTGCAACTGATCCTGGTAGCGGCTGAGCCGGAAGAACCAGTTGCTCTCCTCGACCAGGTCCGGCACGGTCCCGTGCTCCGGGCAGCGGCCGTCGACCAGCTCGTCGGGGGCGTAGAACAGCTCGCAGCCGACGCAGTACAGGCCCGCGTAGCTCTTGCGGTAGAAGTCGCCGCGCTCGGCGCAGGCCGCCCAGAGCTTCTCCACGCCGGGCCGGTGTCGCGGGTCGGAGCTGGTTTTGATGAAGTCGTCGAAGGAGAGGCTCAGCGGCTCGCGCAGGGAGCTGAACCGGGTGGCCACCCGCTCGACGTATTCCGCGGGCGTGATGCCCTCGGCCTCGGCGCCCTGGACGTTCTTCAGCGCGTTGTCGTCGGTGCCGGTCTGGCACCGGACCTCGTCACCGCGTGCCCGCAGGTGCCGGGCGAACGCGTCGGTCTCGACCAGCTCCAGCGCGTGCCCCACGTGCGGCTTGCCGTTGACGTACGGGATGGCCGTCGTCACGAAGTAGCGACCCATCGGTTTCGGATCCTCCCGCCCCGGTGCGCAACCTCGCAGATGAGGCTCCGTCGGGGCCTCATCGGTGGTCTGTCAGGACGCGCGGAAAAGGCCGGATGGCATGGACATCAGCATCATCCGGGGGCTCGCCGCCTCGGCGGTGACACGTGCCGTCGACACAGGGAGATCCTACCCGCCCGCCCCCGTGACGGCCGCCGGGAGCGGCACCGCCCGCCTACGGCTTGCCGGCGACGCCGGCGTAAGCGCTGACCTCGGCGTCGGTCAGTCCCTCGCCGGTGGGGCCGGCGTCGCAGCCTCCGTCGGCCTGGCCGCGGGGGGCCATCAGTCCGGTCGCCCGGCCCGGCCCGGCTTCAGTCGCTGGTCGTGACTGGGAACTGCGGGCCGTCGCCTCGTTCGAAACCCAGGAGATTGGCGATCGTGACCTCGCCGATCCGCGTCAGTGCATCGGCGGTGAAGAAACCCTGGTGCCCGGTCACCAGAACGTTCGGGAACGTCAGTAGCCGCGCGAACAGGTCGTCGTCGAACGCTCCCCGTTCCGACCGGTCCTCGAAGAAGAGGGCGTTCTCCTCCTCATAGACATCGATCCCGAGATAGCCGATCAGCCCGTTCTTGAGAGCAGAGATGACGGCGGCGGTGTTCAGCAGGCCGCCGCGGCTGGTGTTTACCAGCATCACACCGCGCTTCATCCGGGCCAGCGCATCGGCATCGACGAGGTGGTGCGTGGCGGGAGTCAACGGGCAGTGCAGCGATATGATGTCGGATTCGGCGAAAATCTGGTCCAGTTCGACATACCTGACCCCGAGCCGTTCACATTCCGAGTTGGGCCTGACGTCGTGCGCGATCACCCGGCATCCGAATCCCGTCATGATCCGCGCAAAGACGGTGCCGATCGCCCCGGTGCCGATCACGCCGACGGTGCGTCCGTGGAGGTCGAAACCGAGCAGGCCGGTGAGAGCGAAGTTGTACTCACGCACCCGGTTGTAGGCCCGGCACACGTGGCGGTTCAGCGCGAGGATCAGGGCGACTGCATGCTCGGCGACGGCGTACGGGCTGTAGGCCGGCACGTGGGCCACCACGATGCCGAGCGAACGAGCGCAGGCGAGGTCGACATTGTCATGCCCAGCCGAGCGCAGCACCACCAGCCGGATGCCGTCCGCGGCGAGCCTGGTCAGCACGCCGGCCGACACCTCGTCCTCGACGAACACGCAGACCGCAGCATGTCCCTGTGCCAGACCCGCGGTCTGTTCGGTCAACCGGTGTTCGATGAAATTCAGCTCGAGGTCACCGGTCCGGACGCTGCTCAGGAACCGGCGGTCGTAGTCCTTCGACGAGAAGACCGCGACCCGCACGTCTCGCCCCCGTCCCCTCGTCCTGCGCCGGTGCCCGCCCAAGACGGTACCGGGCGCAGGGGCGGATCTCCGAAGGAGCCACGGTACCTACCCGGGTCCGGGTCCGGGTCCAGGCCGTGCAGACGGGGCACGGCCAGCACGGGAGCGAGGAGTGATGCGGCCGGCCGACATTAGTCCGCGTGCCGTGGGCCGCGACGTCGACCGCAGGCACGAGTTCGGTTATCCGCGTCGGGTAAAGTCAGATCTCCAAACAGCCCGGGACGGTTCGAACCTGTCCGTCATGCGACAGTGAGGTAATGCGCCACGAGGTGCGCAGTAGATTTTTCCTGTGCGTCTCGCCTGACGGTGGTGCAGGTCGCCGCTGTCATTCACCTGGCTGGCACGGGCTTCCTTNGCGGGGGCGTGGGTTCATTGCCATCTTTGCGTAGGTAACGGCATGTGGCTGGAGGAAAGTCGTGCTCCGTAGTCGCCTCCTTCCCGGTTTCGCCATACTCGCCGGGACACTCCTATTCGCCTCCTGCTCCGATGACCGAGCTTCGGATCTCTCGGCACCTGGCGGGGCCGCCACCACGGGCACCTCCGCGGTGACGACCGCCACTGCCGACACACCGACGACAGGCGCGACCGCGACCCGCACGCCGACCGCGACCCGCACGCCGACTACGAGCACAACGCCGGTCCGGCCAGCAGTCGCCCTGAACGGCGATGTCGACGGTGACGGTCGACCTGACACCCTGACCATCACCCAGCCGGGGACGCTCCACGCCCGCTACACCGGAGGGGGCGACGATGCAGTCCGCTTTCGGGCCGGTGACCCGACGTTCGTCGACATCCACGTCCTCGGGGCGGCCGACGCCGACCGCGATGGCCACGCCGAGGTGTTCGTCCAGACCGACCAGGGTGCGTCCATCCAGACCGCGGCCGTCTTCCGATACTTCGACGGTCACCTGCACCTGGTCACCCGGGCCGGGCAACAGGCCGCGCTTGCCTACGGTGGATCAACCGGATTCGTCGCGGCGTGGGCGTGCCGCCCCGCCGCCGTCCCCGCGGCGGCAATCGTCACCGAGACGGGGCCGAGCACCTCATCCGGCGCGTATACGCTGACCCTCGACTACTACCGATTCCACCAGGCCAGCCTGGTGTCGCTCGTCCACAGGACCGCCGGCCCCGGCCCCCTCGACAGTCTGCCGGGCGTCCGCGACGAGGTCTCGGGCGAGACCGGCTGCGGACAGGCGCGGCTGAGCCCGTGACCGGCCCGATGCGCGTACAGAAAGCTGACCGGCCGGTCTGGGAGTTGTTCTTGCCGTCCAGGTCCTAGTCGTGCACCCGGGCCGAGCGCGGCTGGTCGGTGCGCAGCGCCGCCTCGGCCGGCAGACCGGGATCGGTGCCGGCCTCCAGACGGGCGTCGACGGCCTCGGCCACGATCCTGGCCAATCGGTCGGGAGCGTCGAGCATGACAAAAGTGGAGCTGTCGGAGATCTCGACTAGCCGGGCGTTCGGGAACGCCTGCGCGAGCCGGCGGGCGTGGTCGAGCGGGAAGAGCTTGTCGTCGGTGCCCCAGGCCAGCACGACGGGGCGGGAGAACCGCTCGATCGCGGGAGCCGCCCGCATGGTCAGGGCGGGATCCAGGGATGCCGTCACCCGCACCGCCTCGTGCCTGGTGCTGGCGTTCGTCGCGAACGGCCCGAAGATCTCGTCCTGCCGGGGGCGGGGCACAGCCGTCACGCAGACCGCCTTCATGAAGAAGGCGCGGCCGGGCCCGCTGGCGAGCGCGCTCAGTACGACGGCCCCGAGCCGGCGGCTGGCCCGGCACAGTCGGGCGATGTGCCGGAACGACCCCGGTGGGAAGTGCTCATAGCTGTCGCAGTTGGTCAGGACGAGGCCGCCGATGCGGGCCAGGTCCAACGAGTCGTCCCCCAGGGCGGTGAGGACCAGCCCGCCGCCGGTGTCGTTGGCGACGACCGTGACGTCGTCCAGATCGAGAAGCTCGATCAGATGGAGGATCCGACGGGCGGTAGCCGCGGCGCTCAGGTCCGCGTCGCCCACCGGCTCGTGCGCGCCGAGCGGCCAGGTCGGGACGATGCAGCGGTACCGGTCGCCGAGCAGGGCGACGAGGTCCTTCCACAGGGCACCGGTCACGTAGACGCCGTGGACGAACAGGAGCACCGGGCCGCTACCGATATCGGTGTAGCTGACCGGTAACCCGTCGACTCCGCACTGGTGGACGGCCATCGCCGCCTCCCTCCTCCGGCGGCCTTGGGCCACCTGAGCTGGTCGAGCCCCGAACGTCGGTGCCGGCTGTGCGCCACGGTCCGGTCGCGCGGGACGGCACCGACGGGTAACCACGCGATTGTCCTATGGCCCGGCCGCTTGTGCGCCGGGTCAGGACCAGTCGTAGGGGGATCGCGCGGTGGCCTTGACCTCATGTCGACTTCAGGTTCGAGACTGTTGGCCGGCCGGGGTGCGGTGGAGATTCCGCCGGGCAGCCTTGGCCGAGGAGGACCGTGATGGCAGGCACTTCGCCCCCGACAGCCCTCGACCATCCCGACCCGCCGAACCTCCGGCCCCACGGCTCCGAACCGGGATCGGACCCCGTCCGCGGGGCCACAGGACGACCGGTCGCCGGGCCGGCGGCTCCCGGCCCGTCGGCCGGAATCGACCGGCAGACCCGGCTCACGCTTGCCGTGCTGGTGCTCGGCGGGCTGATGGTCGTGCTCGACGTGACCATCACCAATGTCGCGATCCGCAGCCTCTCCCGCGACCTGCACGCCCCGCTGGCGGTGATCCAGTGGGTTACCACCGGCTACACCCTGGCGCTCGCGGTCGTGGTGCCGACGACCGCGTGGCTCGCCGCGCGCCTGGGCACCCGCCGCGTCTACGTCGCCGCGCTGGGCCTGTTCGGGCTGGGTTCGCTGCTGGCGGGGCTGGCCCCGAACATCGGCTCGCTCGTCGCCTTCCGGGTGCTGCAGGGGATCGGCGGTGGGCTGGTCAACCCGATCGCGATGACGATCGCGATGCGCAGCGCCCGGCCGGAGGTCCGGGGCCGCACGATGGGCGTTCTGGGGCTGCCCGTGCTCGTCGGCCCGCTCGCCGGGCCGACGCTCGGCGGGTGGCTCGTCGAGTACTCCTGGCGGTGGATCTTCCTGATCAACGTGCCGATCGCGCTGGTCGCCATTCCGCTGGCGTTGTGGCTGCTGCCGCGCGACGCGCCCGAGGGTGTCCGCGAGCGGCTCGACGTGCCGGGGCTCGCGCTGATCGGGCCGGGGCTGGCCGCCGTCGTGTACGGGCTGGCGGAAAGCGGCCGGCGTGGCACCCTCGTCTCGGCGGCCGTGCTGGTCCCGGCGCTGCTCGGGCTGGGGCTGTGCGTGGTGTTCGTGCTGCGGGCGGTGCGGCTGCGCACGCGGCGCCCGCTGGTCGAGGTGCGCCTGCTGGGCCGGCGGGCCGTCGCCTCCGGGGCCGGCACGCTGGGCCTGTTCGCCGCGGCCTACTTCGGCTCGATGTTCATCGTGCCGCTGTACTGGCAGCTCGTCCGGGGGCAGAGCCCGGCGGCCGCCGGACTGCTGGCCATCCCGCAGGCGCTGACCACCGGGGTGTCGTTGCAGGTCGCGAGCCGGCTGATCGATCGTGTTCCACCGGCGCGGGTCGTCGGGGCGGGCATCGTGATCGCGACCGCCGGACTGCTGACCACCCTGCTCCAGCTCGACGCGAACACGCCGTACTGGCGTCTGCTGGCCTCGATGGCGGTGACCGGAATCGGGACCGGTGCGACGATCATGCCCACGATCACGACGGCGATGCGTCACCTGCCCGACCGGGACACCGCCGCCGGCAGCACCCTGCTGAACATCACCAACCAGGTCGCCGTCTCCGTCGGCACCGCGCTGACGTCGGTGCTGCTCGCGTCGAACCTGGCGAGCCTGGCCGGCCTGGACCAGGGCGCCGACCTCTCCGGCGACATCCCCGCCACCGCGGCCGGCGGCGTGGTCGCGGCCTTCCGCCACACCCTGCTGCTCCCGGTGGCCCTGATGGCGGTCGCCGGTGCGGTCGCCCTGCTCCTGCTGCCCCGCGGCGAACGGCACGACACCTCGGTCGAGGCCGAGGCAGCGCATGCCGACCTCTGACCGGCGGCAGCACCGATAGGATGATCGCGTGGGCCAGGATGACCGGCTACTTCTCAGCTCGTCGTTCGGCACCGCGGCGGTCGCGTACGCCGAGCACCGCCCGGACTACGCCCAGGCCGCGGTGCGGTGGGCGCTCGAGCGCGCGCCCGGTCCGCGCGTGCTCGACCTCGGCGCTGGAACCGGCAAGCTCACCGCCACGCTGCTCGCGCTGGGCGCCGAGGTCATCGCGGTCGAGCCCGACCCGGCGATGCTGACCGAGCTGCGCCGCGCACTGCCGGTTGTCCGTGCCCTGCCAGGTAGCGCCGAGGCGATACCGCTGCCGGACGCGTCCGTCGATGCCGTTGGGTTGCCGGGCTCGCGCAGGTCAGCGGGAGCGCGGCCATCGGCCCGCGGGACACGCCCACCAGTTGGCGCGCTGAGACGGCCGACCTGCACCTTCCCAGGACTGGGATGGCCGCCCGGTTCGGCTCGCCGGAGCAGGCCGAGTTCCGGCACGGGCAGCGTCGTACCGCCGACTCCCTCGTCGCGACACTCGCGACGAGGGCGGGGATGCTGGTCATGCCGGAACAGGAACGCGAGGCCACGCTGGGGCGGATCCGCGTTTTCCTCGCGAGCCGACCGGAGACCGCCCGCGGTGAGTTCACCCTGCCGATGTTGACCTGCGTGCTGCGCGTCCGGCGGCTGTGAAGATCAGCGACGATCGATGACACTGCGCACGCCGTCTCAACGAGGCCGGCGTGGCCCGGTGGCGGGGGCGCCGCCGGCCGGCGGCCGTCCCGTCCGGGTCGGCGCTGATCGCCTCCCGGGCGGCGGTGACCGCCCAGTCCACCGGGTTGTACCGGGCGGCTGCGGCGATCCAGCCGGGGAGCAGGCATGCCCGATGAAACGTGCCGGTGGCGTGAGAGTGCTCACGCCCGAACGGGCCAGCCGCGGGGTGAGTCGGCGGGAAAGTCCACTGCCGCGGCGAACCACCCGTCGGGGGACCCCCGGCTAGGCCAGGCTCGCCTATCGATCAGTAGTTCGGGATCGGGCGCGTGGCCGTTGCACCGGGCACTATCAGGACAACGTCGCCATCCCCTCCGCCACCGCCGCGGGCCCGGCATCCTTGTCGAACCACCCACGACGGCGGTCACGGACGGTGGCCTCGGAGCTGCTGCCGGGCGCGATCCGCGTTGCCGGCCGGCCGGGGTCCTGGCGCACAGTCCGCCGCCGGTGGGCGGCCGGGGCAGACCCCCGTCCACCGGCGGCGCTCCACCCGGGTGCTGGGCCGCGGGCGCGGCTGCGGCGCCCGACGGAGCGCCGACGGGCGGTCGCGGGCGTGCCGCTGGCCACGCGAGGCGCGGGTGGCCGAGTGGACCTGCGAGGATCGGGGGCATGGTGGTTCCCTCTGCCGCGCCGGCCTCCGAAGAGCTGTTCCGGCGCGCCGAGCGTGTCGTTCCCGGTGGGGTCAACTCCCCGGTCCGCGCCTTCCGGGCCGTCGGCGGCACCCCTCGCTTCATGGTGTCCGGCGACGGTCCGTATCTGACGGACGCGGACGGGCGTACCTACGTCGACCTGGTCTGCTCCTGGGGGCCGATGATCCTCGGCCATGCCCATCCCGCCGTCGTCGAGGCGGTGTCCCGGGCGGTGTCCGCCGGCACCAGCTTCGGCACGCCGACGCCGGGCGAGGTGGAGCTCGCCGAGCTGATCGTGGAGCGGGTCGGCCCGGTCGAGAAGGTGCGGCTGGTCAACTCCGGCACGGAGGCGACGATGAGCGCCGTGCGGCTGGCCCGGGGCTTCACCGGCCGGTCCACGATCATCAAGTTCGCCGGCTGCTACCACGGGCACGTCGACGCCCTGCTCGCCGCCGCCGGCTCCGGGGTGGCCACCCTCGGGCTGCCCGACACCCCCGGCGTGACCGGCGCCGCGACCGCCGACACCATCGTCCTGCCCTACAACGACCTTGCCCTGGTCGAGGCCGTCTTCGCCGAGCGCGGCGACACGATCGCCGCGGTCATCACGGAGGCCGCCGCGGCCAACATGGGCGTGGTCCCGCCGCTGCCCGGCTTCAACGCCGGCCTGCGCCGGCTGTGCGACGTCCACGGCGCGCTGCTCATCCTCGACGAGGTGATGACCGGCTTCCGGATCTCCCGGGCCGGCTGGTGGGGCATCGAGGGCGCCATCGAGGACTGGTCGCCGGACCTGTTCACCTTCGGCAAGGTGATGGGCGGGGGCCTGCCCGCGGCGGCGTTCGGCGGCCGCGCCGACGTGATGGCGCGGCTCGCCCCCGCCGGCCCCGTCTACCAGGCCGGCACCCTGTCGGGGAATCCGATTGCCGTCGCGGCGGGGCTGGCCACCCTGCGGGCCTGCACCGACGACGTCTACGCCACCGTCGACGCCCGCGCCGCCGACGTCGCCGGCATCGTCTCGACGGCGCTCACCGAGGAGGGCGTCGCCCACCTGCCCAGCAGCGCCGGCTCGCTGTTCAGCTTCTTCTTCACCGACGCCGCGGCCGTCGTCGACTACGCCGGCGCCCAGGCACAGAACGCCGCCCGCTACGCCGCGTTCTTCCACAGCATGCTCGACGCGGGGATCTACCTGCCGCCGTCGGCGTTCGAGGCGTGGTTCGTCTCGGCTGCCCACGACGACGCCACGATGGAGCGCATCGCCGCCGCCGCGCCCGCCGCCGCCCGTGCCGCCGCCGCCGTGCCCGAACCGGCGCCCGTGCCCGCGACGAGCGGGGGCCGGTCATGACGGGCCCGACCCAGGAGCCGGTGGACGGCGAGCCGGGGCAGCACCCACTGACGAGGGTGCACCTGGTCCGCCACGGGGAGGTCTTCAACCCGGAGAAGGTCCTCTACGGCCGGCTGCCCGGATTCGGGCTGTCCGAGACGGGCCACCGCCAGGCCAAGGTGACGGCGGAGTTCCTCGCCGGGCTGGACATCGCCGCCGTGGTCGCGAGCCCCCTGGACCGCGCGCAGCAGACGGCCACTCCCATCGCCGCCGCCCACGGACTGCCCATCGAGGTCGACCCGAGGCTGATCGAGAGCCGCAACGCCTTCGAGGGCAAACCGTTCGAGGCGGGCCCCGCGGTTCTGCGCTACCCGCACCTGTGGCGGCTGCTGGCCAACCCGTTCCGGCCGTCGTGGGGCGAGCCGTACACCGAGATCGCCGAGCGGATGCTCGCTGCCGTCGCCGAGTGGCGCGACGTCCACCCCGGGCGGCACGTCGTGCTGGTCAGCCACCAGCTCCCGGTGTGGACCGCCCGGCGAGCGCTGGAGGGGGTGCACCTGTGGCACCGTCCCGACCGGCGCCAGTGCGGCCTGGCCAGCGTCACCACCGCGGTCTACCGCGGGCGAGAGCTCGTCGGGGTCGAGTACGCCGAACCGAACGGCCCGACCGCGAACCTGCCCGGATCGGTCGGCGCCTGACCCGCCGAACCCCGTCGCGTCCGTCGGCACCGCCGCCCGAACCTGCCGTCGGCGGTGGCGTCGGCGTCGGTGGCGGTGGCGGCAGTGGCGGCAGTGGCGGTGACAGTGATGTCGGGGTCGGGGCGGTGCTGTCGGTGCTGCGCTGCCCGGTGTGCGCCGGTGCGCTGCAGCGGGACGGCGGCTCCCTGCGCTGCGCCGCCGGGCACGGCTTCGACCTCGGGCGCGGCGGCTACGTGAACCTGCGCACCGGCCACACCCGCCGGATCGCCGGCGACACGGCCGCCATGGTCGCGGCGCGGGAGTCCTTCCTCGGGGCGGGGCACTACCGGCCGCTCACCACCCGGCTGGCCGAGCTCGCCGCCGCCGGACCGCCCGCCGTCGGGACGGCTCAGGCCCCGAGCCGGGACGCGAGCACGACAGCCCACCCCGCCCCGCCGGCCGGTTCGGGGCCGGCCGGTTCGGGGCCGGTTGGTTCGGGGCCGGTGGTGCTCGAGATCGGGGCCGGCACCGGCCACCACCTGGCCGGAGTGCTCGCCGCGCTGCCCGCCGGGGCAGCCGGGGTCGCGGTCGACGTGTCGAAGTACGCGCTGCGCCGGGCCGCGCGGGCCCACCCCCGGATCGGAGCGGTCGCTTTCGACGCCGCCGGCCCGTGGCCGGTCGCCGACGGCTGCGTCGACGTGCTCCTCGACGTCTTCGCCCCGCGCAACCCGGCCGAGATGCGCAGGGTGCTCCGGCCGGACGGGTTGCTCATCGTCGTCACCCCCGAACCGGGCCATCTCGCCGAGCTGCGGGGCCCGCTCGGGCTGGTCGGGATGCAGCCGGACAAGGGCGATCGACTCGACGAGCGGACCGCCGACCGGTTCGCTCCGGCCGCTGTCGAACGCCTGGACATTCCGCTCGTGCTGTCCCCCGACGAGGCCGTCGACCTGGCCCTGATGGGCCCGACCGGCCACCACCGCACGGCCGAGGACCTGCGCCATCGGGCCGAGGCGGCCTGGCCGCGGCAGCACGCCGCCGTGACCGTCCGTCTCGCGGTCCGGTGCTACCGGCCGCGTGGATGAGGGACGGTTACGGCCGACGGCCGTACGGCGCTGCCGACAATGGAGGTTCGGAATGGACATGGGACTGCTCGAGCGGATCGCCGTCGTCACGGGGGCGAGCCGGGGCATCGGCCTGGCGGTGGTTCGGGCGCTGGTCGCCGAGGGCGCCACGGTGGTGGCCGGAGCCCGTCGCAGCTCGCCCGAGCTCGACGAGCTGGCGGCCACCGGCGCGGTGCGGGTGCACCTGGTGGACCTGGCCACCCCCCACGGTCCGGCCGCGCTCGTCGAGTGGGCCGGCGAGCGGGTCGACATCCTGGTCAACAACGTCGGTTCCGCGCCCGCCCGGCCCGGCGGGTTCGGCTCGGTCACCGACGAGATGTGGCTGGGAACGCTCAACCTGAACCTGCTCGCCGCGGTGCGGGCGACCCGGGCGGCGCTGCCACTGATGCTCGCCGCCGGCAGCGGTTCCATCGTCACGATCAGCTCCGTGAACTCGGTCCTCGCCGATCCGGCGGTCATCGACTACTGCGCGGCGAAGGCCGCGCTGGCGAACTTCTGCAAGTCGCTGGCCCGGGAGGTCGGTGGTCGGGGCGTGCGAATCAACACGGTCAGTCCCGGCCCGGTCGCCACCGACCTGTGGCTGGGGTCCGACGGTGTCGCCGCCACCGTCTCGCGAGCCACCGGCGCGGACCCCGCGAGCGTCGTCGACGCCGCGGCCGGCAGCTCCGTGACCGGCCGGTTCAGCACGCCGGAGGAGGTCGCTGCCGCCGTCGTCCTGCTCGCCGGGGATCGCAGCGGGAACATCACCGGCGCGGACCTCCGGGTCGACGGCGGGATGGTACCCACCTGGTAGCCGCCGAGCCCAGTGGTGTCTGCCGTGTCGAACTCCACGCGCGTCCGCCGGCCTCGCCGCCTACGCTGAGTTGAGTTCTACAGTTGGTCGTAGACGGGTTCCGGGCCGGGAAGGGGCAGGGCACATACTGGTTCGCGTGGCGGAGATGGGACGGCGGTCCGCGTCGGGTGACAGGTCGGACACGCCGGTGGCAGGCGTTGTCCATGACCGGGCCGCGGGGTCGCGCCGGCAGCGGACGCGGATCAGGCGGGTCGGGCTCGCCGCGGTGGTGCTCGCGGTGGCGGGGTTGGTGGCGGCCTGTTCCGGCGGGGGAGGAACGGTCGACGCGACCGGCGGCGGAGGCTTCAACTTCGTCCAGCAGTCCGCCGGCAAGGACTTCGTCCCGGCCGGGAACCGGCACGAGGCGCCCAAGCTCGCCGGCAAGAACCTCGACGGAGCCGCGTTCGACGTCGCGTCCCTGCGGGGNAAGATCGTCGTGGTCAACTTCTGGGCCTCGTGGTGCGCCCCCTGCCGGGCGGAGACGCCCGGCCTGGTGCAGCTTTCCAAGGCAAACCCGACGGTGGCGTTCCTCGGCGTCAACGAGAAGGATCCGTCGGGCGCCAAGGCCTTCGTGCGCGACAACGGCGTGCCGTACCCGAGCGTCGTCGACCGGCTGGGCACGCTCGCCGCGGGCTGGCCGGTCGCCCCGGGGTTGCCGTCGACCTTCGTGCTCGACGCGAACGGGCGCATCGCGGCCCGCTTCACCGGCCCGGTCGTGCCCGAGGACGATCTCAAGCCCGTGCTGACCCGGTTGCAGGCCGAGGCGTGAGCGGGCGGCGGCCGAGCGGGCTGGGGGACCCGCGGTGAGCGTGGTCGGGCTCGTCACGGACGGGCCCGTGCTGCTCGCCGCCCCGGTCGCGGCGGCGGCCGGGCTGCTGTCCTTCCTGTCACCGTGCGTGCTGCCCCTCGTTCCCGGCTACCTCAGCTTCATCACCGGCCTGTCCGGCGAGGAGCTCCAGGACCGTGAGCGTCGCCCCGCCCGTCCACCGTCAGGGTCGGCCGATCGCGCTGCGGCGTCCGAGCCGGTCCTGGCCGTCGCTGTTGCCGCGCCGCCGGCACCGGCACCGGCCGGTGCGGCCGGATGGTCCGTCCCCGGCGGGAATGCTGCCGTCCCGGCCGCCGGATCGACGGCAGCGCAGACCGGGGACGGCGGCCGCGGCGGGCGGTTCGCCGGTCTCGGGCCGCGGCTGGGCCGGCTGCGCGTCGGCGGGCGGGTCGCCGCCGGCACCGGGCTGTTCGTGCTCGGGTTCACCTCGGTGTTCGTCTCCTTCGGCGCGGCCTTCGGTGGACTCGGTCAGTGGCTGGTCCGCCATCAGGTCGGGATGAGCCAGCTCCTGGGGGCGTTCACCATCGTCATGGGCCTGGCCTTCGCCGGGCTGTTCTCCCGGATGTCCTGGGCGAACCGCGAGTGGCGCTTCCACCGGCTGCCGCGCCCCGGCCTGCTCGGCGCGCCGGTGCTCGGGGTGCTGTTCGGCATCGGCTGGAGCCCCTGCCTCGGTCCCACGCTGGCGGCAGTGCAGGGGCTGGCGGTGACGAGTGCGACGGCCGGCCGGGGCGCGTTCCTCTCCGCCGTGTACTGCCTGGGACTCGGGCTGCCGTTCCTCGCCGTCGGGCTCGCCTTCCGGCGGGCCGTCGGCGCCCTGCACCTGCTACGGCGACACACCCGCGCCCTGACCCTGACCGGTGGCGTGCTGCTCGTCGCGGTCGGGGTGCTCCAACTCACCGGGGAGTGGGCCGACCTGATCGGCAACCTGCGGCCCTATGCCCCCGGCTTCTCGGAGACGCCGCTGTGACCTCTTCCACCCGTCCCCACGAGCCTGCCGGTGCGGCCACCGACCTCGCGCCGAAGCCGAGCCCCGGCGACCCGGACGCGGCCGATCCGGCGGGCTCCATCGATCCGGCGGGCCTCATCGATCCGGCGGGCCTCATCGACGAGGAGGCCGTCGGGTTCGCCCCGGATTCCTCGAGCGGACGCCGGCTGCCCGAGGGGCACGCCGACGCCCGCGTGGCCGTCGCGCCGGACGTGTTCGCGCCAGCCGGGTCCGACGGGCGCGACGGGGCTGACGGAGCTGCCGGACTCGGCGCCGACCCGACCTCTGCCGGGGGAGCTCGCCGATCCGCGGCCGGTAGGGCCGGCGGTGCCGCGGGACAGTACGCGTCGGCGTCCGGCGGGACCCGGGCCGGGCGGCATCCGGCGCTGGCGCTCGCCGTTCGCTCCTGGCGGCAGCTCACCAGCATGCGCACCGCGTTGGTGCTGCTGTTCCTGCTCGCTCTGGCCGCCGTGCCGGGGTCGCTGCTGCCGCAGCGCAACATCAACCCGATGCGGGTCGATCAGTACCTGTCGAAGCACCAGACCCTCGGGCCCCTGCTCGACAAGCTCTCCGGCTTCGACGTCTTCGCCGCCCCCTGGTTCGCGGCGATCTACCTGCTGCTGTTCATCTCGTTGATCGGCTGCCTGTCGTCGCGCATCCGCTGGCACGCCAGGGCACTGTTCACCGCTCCGCCGAAGGCACCGGCGCGGCCCGGCCGGCTGCCGGGTGGCAGCTCGTGGACCAGCCCGCTGGCCCCGGCCGATGCGACGGCCGCCGCTCGCGCGGCACTGCGCCGGCGCCGGTTCCGCGCCAGCGTCGCCCCCGCCGGGACCCAGCGGCCGGACGGCTCGCCGGACCACTCCGTCGCGGCCGAGAAGGGCTACCTGCGCGAGACGGGCAACCTTGTCTTCCACGTCGCCCTGGTCGGGCTGCTGGCCGCGGTCGGTTTCGGCTCCTGGTTCGNCTACCAGGGGACCACGCTGGTCGTCACCGGGGACAGCATGGCCAACACGATCATCTCCTACGACCAGTTCAGTGGCGGCAAGCTCGTCGACACCGCGAAGCTGCGTCCGTTCTCGCTGACGCTGAACCGGTTCGCGGCCGCCTACGAGCCGAACGGCGAGCCGTCGGACTTCCGCGCCGACGTCGCCTACTCGCCCGACCTGGACGCACCGACCCGGCAGGCGACGATCCGGGTGAACCATCCGCTGGTCCTCGGCAACGCCAAGGTCTACCTCATCGGGCACGGGTACGCCCCGCACTTCGTCCTGCGGGACGCCAAGGGCCGGACGGTCTGGCAGGGCAACGTGCCCTGCACCCCACGGGACGGGATGTTCACCTCGACCTGCACGGTCAAGATTCCCGACACGGGCCTGGCGCCGCTCGGCGTCCGCAAGGAGCCCCAGCAGCTCGCCTTCAGCGGCGTGTTCACGCCGACGACCCACCTCGACCCGACCCAGGGCTACGTCTCGACCTTCCCGGCGGCCCGCGCACCCGGCCTGACGATCACCGGTTTCGTCGGCAACCTTCACCTCGACGAGGGCGTGCCGCAGAACGTGTACACGGTCGACACCCAGGACATGCGCCAGCTCACCCTGAACGGTCCGGCCGGAACCGCACGCAACGCGCAGGTGCTCGCCCTGAACAACCCTCGGCAACGGACCCTGAGCGGGCTGCCCGGCGGGCTGAGCCTGGAGGCCGACAGCGTCGCGGAGTTCGCCACCTTCCAGGTGAAGTCCGACCCGTTCAAGCGGGAGGCGCTGATCTTCGCGGTGCTCATCATCGCCGGGCTGATCGCCAGCCTGCGGGTGCACCGCCGCCGCCTGTGGGTCCGGGCTAGCCCGGCACCCGAGGGCGGTTCGGTCGTCGAGATCGGCGGCCTGTCCCGGTCGCACGGGGACGGCTTCGCCGTCGAACTCGGTCAGCTCACCACCCTCGTCCGCGAGGCGACCGGCCCGGCCGGCGGGCGGGAGGCGGCGCCGCGGCCCGAGGCGGCGGCACCGCCGCCGGGCGAGCCCGCGGCGCCAGGCGGCGCCGCGGCGCCGAGCACTACGGAATCGCGCGGCACCGCAGCCGGTGGCGCCGCGTCGAACGCCAGCGAACGGGAGCACTGATGGCGGTCAACGAGGGCGTAGCCAGCCTCTCCGATCATCTGTTTGGCAGCGGCATGGCGGTCTACGCCGCGGCCATGCTCGGCTACGCGGCCGAGTTCGCGTTCAGCCGCCTGGGCGCGCGCCGCGGTGCCGCGGAGCTGGCGGCCGAGGTTCCCGCCGCCCGCGCGGCCGACCGGCCGGCCGTGCTGGTCGGGGCCGGAGCCCCCGCGGAGGCCGGCTCCGGCGTGGAGATCGACCCGGACGATCCCGCCGCGGCCGCGCTCGCGGCGGCGCGCGCCCGCGAGATCGAGGCGGTGCGCCAGCGGGACACCGCCGCTCACACCCTGGTCGCCGGCAACGACGGCGACGTCGAGGTGCCCGCCCGTGCCCGGTGGATCGGGCGGATCGCCGTGCTGCTCACGGTGGTGGGCTGGGCGCTGCACCTGGGTTCAGTCGTCACCCGTGGCATCGCGGCGGACCGGGTGCCCTGGGGCAACATGTACGAGTACTCGTCGATGATCTGTCTGATCGCGGTCACGACGTTCCTCGCCCTGATGACCCGGCAGCAGGTCCGTTGGCTGGGCGTCTTCGTCATGGTGCCGGTGGTGCTCTACCTCGGCTTCGCCGGCACGGTGCTCTACGTCGCGCCCGGACCCCTGGTGCCCGCGCTCAACTCGTACTGGCTGAAGATCCATGTGGTCGNCGCGATCGTCTCCAGCGGGGTGTTCCTGATCTCCGCGGTGACCACGGTGCTGTTCCTGGTCAAGGAGCGCTGGGAGAACCGGCTCGCCGAGGTGGCGGCCGGCCGGGCCGACGCCAGCCGCGCGATGCAGAGCCGCGGCGGCATCGTGATGCGCCTGCCGTCGTCCGCGGCTCTCGACACCCTGTCCTACCGGGTCATCGCGTTCGCGTTCCCGATCTGGACCTTCGCGATCATCGCCGGGGCGATCTGGGCCGAGGCGGCCTGGGGCCGGTACTGGGGCTGGGACCCCAAGGAGACCTGGTCGTTCATCACCTGGGTCTGCTACGCGGCCTACCTGCACGCGCGGGCGACCGCTGGCTGGCGGGGCCGGCGGGCCGCCGCCATCTCCCTGGTCGCGTTCACCGCGCTGTTCGTGGACTACTACCTGGTGAACCTCGTCATCACCGGTCTGCACTCCTACGCGGGCGTCTGACCCGGCGGCAGTCCGCCGGACCTCGGGGCCCCGGGCCGCCCGCCTTGGCCCCGGGGCCCTGCGCGTCTCCGGGCCGTGATCAGGGGCACGGACGCGGATGGATCCACGCCGAGCGCGCAACCGCGTCACGTACGTCCGTCGGTCCGCTCCGCGTGANCCGTTCTCTGAAGCGCAGCGCGCGCGGCCGACCTTCCTTGCCCTTCTGGAGGGCTCCGCGTCCGATTCATCCCCCTGAAAGGGCAAGGATCGTCCCTCGTGGTGGCGTGAGACTCCACCCCGCGATGATCTTGATCGCTGTGGGGTCGGGTTCAGCCTGACCATGGCCGGCCGGTATGGCTCGGAGCGAGCGAGCGAGCGAGCGAGGCGCGGCTCGGAGAGAGCGAGGCGCTGCTCGGTGCTGCTCGGCTCGGCGGTGGGGGTTGGGGACGGTGTCAGCCGCGGGCGGACGGGGGCTCCGCGTCGCCGCCGCGAATGCGGTCCGCGAGCTCGCGGAGGAACTCCGGGTCGTCGTCCGGACCCTTGGGCCGCACGGCCGGGCGCCGGGTACCCATCCGCGAACCGGGCCGTCCCAGGCCCCCCTCGCGGCGGTCGACGTCCCAGGTCGAACGCTGGCCGAAGGCCGGGTGGTCCGAGACCGCGCGCCGCGGCGGCCGCGCTCCGAGCCCGTTCGCCCGGGGGCGACCGAAGAAGTACCACGCGGCGGAACCGAGCAAGACGAAGAGAATCACAACCATAATCCAGATTGGTTTGGACATACTGCGTACCTCATCCGACGGGGTCCCGAACACGTCGGCGATCATGTACGCCCAGATACCGATGACCACGAAACTCAGCGCGAGGCCCAGCACAGGCTGGTCGCTCCTTCCGCTCTCCTTGATCGATTACATCCGGCTCGACATATGGGGTATGAACATCGGTCGGCGGGTGTGTAGTCCCGGCCCTGCGCGGCATCGCCGAAAGGGGCAGACGAGCGTGCGGTGCCCTCCCCGGAGAGCGCACATGTCGCGGTGATGGCCGGCCCGTGTATCCCTAGTGTGCCCTCCGGCCCCGGCCCGCGTCCGGCCGGTCCGCCATCGGCCGCCGCCGGCGTCCGCCCGCTCACCGTCACGGCGGCGCGTCGTGACTCCCCGGGTTTCCGTCGTGACGGATGGTGGGAGGTCGGACGGCCGGCCGCGTCGGCTGCCAGGATGGAGGCATGGCCTGGGCGGATCTACGCGCGTTCCTCGCTCACCTCGAACGGCGGAAGGACCTGCGACGGATCTCCGTGCCCGTCGACCCCCGCCTGGAGGTCACCGAGATCGTGACGCGGGTGGTTCGGGAGCGGGGGCCGGCGCTGCTGTTCGAGTCCCCCCGCGGCGCCGACATGCCGCTGGCCATCAACCTGTTCGGCACCGAGGCCCGGATGGCCGCCGCGCTCGGGGTCGACCGCCTCGACGAGATCGGCGACCGGCTCGCCGCGCTGCTGCGCCCGGAGCTGCCGACCGGCCTGTCCGGGCTGCGCGACGCGCTGGGCAAGGCTGCCTCGCTCACGTCCATCCCGCCCCGGCGGGTCCGCACCGCGCCGTGCCAGGACGTCGTGCTCAAGGGACCGGACGTCGACCTGTTCCGGCTGCCCGGGGTGCACGCCTGGCCGAACGACGGCGGCGCCTTCCTCAACCTCGGTCTCACCCACACCCGCCACCCGGAGACCGGGGCGCGCAACCTCGGGATGTACCGGCTGCAGCGCCACGATGCGCGCACCGTCGGCATGCACTGGCAGATCCACAAGGACTCCAACGCCCACCACGCCGTCGCCGAGCGGCGCGGGGAGCGGCTGCCCGTGGCGATCGCGTTCGGCTGCGACCCGGCGGTGACCTACGCCGCCTCCGCGCCGCTGCCCGCCGACATCGACGAGTACCTGTTCGCCGGTTATCTGCGCGGCGAACGGGTGGAGATGGTCGACTGCCTGTCCGTGCCGCTGCGGGTGCCGGCGAATGCCCAGATCGTGCTGGAGGGCTGGCTGGAGCCGGGCGCGCGGCTCCCGGAGGGCCCCTTCGGCGACCACACCGGCTTCTACACGCCGGTCGAGCCGTTCCCGGCGCTGCACGTCGACGTGATGACGATGCAGCGCGACCCGGTCTTCCAGACGATCGTCGTCGGCCGCCCGCCGCAGGAGGACGGGCCGATGGGCAAGGCCACCGAACGCATCTTCCGCCCCCTGATCAAGATGATGATCCCCGAGATCGTCGACTACGACCTGCCCGAGGCCGGCGTCTTCCACAACTGCTGCATCGTCTCCATCGACAAGCGCTTCCCCAAGCATGCGCAGAAGGTGATGAACGCGGTCTGGGGCGCCGGGCTGCTGTCGCTGTCGAAGCTGATCGTGGTGGTCGACGCCGACTGTGACGTCCACGACTACGCCGAGGTGGCCTGGCGGGCGTTTGGCAACGTCGACTACGCCCACGACCTGATCACCACGATCGGCCCCGTGGACCACCTCGACCACGCCTCCTACGAGCAGTTCTGGGGCGGCAAGATCGGGGTGGACGCGACGCGCAAGCTGCCGACCGAGGGCTATCGCCGCGAGGGCGGCTGGCCCGAGGAGATCGTCATGGACGAAGCGGTCCGCGCCCAGGTGACCCGCCGCTGGAAGGAGTACGGCCTGTGACCACCTCTCCTCGCCCATCCAGAGGGATACATCGGACGCCCATGCCTCCAGGCAAGCAGAAGAGGCAGTGGGTGGGTGCTCGCGGTGAGTGACGCAGCGTTTCTGCCGGGCGCGTCGGGTGGCACCGCCAGGCCCGGCGGAGGTGCCGGCGGCGGCCAGGAGCAGGCGATCGGGCACGTGCGGGCGTTCCTGCGGCTCGTCGCCATCGAGCACTCGGTCTTCGCGCTGCCGTTCGCCTACATCGCCGCCCTGGCAGCCTCGTTTGCCGCGTCCGGGTCGGTGCACTGGACCGCTCTCGCGCTCGTCACGGTCGCCATGGTCGCCGCGCGGACCTTCGCGATGGCCGCGAACCGGATCATCGACCGCGCCATCGACGCCCGCAACCCGCGCACCGCGGGCCGGGAGCTCGTCACCGGCGCCGTGTCGGTGCGCACCGCCGTGGTCGGCTCCGTCGTCGCCCTCGGCGTCTTCCTCGCCGCCGCCGCCACGCTGTCCTGGCTGTGCCTCGCGCTCGCCCCGATCGCGGTGGCGCCCCTGGTGATCTACCCGTACGCCAAGCGCTTCACCGACTTCCCGCACGCCGTGCTCGGCATCGCGCAGGCCGTCGCGCCGATCGGCGCCTGGATCGCGGTGACCGGCCACTGGTCGTGGGCGGCGGTCGTGCTCGGTCTCGCGGTGGGCTCCTGGATCGGCGGCTTCGACCTCATCTACGCCTGCCAGGACGCCGAGGTCGACCGCCGCATCGGGGTGCGGTCCGTGCCGGCGCGCTTCGGGGTCCGCGGCGCCCTCCTCGGCTCCACCGTCACCCACGTCGTCACCTTCGCGCTGTTCGTCGCCTACGGGCTGATGGAGAACAACGGCGCCTGGTGGTGGGCCGGCCTCGCGGTCACGGCGGCGGCGTTCAGCTACGAGCACGCGATCGTCTCGCCGAAGGACCTCTCCCGGGTCAACCGCGCCTTCCTCACCGCGAACGGCTTCGTCGGCATCGCCCTGTTCGCCTTCGCCGTCGCCGACCTGATCAGCCGCGGCCTGTCCGCCTGAGCCCCGCTGTGAGGCCCGTCACCGTGACGCACGACCCGCACGCCGGCGCCGGGAGCGATCGGGTTCCCTGGGTGGTGGGCGTGAGCGGCGCCAGCGGGACGCCGTACGCAGCCGCCGTGCTGCGCGGCCTGCTCACCGCCGGGCTACCGGTCGATCTGGTGCTGTCCCGGGCGGCGCGGCTGACCCTGCTCGACGAGACCGGCATCGCCTGGCACGACGCCGCCTGGCAGCAACCGCTGGAACGCTGGCTGTCCGCCCCTCTCGGCGCATCCGCTCCCGAATCGGCCGCCGCCGTGGAGACGCTCGTGGCGGTGCACGCGCCCGGCAACCTCGCCGCCCCGACGAGCAGTGGCTCGTACCGGACTCGCGGCATGATCGTCGTCCCGGCGAGCACCGCGTGCCTGGCCGGGATCGCCCTCGGCCTGTCCAAGGATCTGCTGCAGCGATCCGCCGACGTGACCCTCAAGGAGGGCCGGCGCCTCGTCGTCGTCCCGCGGGAGATGCCGTACACGGGCGCGACGCTGCGCCACATGCTCACCCTGCACGACGCCGGGGCGGTGGTCGCCGCGGCCAGTCCCGGCTTCTACGCCGGCGCGCGCACCGCCGCCGACCTCGTCGACTTCGTCGCCGGCCGGATACTCGACGCGGCCGGCGTCGACCACGCCCTGTTCCGGCGCTGGACCGGCGAACTCGGCCAGGCCCGACGATCCGACCAGGCCGGTCACCGGACGGGGTGACCGAGGGCACGCGGGCCGCGCGGCCCGGCGTCACGTCCCGGTCGTGCCGGTTGCCGGACCGGGGGCCGCTCCGCGTCGGACGAGGTCCAACAGGGCTCCGACCCGCTCAGGGCCGACGCCACCGAGCGCGATCCCGTTGACCAGGACCAGGAGATCCCACCCGTCGACATCGTCCCGGAGGGTGCCTCGCTGCTGTTCCTGGACGACCAGGGCCGTGACCGTCCGGTACATCGCCGAATGCCACCGGTTGAACAGTCCCGACCGGCTCTCGCTGTCGACGTCGGCGCCGAGCGCCAGCGCGAGCTCACGTTTGTCCCCGACGAACCTGACGAGGTCGTGCAGCCACATGAAGAGCGCGTCGTCGGCCCGCTGGTCCGACAGCAGACTTTCGCCGCGTGCGCAGAGCGCGTCCACCTCGTCGGAGTAGACGGCGACGATCAGGTCCTGCCGGGTCGGGAAGTGGCGATACATGGTCGCGTTGCCCACTCCGGCCTGCCGCGCGACCTCGTCGAGGGCGGCGTCGACGCCCTGCTCGCGGAAGACCGCGGCGGCGGCGGTGAGCAGCCGCTCGTAGTTGCGTCGGGCGTCCGCCCNCAGGTGCCGCTCGGCCTGCGGCGGACCTGCCGAGTCCGGGAGCGCCATGATCCCCCTTGTCAACCAGGGAGTTCCCCGGTTATGTTGTCGACCGCGAGATAATCGGGGAGTTCCCCGCTTGTGTACGTCCAGTGCCACGGTATTCGAGGAGCGCAGCATGTCGAATGCGGCTGACGTCCACCGTCGCGTCGTCGAGAAGTACGGCGAGGTTCTCGCCGGCCGACTCGACGACGCACTGACACTGATCGACCCGGACGTGATCGACCACCGAGGGGGCCGGGAGGGCGACCACCATGGCATCGCCGCCTGGCGAAGGAAGTGGGAGCGCATGAACGAGGGGTTCCAGAACGTCTCCGCGAGGATCGAGCAGAACGTCTCGACCGGGGACACGTCGGTCAACCGTTACACGCTCCGTGGCACCCACCCGGGCTCCGGCCGTCGCTACGAGGTAACCGGCCTGGACATGGTCAGGGTGCGAGACGGGAAGGTCGTCGAGCACTGGGCCCTCGCCGACGAGGCGGCGCTACGGCACCAACTCGGTCTCGCCGGCGCCTGACGCAGCCGGGTCGGCCGGCCGAAGGGCCACCCGCGACCACATCAGGCTGGCGGCGGTTCGTTCTCGACCGGGTAGTTCCGGGATCCCTCTGGCAGGGGCGGGGCCTGGGCGGGCAGAGTGGGCGGCGACGGCCCAGGGCCGGGGGGTGGATCACAGCCACCGCCCCGGCGGGGCGCGGAGCTCGGCGGATCGAGGGCGACATGGCGACGAACGGGCGCGGGGCGGCGAAGGGGCGGGGACGCGGTTCCGGCCGATCGAAGGCGGCCGGGACGGGCGGCCCCGACCGGCCAGCGGGCGGCGGTCGTTCGGCGGGCGGCGGACAGGCCGGCGACGCGGGCCGGGCCGGGCGTCGACAGCGGCCCCCGATGCAGGATGTGGACCTACGGGTGCAGTTGCCGTACTTCCTGATCCGGCTGGCCGCCCTGGTGGTGATCACGGTCGTGCTCGCGGTGGTCGGGGTGAACCTGCTGCTCGCGGTGCTGATCGGGTTCGCGGTCGCCGGCCTGCTGACCTGGCCGTTGGGACGCATGCAGCGGCGGGCGGCGCAGCGTGCCGCCGCGGGCCGGGACGCGGCCGGGCCGCCGTCGCCGGGTGCCGGCAAGGGCCGGGACGCCTGACCGACCCCCACGGGCCCGGCGGTTGTGACGGGTCAGCCCGGCCGGCTCGGGTGGGTCTGACGGCGTTGCGGGCTAGTCTGGATGGCATGGATGCTGGGCTCAAACGGGAGATCGAGGCCAAGGTTTCCGCCGGCGAGCGGCTGAGCCGCGCCGACGGGGAGGCGCTGTATGCCAGTGACGATCTCGCCTGGCTCGGCGGCCTCGCCCACGAGGTCCGGACCAGGAAGAACGGCGACCGGACCTTCTTCAACGTCAACCGGCACCTGAACCTGACCAACGTCTGCTCGGCGTCCTGCGCCTACTGCTCGTTCCAGCGCAAGCCCGGCGAGGCCGACGCCTACACGATGCGGATCGAGGAGGCCGTCCGGCTCGCGAAGGAGATGGAGCCGGCCGGCATCACCGAGCTGCACATCGTCAACGGCCTGCACCCGACGCTGCCGTGGCGCTACTACCCCCGCTCGTTGCGGGAGCTGCGCAAGGCGCTGCCCGGCGTCGCGCTCAAGGCGTTCACCGCCACCGAGATCCACTGGTTCGAGAAGATCAGCGGACTGCCCGCCGACGAGATCCTCGACGAGCTCATCGACGCGGGGCTGGAGTCGCTGACCGGCGGCGGCGCGGAGATCTTCGACTGGGAGATCCGGCAGCACATCGTCGGCCACGACACCCACTGGGAGGACTGGTCGCGCATCCATCGCCTCGCCCATGCCAAGGGCCTGCGTACTCCCTGCACCATGCTCTACGGGCACATCGAGGAGCCGCGCCACCGGGTGGATCACGTGCTGCGGCTGCGGGAGCTGCAGGACGAGACGGGCGGCTTCGCGGTGTTCATCCCGCTGCGCTTCCAGCACGACGCCGCCGGTGACCCGCGCAACCGGCTGATGAACCAGCCGATGGCGACCGGCGCGGAGGCGCTGAAGACGTTCGCCGTCTCCCGGCTGCTGTTCGACAACATCGACCACGTCAAGTGCTTCTGGGTGATGCACGGGCTGACCACGGCGCAGCTCGCGCTGAACTTCGGCGCCGACGACCTGGACGGATCGGTCGTCGAGTACAAGATCACTCATGACGCGGACCGCTTCGGTACTCCGAACACGATGACGCGCGAGGACCTGCTGGCGATCATCCGGGACGCCGGCTTCCGGCCGGTCGAGCGGGACACCCGTTACCGGGAGATCCGCGCCTACGACGGTCCCGATCCGGCCCGCCGCGAGATCCCGACCTCCATCGACGCCTGAGGCGGGATTCGATGGTCAGCGAGGACGAGCCGACGCAGGACCGCGCGGCGGGCCAGCCCGCGCCCGCGGGCACCCCGGCGGCGAACGCCACCTCCACCCCCCGCCCGCCGGTCCGACCGCCCGGCGCGCCAGGCATCGGCTCAATCTTCGTGCTCGCCTTCCTGGTGATCCTGGTCCCGGGCGTGGCGGTCTACGTGCTGCTCGACTGGGCCGGTCTGCCGATCGGCGGCGCGAGCCTGCTCGGCCTGCTCGTCGTCTTCCTCGGGCTGGGGTTCTTCCCGACCGTGCTGCGCCGGCTCGGCTGGGTGCCGACGAAGAAGCGGAGGTCCTGATGGAACTGCGCAAGCGCCCCACCGTGCGCCCGAGGCGGCCCGCGGCCGCGCCGCCGGGGGTCGCGGCTGCGCCGCCGGGGGCCCCGGCGGCGAAGGATCGCGGCCTGCTCGGCATCAACCTGCGGTATTTCGCGCTCCGCGCGGTGCTCTTCGGGGTGGTGCTCGCCGTCGTCCTGCTGCTCGGGGCGGGCGGGNTTCTCGCATTTGTGCTGGCATTGGTCGTCAGTGGACTGATGAGCTATCCGTTGGCGCTGCGACAGCGTCGCGCGGTCCTCGCCGTGATGGAGAACCGTCACGGCGGCCGGCGTTGACCGGGCCGGCGGGCACCGAAGCCCGGCCGCGGGTCGGGCACATCCAGTTCCTGAACTGCCTGCCGCTGTACTGGGGGCTGGTTCACTCCGGTGCGCTGCTCGACATCGAGCTGACCAAGGACACCCCCGATCGCCTCAACGAGGCCCTCGTGGCAGGCGACCTGGACATCGGCCCGATCAGCCTGGTCGAGTACCTCCGGCACGCGGAGGATCTCGTCGTCCTGCCCGATCTCGCGGTCGGCTCCGACGGGCCGGTGCTGTCCGTCGTGCTGAGCACGGCGGTGCCGCTTGCCGAGGTCCGCACCGTTGCGCTCGGCTCGACGTCGCGGACCAGCGTGCTGTTGGCCCGGATGCTGCTGGAGGAACGCCACGGACTGCGGCCGACGTACGTCACGATGCCGCCCGACCTGCCGTCGATGCTGCGGGAGGCCGACGCCGCGGTGATCATCGGAGACGTGGCGCTGCGCGCGACCTACGATGCCGAACGCGGCGGCGAGGGCCATCCCCTGGGCCTGATCGACCTGGGTGCGGCCTGGCGGGAGTGGAGCGGGCTGCCGATGGTCTTCGCGGTGTGGGCGGCCCGAAAATCGTTCGCGCAGCGGCATCCCGGGACGGTGAAGGAGGTCCACGACGCGTTCCGGTCCGGGCTGGACCTCGCGCTGCGCGATGTTGACCAGGTAGCGACGCGGGCGGCCCGTTTCGAGGTGTTCGACCCGGCGACGCTGGCCCGCTACTTCACCACCCTCGACTTCCGGCTGGGTGAACGGCAGCAGGCGGGCATCCGCGCCTTCGCGGACAAGGCCGCGCGCCGCGGCGACGTCCCCCCGCTGCGGGCGATGACCTTCGCCGAGGTCTGATCCGCCCGATCTGACGGCGTTGGACCGGGCGCGGGACAGCTCAGCCCGGGGTCAGCCCGGGGTCAGACCGGCGGGCGGAACGCGTGGGAGATACCGGACGGTGGGACGGCCCGGTGGGTGTTCGCGGTCGCGAAGCGGGCGATGCGCCCCTTCACCAGCGCGATCAGCCGGGGCGGCGTGGCCCGCCCGCCGGGCGCGATCAGCATTTCGTCGAGTGATTCGCCGCCGTCTCCACCGGGCAGGGCGGGTTCGAAGGCAGCCGAATCCTCCGGTTGCGCGCCGGACCCGGCCGGGGTGAACGCCTCCGCCGACGCGCCCGACCCGACTGGCGACGCCGGCCCCTCCACGGGATCCAACCTGGCCGGCGGGGCGGCGCTCGGCGGGGGAGTGGGCATCGCCGGGGTGCGGCCGGCAGCCCCCGGCCGCCTGTGCAGCGGGGTGACGGTCGGCCCGCCGAGCCCGCCGTCGCCGCGCCCGCCGTCGCCGACCCCGCCGTCGACAGTCGCATCCGGCGCGGCGGCGTCCGGCGCCTGGCCGGCGTCGGCGGCGCACTCCCGCCGGGCGGCGGCGTCGATGAGCCCGTTGACGGCGAGGGTCCAGGCCCGCAGCCCCTCGTGCCCGGTGAGTTCGGTGAACACCGCCGCCTCCAGGCAGCAGGTGCTCGCGCCCGCGAGCTCGTCGACGTCGAGCAGCGAGATGGCGAGCAGGCCGGCCAGGTGGCCGGCGAGCATGAACAGCCGGAACTGCTGATGCGGCAGCAGCGGGGTGCATAGCAGGTTGTCGACCACGCTCTGCTGGTCGAGTACCCGGGCGGTGACGTCCTGCGGGTCGAGCCGGTCGGCCTTGGCGATGAGGTCGGCAACCAGCCGATCGAGGTAGTCGAGCTCGCGGTCCGACCGGCGGTGGTCGAGCAGGTCCGACACCCGGCGGCGGGACTCCCGCTCCGGGTCGGGCCGGCGACGCAGGCGCTCGGCTCGCGCGGCCACGGCCGCCTCGCGCAGGTCGACCAGGGCGCCCCCGGCCTCCAGCGCCGCGTCGACGGCCGCGATCACGGGGCGCGAAGGAATCCCACGACTGGGCTGCTCCAACTGGGAGATGTACTGGCGGCTGTAGCCGGTGCGTCGGGCGAGCTCGTCCCGGGAGAGAACGCGTTCACAGCGCCGCCGCCGGACCTCCACGGGGAGCAGGTCTTCAGCGGTCGCCGCGCCCTGCCGGCCTCGGCTCCGTTGCCGCATCTGTTGACGTCCTTCCGCGTGGCAGAGGTCGCCTCCCACCGAGGGAGGCCAGTCGTCGTGCGCCGCCTCTCGTGCCCCCCCGAGAGCCGGCAGGAATTCACCGGTAGTGATCAGGCTACTCCATGGTGCACCCTAGTAGACTAGAGGCCAAAAGTCCCATACGCGAACGCTTGCGATGATTACTCTCCGTCATAAGTTGGGATTTTCTGCCGGACGGTGTCGCTCCAGGCGCGTGATCGGATGCAATACGTTAGGAGGGCCGGACGGGCGTGGCGGACCCGTCGAGACATTATGCCTGTATTCTTGGGCTCTTGTTGGGAAACGGGAGTGTTGCTGAGGAAGTCCGGGCGGAAAGCCGCGGAATCATCGAGAGATCGTCTCCGGCGGCCTATTCCCGCAACGCGGGCTATCACTGTCACGCCGGGCGTGCGGCACTTCGCCACGGTCTGTGGGTATCGCTGGGATGACCGACATGGGTCATCCCCGGAAACCATCCTGAATGACGATGCGCGGGGTCGGGTGGGGCGCGTACAAAAGAATGGTGGATACCGGCCGTTCGGTGGACGCCGACACCGTCGGGCTCGGCCGGGACGACGTTGTCGCCCCGGCTCGGGGCTCTTCCGGGACGGCTCGCAGCCCCGAGCCCGGCCGGGATGCTGGCCGCGGCCCGGGTGTGCAGGCCAGCCGCCCGGTCACGTGGGCCGCGATCCCGGATGGCGAGCGGCCCGGGGACCCCGCCCCCGGTGACGGCGCGGGCCCGGGCGCGGCCGAGCCGCCGCCCACAGTCGCCCCGCGCCGAGTGGTCGTCGTGGACGACGCGGACGGCGTGCGTGAGCTGCTCTGCCTACTACTGGGCACCGAACCCGACTTCGTGGTCGTCGGCGCCGCCGCCAACGGGGCGGAGGCCATCGACGAGGTCGTGCGCACGGCGCCGGACCTTGTGCTGCTCGATCTCGCGATGCCGGTGCTCGACGGCCTCGGCGCACTGCCGCGGATCCGGCGGGTCGCGCCGCACGCCACCGTGGTCATCTTCACCGGCTTCTCCGAGGACGCGCTGCTCGATCGCGTGCTCGCTCTGGGCGCGGACGCCCTACTGGAAAAGGGCCTGGCCACCGGCCCGCTGGTCGATCAGCTCCGCCGCCTCTGCGCCGCCCGGCGCACCGGCTGAGCCTCGCATCACCGATCTCCGGCGTGGACTGCGTTGTTCATTTTCTCCATCGGTGCGGTAGAGTTGTGGTGGCGGTGTCGGAGGGCCGGGGAAGGCCACCGGTACTGGCCCGATTTGGCCCGGTTCGCGGGGTGATACTCGCTGGTGGCGTGGTCCTGGGACCCACAACGCGCCCATCGGCGTCACTTCTGTGGAAACATGGGGCCGTGGTTACGCGTGCCCTCACCCTCGGGGCGCCGGCTGAGCGAGCGACGGATCTGGTCCGCGTCTCGCCCCGGCGCGGGTTCGCGTCGTCCCCCGCGGCCGCGTGCCTCGTGATTGAGCCGATGCTCGTCGCGCGCCTGCACGTCGACCTGCTGCGGGTCTCCAGCGCCGGCTGTCGCCGCTCCCGCTGACGTTCCCGTTCGCGGCGCCACTCTGCCGGCGTCGCGTTTCCCCGCGCATCGAGAGATCTCATGACTTCTCCTGCCCGCCCTGCCCGTCCCGCGCGCCCGTCCCGCCCCAAGGGAGCGGGCCAGTGGGCGTTGGGATACTCCGAGCCGCTCAACGCCAACGAGCGCATGAAGAAGGACCAAGGCGGGCTGGAGGTGCGCGACCGCATCCTCAACCTCTACCCGCACACCGGCTTCGACGGGATCGACCCCCAGGACCTGCGTGGCCGGTTCCGCTGGTGGGGCCTGTACACGCAACGCCGGCCGGGAATCTCCGGCGGCCGCACGGCGGTCCTCGAACCGGAGGAGCTCGACGACTCCTACTTCATGCAGCGGATCCGGCTCGACGGCGGGCGGATGACGGCCGACCAGCTTCGGGTCATCGCGGACATCTCCACCCGGTATGGCCGGGACGTCGCCGACGTCACCGACCGGCAGAACATCCAGCTCCACTGGATCCGCATCGAGGACGTGCCCGCCATCTGGGGTGCCCTCGAGGGCGCCGGGATGACGACCGCCGAGGCGTGCGGCGACACCCCGCGGGTCATCCTCGGCTGCCCGCTGGCGGGCGTCGACGGCGACGAGGTCATCGACGGGTCGGCCGCTATCGACGAGGTGGTCGAGCGCTTCGTCGGCGACCCGACGCTGGCGAACCTGCCCCGTAAGTTCAAAAGCGCGATCTCCGGTTGCGCGGACCACTGCACGCTGCACGAGATCAACGACATCGCGTTCGTCGGCGTCGTCCATCCGGAGCTCGGCGCGGGCTACGACCTGTGGGTCGGCGGCGGCCTGTCGACGAACCCGAAGCTCGGCGTGCGGCTGGGGACGTTCGTGCCGCCGGCGCGGGTTGCCGAGGTCTGGCACGGCGTCGCCTCGCTGTTCCGCGACTACGGCTACCGGCGCCTGCGCACCCGAGCCCGGCTGAAGTTCCTCGTCGCGGACATGGGCGCCGAATGGGTGCGCACCACGCTGGAGAAGGAGTACCTGACGGCCGCGCTGCCGGACGGGCCGCCGCCGGCGCCCCCGCGCAACGAGGGCCGCGACCACATCGGCGTGCACCGCCAGCGCGACGGGCGCAACGCGGTGGGCTTCGCCCCGCGCGCGGGCCGGGTGTCCGGGACGATCCTGCGCGCTGTGGCGGATCTCGCCGACCGGTTCGGACAGGGCCGCATCCGCGCGACGACGACCCAGAAGCTGGTCATCCTCGACGTGGCCGACGAGGCCGTGGCGCCGTTGGAGGCCGAGCTCGCGGCGCTGGATCTGGTCGTCCGGCCGAGCGTGTTCCGCCGCGGCACGATGGCCTGCACCGGGATCGAGTTCTGCAAGCTGGCCATCGTCGAGACCAAGGGCAACGCCCGCGACCTCATCGAGGAGCTGGAGCGCCGCCTGCCCGACTTCGACGAGCCGATCGGGATCAACGTCAACGGCTGCCCGAACGCCTGCGCCCGCTTCCAGGTCGCCGACATCGGGCTGAAGGGCTCGCTGGTCCCCGACGACGCCGGTGAGATGGTCGAGGGCTTCCAGGTGCACCTCGGCGGCCACCTGGGCACCCGGTCGCGACTGGGCCGCAAGTCGCGCGGCCTCAAGGTCACCGCCGACGGGCTGCTCGACTACGTCGTCGGCCTGCTGGAGACCTACCGGCGCGAGCGCGCCGACGGGGAGAGTTTTGCCGACTGGGCGGAGCGGGCCGACGAGGCGTCGCTGGCCGCGGTCGGCGCCGTGGGTTCCTCGGCCGGTGCCGGTGCCGGTGCCGGTGCTGATGCAGGGCCGGCGGCCGGGGGTGCCGATGGCCGGCAGTGATCGGGCGGTGCCCTTCTACTGCCCGTACTGCGGCGAGGAGGACATCGTCCCGGAGCCGGCGCCGGACGGCGCCGGCTCCGGGCACGGGCACTGGGCGTGCCGGGCCTGCCGGCGAGCCTTCCGACTGAGCCTGACGGCCCTCGCGGTCGCTGCGGGCCCGGTCGGTGCCACGCCGGCGGGCAGGCGCGGCGCAACGGGGGACCAGACGGCACGGCGAGGCGCCGCGCGCGACGACGAGGAGACGAGCTGATGGGTGCCACGTTGCAATCCCGGGCGTTGCGGGCCGGGGACGAGCTCGAAGGCGCGCCGGCCGAGGAGATCCTCGGCTGGGCGGCCGAGGAGTTCGGCACGAAGCTGGTGGTCGCCGCGTCCATGGCCGAGGCGATCCTGGTCGACATGCTCGCCCGGATCCGGTCCGACGTGCCCGTGGTCTTCATCGACACCGGGTACCACTTCGCCGAGACGGTCGGCACCCGCGACGCGGTGGCCGCGACCTACGACCTGCCGCTGATCAGCGTCCGCCCGCAGCTCACCGTCGTCGGCCAGGACGCCGTCTACGGCCAGGACCTTTACCAGACCGACCCCGACCTGTGCTGCCGGATGCGCAAGGTGGTGCCGCTGGACCGGGCGCTGGCGCCCTACGACGCCTGGGCCGCCGGGTCGCGGCGCGCCGAGTCCGCCGGCCGGGCGAACCTGAAGGTCGTCGACTGGGACGCGCGCCGCGGCAAGGTGAAGATCCATCCGCTGGCCGCCTGGACCGACGCCGACGTCGACCGGTACGTCGCCGAGCACGAGGTCATCGTCAACCCGCTGCTCTCCGACGGCTACGACTCCGTCGGCTGCTGGCCGTGCACCCGGCGGGGCGCCGGCCGCGCGGGCCGCTNGGCCGGCACGAACAAGACGGAGTGCGGCATCCACTGACCGGCCGCCGACCCGGCCGCCGACTCGGCCGCGCTGTGGCGCCGCCCGCGTGAGCGCTCGTCGGACAAGGACGAACAGGTACGGTGCACGCCGTGATGGACGGGCGAATCGCGGGTGAGGTCTGGCTGGTCGGGGCTGGTCCGGGCGATCCCGGGCTGTTGACTGTGCGTGGTCGTGAGCTGCTCACGACCGCCGACGTGGTCGTGGTCGACCGGCTCGCCGCGGCCGTCCTGCTCGACGCCGCGCCGCCCGACGCGGAGATCATCCATGTAGGCAAGAGTCCGACCGCCCGCTCCTGGGCCCAGGAGGAGATCAACGCGGTCCTCGTCGACCGGGCCCGGGCCGGCGCCCGGGTCGTGCGGCTCAAGGGCGGCGACCCCTACGTCCTCGGCCGGGGCGGTGAGGAAGCCCAGGCCTGCGCGGAGGCGGGCGTGGCCTGCACCGTCGTCCCCGGCATCACCTCGGCGCTGGCCGTGCCGGCGCTCGCCGGCATCCCGGTCACCCACCGCGACCTGGCGCAGGAACTCGCCGTCGTCTCCGGTCATCTGCCACCCGGCCACCCCGACTCGACCGTCGACTGGGCGGGACTCGCCGCCTCCCGGGCGACGATCGTCATCCTCATGGGGGTGGCGCGGCTCATGGACATCGCCGACGCCCTCCTCGCCGGTGGCCGCCCGGAGGCCACCCCGGTCGCGGTGATCGAGCGTGGCGCCACCCCCGCCCAGCGGGTCCTGCGCACCACGCTCGACGCTCTGGCCATCGACGCGATCGCCGCGGGCGTGCGGTCACCGGCAGTGATCGTGGTGGGCGAGGTCGCCGCCCGCAACGACGCCCCGGCCGCCGGTGCGGCGCCGCTCGCGGGCGTGCGCGTCCTGGTCGCCCGCACCCGGCCCCGCCCGGGCCTGCTGGCCCGCCGGCTGCGACAGCTCGGCGCGGACGCGGTCGAGACGGTCGTGGCCCGCCCCGCCCCGCTCGACGACGCCGGTGCGGCTCTGCTGGCGGCGCTGCCCGGGGCCGCGGGCCTCGTCCTCGCCGACCCGGACGAGGTCGCCGCGGTGGTCGCCCTGCTGCGCCGGGCGGGCACCGACGTGCGCGCGCTGGCCGGGCTGACCCTGGTGGCCGCCCGCCCCGACGTCACCGCCGCCCTCGACGCACTGGGCCTGGCCGCCACCACGCTCGACGACCTCGCCGCAGGCGCGGGAGATGCCGGCCGGGCCGCCCGTGCTGCCCGTGCAGAGGGTGCGGTGGGTGCCGGGGCAGCGGTGGGTGCCGGGCAGGGGACGGCGGGCCGCCGGCCGGCCCCGGTGCCGGAGGTGCTCGTCGTCGGCGCCGCCGACCTGCCGGCCGACGGCCCGTGGACGCCGCGGCGGGTGCCGCTGCTGACCGACGTGACCGCTGATCCCGATCCGCGGATCGCCGACGAGTTGCGGCACGGCGACTTCGACGTCGCGGCGTTCGCCTCCTCGACGGCTGCCCGCAGCACCGCCGAGCTGTACGGGCCGCTGCCCCCGGACCTGCTCGTCGCCGCGATGGGCCGACGCAGCGCCCAGGCCTGCGAGGCCGCCGGCATCCGGGTGGACATCGTGCCGGCCGAGCCGGGGGTGCGCCCGCTTGCCGCCGCCGTCGCGGACTTCGTCGCCGCCAGCCGCGCCGCCGCGGCCTTCTGATCGTCACCCCGGCGGCCGCCGCCTGCCGTCGTCGGCGGCACCGTTCTCAGGCGTACCGCCTCCCTGCGAGGGGCTGCGACGCAGGGCGCGGTTCCTGAGGGGGCGCCATGATCGCCGGACGTGGGGCCGGTCCGTCAGCCGGTGGGGTGCTCGGCTGCGGCGACCAGGTCGCGCAACGTGTCGTCGAGCCGTGCCCGCACCGCCTCGACGACGCAGGCATGCAGGCCGAGGGGCTCGGAGAGGATCCAGCGGGTCGTCGGGTGCCGTCCGCGTGCCTCCTCCAGTGCCGCGGGGAGGTCGCGGCGGGTGTGGTTGCCGCCGAAGAGGAAGAACGGATAGACGACGATCTCGGTGCACCCCGCGTCCGCGAGCCTGGCATAGCCCTCGCCGATGTCGGGCCGGCTGACCTCGAGGTACGCCGCCTCGACGGCCCCCCACGGCCGCGGCGCTGCCGGCGCGGACGGCGGGCGACCCGCGCAGCCGTCGCCGTCCTGGCGAGGTTCGGTCGCCAGGCGGCGGGCCAGCTCGCGGACGGTGGCGTTCGCCTCGTCCCGCCGTGAACCGTGGCCGATAACCAGAAGACCGCGCATGCAACCAGTGTGCGCCAGATGCCCGACCGCGGCCGCTGGCCGTCCGGTCAGACGGCCAGGCGGTCATTCCGGTCGGGCGGTCGTCCGGTCAGACGGTCATTCCGGTCGGGCGGTCATGTGGTCAGGCGGTGCTGTCGCCGGAGCTGTGCCCCGGGAACACCTTCGCCGCGGGGTCGACGACCGGCGCGGCGTTGTTGACGGCGGTCGCGACCTCGCCGAAACCGGTGGCGATCAGGCGGACCTTGCCGGGGTACTCGGTGATGTCCCCGGCCGCGAAGACCCGGTCGACGCCGGTGAACATCGTCGAGTCGACCGCGATGTGGCGCCGGGCCATGGTGAGCCCCCAGCGGGTCAGCGGCCCGAGGTCGGCGGTGAAGCCGAGCGCGGCGACCACCGCCTGCGCCGGGCGGACGTGCCGGTCTCCGGTGCGGGTCTGCACCAGCTCGACCTTCTCGATCCGGTCCTCCCCGTGGATGGCGGCGACCTCGGAGAAGGTGAGGATCTCCACGCTCGACGCCTCGACCCGCTCGATCGTCGCCGCGTGCGCGCGGAACCGGTCGCGGCGGTGCACCAGCGTGACCGAGCGGGCGATCGGCTCCAGGGCGAGCGCCCAGTCGAAGGCGCTGTCCCCGCCGCCGACCACGACGACGTCCTGGTCGGCGTAGGCGTCCAGCTTCGGCACGAAGTAGGCCAGGCCGCGGCCGAGATGGCCGGTCCCGGTCGGCAGCGGCCGCGGGGTGAACGTGCCGAGCCCGCCGGTGATCACGACTACTCTGGCGCGGACCCGGTGGCCCTGGCTGCTGGTCACCACGACCGCCTCCGGTTCGTGGGCGAGCTCGGCGGCCTGCTGGTCGAGCAGGTAGGTCGGGTCGAACTGGGCCGCCTGGGTGACGAGGGCGTCGACCAGCTCGCGGCCGCGGATGGCCGGGAAGCCGGCCACGTCGTAGATCACCTTCTCCGGGTACATCGCGGTGACCTGGCCGCCTGCCTCGGGCAACGAGTCCATCAGCGCGACCGACATGCCCCGGAAACCCGCGTAGTAGGCGCCGTAGAGCCCCGCGGGGCCGGCGCCGACGATCAGCATGTCCACGCTGGTGTCGACGTCGCCGCCCGCGGCGGCCTCCGCGCGGACGGCGGTGCCGTCGTTCGCCTCGACCGACTGCGTGACCATGAGCAGCTCCCCGCACCTCGCGGCCCGCGACCCGACCGGTCGGACTGGAGTGTCCGGTCGGTGCCACTGGACGTTCCTTCGCCTCATCCTGCCGGAGATCCGGCTGGCACGCCGTCATCTCCGCTGGTGGGCGTCCCTGACCGGCCGGTGCCGCGACGCCGGGCGCCGGCAGTGCCGGGCGATGCGCCCGGATCGCCGGGCGAAGCGCGGTCCCGGTCAACGGGAGGCGGCGTTGCGCTTGTATCGTTTCGCCGTTGCCCGGTTCGTTGTCGCTCGTGCCGGCTGTTCAGGCAGTATTCCAGGACGTTCCGGGGGGAACGGCGCACCGTCGCGGCCGTCGGATGGCGGACAGCGCTCCCCGTGTGGCGTCCGGCGAGGGCTAGCGTGAGGTAACAGGCACCCGCAGTCGCCGGGCCGCACCGAGCGGCGGTGGGCACTACAGCGGACACGGGCGGGAGAGCGGTGGCGGATCGATCGACGGGCCGGGACGCGCCGGACGGCACCCGGGGTGAGGCACTGCACCCGGACGACCCCACCGTCATCGGCGCCTACCGGGTCGTGCGCCGGCTCGGCTCGGGCGGCATGGGCACGGTGTACCTCGCCCGCGACACCGCCGGAGCCCTCGTCGCGATCAAGGTGATCCGCTCGGACCTGGNCGCCGACCCCGAGTTCCGCGACCGGTTCCGGGACGAGGTCGCCGCGGCGCGCCGGGTCGCCCCGTTCTGCACCGCGCAGGTCCTCGACGCCGATCCCGCCGCCCGCCGCCCCTACCTGGTCACGGAGTACATCGACGGCGTTCGCCTCGATGACGTCGTCACCCGGTCCGGGCCGCTGCCGATGTCGACCCTGCAGGGCGTGGCGATCGGTGTGGCCAGCGCGCTGACCGCGATCCACAAGGCCGGCATCGTCCACCGTGACCTCAAGCCGAGCAACGTCATGCTGTCGTTCTCCGGCCCCCGGGTCATCGACTTCGGGATCGCCCGGGCCCTCGACGCGGCGCAGGGACGGACCCAGACCGGCCTCGTCCTCGGCTCGGTCGGCTGGATGGCCCCCGAGCAGATGGAGGGCTCGACGATCGGCCCGGCGGTCGACGTCTTCGCCTGGGGCCTGCTCATCGCCTACGCCGCCGTCGGCGCTCACCCCTACGGGCAGGGCACCTACCTGGAGATGTCGGAGAAGATCCAGACGGGTCGGCCCGACCTGCGGGACGTGCCGGCGCAGCTCCAACCCGTCGTCCGCTCCGCGCTCGCTCGCGACCCGCGGGACCGCCCGTCGACCGAACGGCTGCTGCTGACCCTGCTCGGGGAGGAGGCGCCGCCCGGCGGGGACACCCGGGTCGCGGCCACCGCCGTCCTCGACGGCACCTGGCCGCGAGGCCGCAGCGCCGCCGCGGCTGGGGCCGCTGGGGCCGCTGGGGCCGCAGCGGGCGCGGACGCCTTCCGGACCAGGCGCTATGACGACTCGGTGGCCGCCGACGGCTCGACCGGACCGGACGTCGACCCCCCGGCGCCCGGCGCCCGGCGCGCCGACGCCGCCAGGCCGGCGCGGACCCGCGTCGCCGGCGCCGGCGAGCAGCACGGCTGGTGGGAAGGCGACGCCCCGTCGGCGAGGGAACCCAGATGGGATGAGCCGGCCGACCTTCCGCCGCCGGCCGGGCCGCCCGTGCCGCCACCGGCGTTGGCCGGTCTCGGCGTCGAGGATCGCGCCCCGCGCGCCCGCGGCGGGGCCGCCGAGGAGGCGGGCCGCGCCGGCGACGCTGGTTTCGAGGGCGCCGGCTTTGGTGGTGGTGGTGGCGCCGGCTTCGGTGGCGCTGCCGGCGGTCAGGGGGTGCCGGGCCGCCGGCGGCGGCGCGCGGGATTCGTCCAGTACGAAGATGAGCAGCCTCCCGCCCCGGCCGCCGCACCCGGACCGGCAGCCCGCGACCGCCGCGCCGAGCCGGCGCCGCCGGCGGACGACCGCCGCTCGCCCCCGTCGCCCTACCCGCCGGCGGCACCACCCCCGTCTGCGGCACCTCGCCAGGCGGGCCGCCCGTACCCGCCGCCTCAGCAGCAGCCACAGCCGTATCCGCAGGCCCGGCCCCACCCGCCGGCCCAGCCCTACCCCCAGGCCCAGCCCTATCCCCAGGCCCAGCCCAACCAGCGGGCCCAGCCGTATCCGCAGGCCCAGCCGTATGCACCGGACCGTCCCGAGGGGCGGCGCGCCGAGGGGCGACGGGCGGCCGACCGCGGCGATGCCGCGCGCCCGCAACCGGCGCCGCGCCCGGTCGCCGAGCGCCCCCGCGACCGGGCGCCGGAACACCATGACCCCCCGGCGCCGCGACGCCCGCGCCGACGGTTCCGGCTGCGGATCCCCTTCAAGCGGACGATCCTGTTCGTTCTGGTCGTCCTGCTCCTGCTCTCCGCGGCCGACCAGATCGCGTCCATGGTCGACGAGCAGCGCAGCCGGCTGTGGGACAAGGTGGCCACCTCGGTCAAGAACGGCGTGGGCGACCAGGTGGACAGCCTGTGGAACCAGGCCAAGGACACCTTGGGCGGTTCCTCGGGCGGTCCGGGGTGACGGAGCGCGGAACGGCTGACCGACAGGCGTAAAACCACCGCCGGATAGGTACACCGACCTCATGGCGAGCATCTCAAGCAAGATCAACGAATTCCTGCACAGCCCGAAGACGCGAGAAATGGTCGACAAGGCCAAGGCTGCGGCCAACAAGCCCGAGAACCGAGCCAAGATCAAGCAGGTACAGCAGAAGTTCACCAACCGCACCCACGGCCCCGGCCATCACAACGCTCCGGGTAGCCCCCCGACCACCGGCGGCCCGACCACCGGCTCGACCCCGAGCCACCCGGGCGGCTACGGCGCGGAGCACGGTTACGGTGAGCGGCCGTCCGGGACTGGCGGCTCTGGTTCCGAGCAGGGCTACGGTGAGCGGCCGTCCAGCGGGTCCGATGCCGGCTATGGTGAGCGGCCGTCCAGCGGGTCCGGTGCCGGTTACGGTGAGCGGTCGTCCAGCGGCTACGACGCGGACGTCCCTCCGAGCACCGGTCCGGCCGACACCGGCGGTCGTTCCGGCTACTGATCGTCCGGCCGTCTCACCCCGACCGTCCTGGTGCTGGCCTGAGCGCGACGTGGTCCGGCATCGGGATCCAGGTCGTACCATCGCGCCATGAGCCTTGTGGATGCCGACGGCGAGTCTGCGGTGGGTCGGGGCGACGGCGCCGGCGAGATCCGGTCGATCCTGGACCGGGCCGCCGGGGGCGGCCGCATCTCGCCCGAGGAGGCCCTGCTCCTCTACACCCAGGCACCCCTGCACGCGCTCGGCACGGCGGCGGACACGGTACGTCGCCGCCGGTATCCCGACGGCATTGCCACCTACATCATCGACCGTAACATCAACTACACGAACATCTGCGTGACGGCCTGCCGGTTCTGCGCGTTCTACCGGGCGCCGAAGCACGCCGAGGGCTGGGTCCGCGACGTCGACGACATCGTCACCAAGTGCGGCGAGGCCGTGGAGCTCGGTGCCACCCAGATCATGCTCCAGGGCGGCCACAACCCCGACTTCGGCATCGAGTGGTACGAGCAGGTGTTCGGCGCGATCAAGGCGGCCTACCCGCAGCTCGCCCTGCACTCGCTGGGTGCCAGCGAGGTCGTGCACATCGCCCGCACCTCCGGCCTGACGTTCCCCGAGGTCATCACCCGGCTGCGCGACGCGGGCCTGGACAGCTTCGCCGGCGCCGGCGCGGAGATCCTCACCGAGCGCCCCCGGCACGCCATCGCCCCGCTCAAGGAGNCCGGCCATGTCTGGCTGTCGGTGATGGAGACGGCGCATACCCTCGGCCTGGAATCGACCGCGACCTTCATGATGGGCACCGGCGAGACGAACGCCGAGCGCATCGAGCACCTGAAGATGATCCGGGACGTGCAGGACCGTACCGGCGGCTTCCGTTCGTTCATCCCGTGGACCTACCAGCCGGAGAACAACCACCTCGGCGGGCGGACCCAGGCCACGACGCTGGAGTACCTGCGCCTCGTCGCCGTCGCCCGGCTGTTCTTCGACAACATCGCCCACCTGCAGGGCTCGTGGCTGACGACCGGCAAGGAGGTCGGCCAGCTCACCCTGCACATGGGCGCCGACGACCTCGGCTCGGTGATGCTGGAGGAGAACGTCGTCTNCTCGGCGGGCGCTCGCCACCGGACCAACCGCTCCGAACTGATCAGCCTGATCCGCACGGCCGGCCGCATCCCCGCGCAGCGCGACACCCTCTACCGCCACCTCGTCGTCCACCGCGACCCGGCCCAGGACCCGACCGACGACCGCGTCGCCTCCCACTTCTCCTCCACCGCGCTCCCCCTCGTCTCGGCCACCTGAGCAATCTTCCTTGGCGCGGGGGCGCACCCAGGCACCCGCCCCGGGCGGGACGCCATAGATTGGCCCGATGAGCGAGTCCNCCGGGTCCCCGGCCGCGGTCCTGGCGGCTACCGGGCCGAAGATCGAGCTGCACGTCCACCTGGAGGGGACGGTCCGGCCGTCGACGCTGCTGGAGATGGCCCGGCGCAACGAGGAGGCCCTGCCGTCGCGGACGGTCGAGGGCCTCGCGGAGCTGTACCGGTTCCGCGACTTCAACCACTTCATCCAGGTCTGGATCATGACGACGCACGTGATGCGGACCGAGGCCGACTTCCGCCAGGTCGTCGTCGACTACGCCGCCGAGGCGGCCGCGCACGGCGCCGTCTATGTGGAGGGCATCTTCTCGCCGTGGTTCCGCGTGCAGCGCGGCGTCCGGGTCGAGGAGATCTTCAACGGCTACGCCGACGGGGCGATCGAGGCCCGGGAGCGGTTCGGCGTCGAGGTGCGCCTGACCCCGGACATCGACCGGGTGCTGCCCGTCGAGGCGGCTACCGAGGTGGCCCGCTGGGCGGCGCGCTTCGCCGAGCGCGGCGTCGTCGGCCTCGGGCTCGGCGGCCCGGAGATCGGCCATCCGCCGGAGCCGTTCGCGCCCGCGTTCGCCCTGGCCGCGGACGCCGGGCTCGCCGCGGTGCCGCACGCGGGGGAGACGGACGGTCCGGCGTCGATCCAGGGTGCGCTCGACGCGCTCGGCGCCCGGCGGATCCGCCACGGCATCCGCGCGGTGGAGAACCCGGCGCTGATGAGCCGCCTGGCCGACGCGGAGATCGTGCTGGACGTCTGCCCCGTGTCGAACCTGCGCACCCGCTCCGTGGTCCGCCTGGGTGACCATCCGCTTGCCGCATTGCACGCGGCCGGCGTGGNCTGTTCACTGGCCACCGACGACCCGGCGATGTTCGGCACCGACCTCGGCACCGAGCACGCCGTCGCCGCCGGGCTCGGCGCCCGCGCCCGCGACCTGTATGCGGCCGGCGTCGCCGGGGCGCTGTGTGATGAGGCGACCCGGGACCGGCTGCGCCGCCTCGGCGCGGCCACCGACTGGGACGCAGCCGAGGAGGCGGCCCGCGCCGCGGCCCCGGCGGCCCTCGCCCGGTTCGACGGCGAGCTGCTCGGCGGCGGATCGACGGCCGGTGGAGGATCGACGGCCGGTGGCTGAGCGGCGCGGCAAGTTCGGATCGGTGCGGGGTGGATCGGTTCGGTATGGATCGGGGTCGACGACGGGAGGGGGCGCGGTGGGCAGGGCCGGGCTGGACAAGCGGCCGCAGGAGGTCGCGGCGATGTTCGACGGTGTGGCCGGGCGCTACGACCTGACCAACGCCGTGCTCTCCGGCGGCCTCGACCGGACCTGGCGGCGTGCCACCGCCGCCTTCCTCGACCTGCGCCCCGGCCTGCGGGTCCTCGACCTCGCCGCCGGCACGGCCACCTCCTCGCGGGCCTTCGCCGAGGCCGGCGCGCAGGTCGTCGCCTGCGATTTCTCCCTGGGCATGCTGCGCGCCGGCCAGCGCCGTCTCGCCGAGAGGCCGCCGCCCGCCAGCCCGGCGGGACGGGTGGTGCTGACCGCCGGGGACGGGCTGCACCTGCCCTTCCCCGACGCCGTGTTCGACCGCACGACGATCTCGTTCGGGCTGCGCAACGTCGCAGACACCGTGCGCTGCCTCGCCGAGCTGCGCCGGGTCACCCGGCCCGGCGGCGCCCTCGTCGTCTGCGAGTTCTCCCGCCCGGTGTGGGGTCCCTGGCGGACCGTCTACCTGGAGTACCTGATGCGCGCGTTGCCGAGGGTCGCCCGCACGGTCAGCAGCAGCCCGGACTCCTACGTCTACCTGGCCGAGTCGATCCGGGCGTGGCCCGCCCAGGCCGAGCTCGCCGATCTGCTGCGCGAGGCCGGCTGGTCCCGCGTCACCTGGCGCAACCTCACCGGCGGCGTCGTCGCCCTGCACCGCGGCCACGCCCCCGGCTGATCGACGCCTGCGGCTGATCGACGCCTGCCGCGGGTCAGCCGGGCAGGTGCGAGTCGAACCAGGTCAGGGTGCGCGACCAGCCGTCGCGGGCGGACGCCGGATGGTGGGACGCCGGGCGGGCGTCGTTGTGGAAGCCGTGCCCGGCCTCGGGGTAGCGGATGATCTCGGTGGGCACGGGAGCCTCGGCCGCCGCGGCCCGCAGCGCCTCGACGTCCTCGAGGGGGATGCTCGGATCCTGGTCGCCGTACAGGCCGAGCCACGGCGCCTGCAGCCGCCCGGCGATCTCCAGCGGGCTGGGCTCGCCGAAGCGTCGGGTGCGGATCCCGCCGCCGTAGAACGTGACCGCCGCACCGAACGGGCGGGCCACCGCGGCCTGGAAGGCGATGCTCCCGCCCAGGCAGAAGCCGACGACGGCGCAACGGTCCAGCGCCGTTCCCTCCTCGGCGAGCACGGCGAGGGCGGCATCGACGTCATCCAGCAGGTCCGTGCCGTCGAGGTCCTCGACCACCTTGACCGCCGAGGCGATGTCGTCGTAGTCGAAGACCGGCGAGCCGACGCGGTGGAACAGGTCGGGCGCGATCGCCCGCCAGCCGGCCCGGGCGAAGCGGCCGCACAGTCCCCGCACGTGCTCGGTGAGGCCGAACGCCTCATGCAGGACGACGACGCCGCCGCGCGCGGGACCGTCGGGTTCGGCGAGCGTCGCCGGGGCAGGTCCGTCGGCGGTGGGGAGGACGACGGTCTCTTCGGTCATCGCGTCTCTCGATTCGGAACTGGGTCGGGTCGGCCGGGTTGTGGCGGGTCTTCCGGGGCGTGTCGGTGACGGGCGTTCTGGTCGGGCCGGGTCGGGCCGGGTCGGGCCGGGCCGGTGGTGGCCCGCCCGCCCGTGCACATCCGGTGGGATGGGTGACGATTCGGGATACTTTGCGCCTTTTCGGGGTTAGATGACACGGCGTGGACGATGCGGCGGGCGATCAGGTGGGCAAGTGGGCGGATCGGGTCGGGACAGAATGTCGTGGCTGCCAGGTCAGGGTGGTCCCTTCCGGCCGGGCGTCACCCGCTTGGGCCGGTCGAGACCGCCCGTTCGGGCGGCGCCGCCTGGCCCGGACGTGCCCCGCGCGGTCCTGGTGGCACCGCCGCGACGCACCCGGCGCCCGCGGACGAGCGCCGCGTTTCGGACGGCCAGCGGGTGACTACCCCGCACAGGCGGTGATCCCACCCCGCGGGGAGAAGGTGCCATGGGCCGTTTCCGGCCGTCGGCTGCGTGTAGTGGATGAATTGCGATGTGTGACGCGCTGGAGAGCTCGGCGTGGCTGTCGCGCCTGTGACCAGCGGTCACGCGAGAGGAGGGGTGGGCATTATACCCTCGCCCAGAAGTTGCGCCGGGACGCCGCGGCGGGTCCGTGCGGGCCGGGAGCGGGAAACGGTCGCTCACAGTGGTCATTGGGTGCGCGAAGTCGACTCGTCCGGTCTTCAGCGCATCCTGGTTGGTGCGATTGGCCTGCGTAGGGCCTACACTCGCCGAGGACGCTCGTGAAGAATTTCACGAGCACTCAAGCGGAGGGTCCCGTCCGGGAGTGCTCCCGGGACGGGTGGTCGAGCAGATCCGGAGCAATGGGTGGCCATGGCGACGACAAGGACTGACGGCGTGGGCGGCGGGTCGACGACCGACGCCGACGTCATCGTGGTCGGCGCCGGCCCCGGTGGTTCGTCGGCCGCCTACCACCTCGCCAGTACCGGGCTCGACGTCCTCCTCGTCGAGAAGACGACCTTCCCGCGCGAGAAGGTCTGTGGCGACGGGCTGACCCCGCGTGCCGTGCGCAGCCTCGTCGAGATGGGCATCGACACCTCGCCCGCCGCCGGTTGGGCGCGCAACAAGGGGCTGCGCATCGTCGGCGGCGGTGTGCGGATGGAACTGCCCTGGCCGGACCTGGCGAGCTGGCCCGACTACGGCCTCGTCCGCCCCCGGCTGGACTTCGACGACCTGCTCGCCCGGCATGCGGTGAAGGCTGGCGTCCGGCTGCAGGAGGGCACGGCCGTCACCGGGCCGCTGCTCGACGAGCGCACCGGCCGGGTCGTCGGCGTACTGGCGCGTACCGGGCCCGACCGGGAGCCGGTGACCTACCGCGCGCCGCTCGTCATCGCCGCGGACGGCAACAGCGCCCGGATCGCGCTGGCGCTCGGCATCCGCCGCCGGGAGGACCGGCCGCTCGGCGTTGCGGTCCGCCGCTACTACCGCAGCCCGCTCACCCACGACGACCACCTCGAGTCCCACCTCGAGCTGTGGGAGGGTCGCCCGCGCGAGAGCCGCCTGCTGCCCGGCTACGGCTGGATCTTCGGCGTCGGCGACGGCACCAGCAACGTCGGTCTCGGCCTGCTGAACACCACCGACGCCTTCCAGAACACCAACTACACCGACCTGCTGCGCCGCTGGCTCGCGGCGCTGCCGCCGGAGTGGGGCTTCACCGAGGACAACGCGGTCGGCCCGGTGCGCGGCAGCGCTCTGCCCATGGGCTTCAACCGCACCCCGCACTACCGCGACGGCGTGCTGCTCGTCGGCGATGCCGGCGGCATGGTCAACCCGTTCAACGGCGAGGGCATCGCCTACGCGCTGGAGTCCGGCCGGTACGCGGCCGAGGTCGCCGTGCAGGCGCTCGCCCGTGCCGAGGGGCCCGCCCGGGAACGCGCCCTCGGACACTACCCGGCGATGATCCGCGCCCAGTACGGCGGGTATTACACCCTGGGCCGATACTTCGTCCAGCTCATCGGGAACCCGACCATCATGGCGCTCGGAACGAAGTACGGGCTGCCGCGGCCGACCCTCATGCGCTTTGTCCTCAAGATCATGGCGAATCTCACCGACCCCCGGGGAGGGGATGCGATGGACCGACTGATCAATGCTATGACCCGGCTCGCTCCCGCGGCCTGACGTGTTACCCGAGTCGATCCGGTGGCGAGCAGAACGGGCCGGATCGACGGAATGCCGGTCTATCGCGCCTTGCGGCGCCGGCGCCGGTGGACCGGTGTCGGAGCGGAGTGTGGCAGGCCGTCATGGTGTACCCGGACCGCTTTCTCCGCGGACAGGACTGTGGGACCAGCCCGCCGTCGGAGATCCTGGGGTCACAAGTCCTGGGGGGAGCCGGCAGGAGCGGCCGGCGAGACCGCGAAGTACCACCGGGCCAGGGGATCTGGCTCGGGACTCTATGAGGGCGCCCCGCTTCCGGCGCCGTGATCAAGTGGCCAGAAACGTGACGAACACCGAGTACGGACCGTTTGCGATCCGTTCACCGGAAAGCCATTCCTCATAACGTCCGGCAACACTCTTTCGAAGGAGAGGAGTTCGGCATGCTCTCGAACTACGTGCCGATCCTCGTTCTGCTGGCGATCGCGACCCTGTTCGCGGTCGGTTCCGTCGCGGCGGGTGCGCTCATCGGCCCGCGCCGGTTCAACCGCGCGAAGATCGATGCCTACGAGTGCGGGATCGAACCCTCTCCGGCCCCGGCCGGACCGCAGCGTTTCCCGGTGAAGTACTACAACACCGCGATGCTTTTCATCGTCTTCGACATCGAGATCATCTTCTTGTTCCCGTGGGCGGTCGCGTTCGACAGCCTCGCGGTGTTCGGCCTCGGTGCGATGGCGCTGTTCATGGCGACGATCTTCGTCGCGTACGCCTACGAGTGGCGTCGTGGAGGTCTGGAATGGGACTAGAGGAGAAGCTGCCCGGTGGCGTGCTCCTCGCCAGCGTCGAGAAGCTCGCCAACTGGTCGCGGCGGTCGTCGCTGTGGCCGGCGACCTTCGGGCTGGCCTGCTGCGCGATCGAGATGATGTCCACCGGCGCCGGCCGCTACGACCTGTCCCGGTTCGGCATGGAGGTCTTCCGGGCCAGTCCCCGCCAGGCCGACCTGATGATCGTCGCCGGCCGGGTGAGCCAGAAGATGGNGCCGGTGCTGCGGCAGATCTACGACCAGATGCCCGAGCCCAAGTGGGTGCTGTCGATGGGCGTCTGCGCCAGCAGCGGCGGCATGTTCAACAACTACGCCATCGTGCAGGGTGTCGACCACATCGTCCCGGTCGACATGTACCTGCCCGGCTGCCCGCCGCGGCCGGAGATGCTGATGGACGCCATCATCAAGCTGCACGAGAAGATCCTTGCCGGGCCGGTCACCGGCAAGACCCCGCACACGGAGTCCGGTTCGTCGCCCTACCCCAAGCCGATCGACGTGGCCACCGCCCGCGCCGGGTTGCCCGCGGGTGAGCTCGACACCCGGACCCTGTCCGTCAACGACCGCAAGCACTTCCGGATCCCGGCCGGCGCGCCGGTCCCGACGGGGCGCGGCGCCGTCGAACCCGTTCTCGACACCCGCCGGCCGGCCGCGATCGTCCCGCCGTCGGTGTTCGGGCGGGCCAAGGGGATCCCCGTCGACGCCAAGCCCGCCGACGAGTCGCGGGCCCACGGTCCCGGCCCGAGCACCGCCGACATCGCCGACAGCGACGCCGCTGCGGGCGGCGCCACGGCAGGCACCGGCGCCGCGCAGCGGGACGCCGACTCAGGAGCGACCCATGACACCCCCTGACGGCACTCCCGCCGCCGGCACTCCCGCCGAAGGCCGGGGCGCGGACGGCGGCGCCCTCGACGAGAGCGGGACGGCCGCGAGCGGCGCCGGCGAGCTGGTGGGCGGCGGCAACGGCGTGCGACCGGGACGGCGCCACGACGCGTTCGGTTCCGGCGGCACCGGCGACACCTCCGGGTTCGGCGGGCTCGTCGCCCCGGCCCCGGTGCTGGCCGCCAGCGAGCGGCCGTTCGGCGACCCCGACGCCGATGCGGTGTACGACGCGCTCGAACGCGTCTTTCCGCAGCTCGGCGACGCGGTCGAGCGGGCCGTCGTCGACCGCGGCGAGCTGACCCTGCACGTGCGCCGCGAGGGCCTGCCCGCGCTGGCCCAGACTCTGCGCGACGATCCGGGACTGCGCTTCGAGCTGCTGTCGTCGCTGTCCGGAGTGGACTATCCGGACGACATCACCGGTCGCCGGTTGCACTCGGTGGTCCACCTGACCTCGATGACCTACCGCCGCCGGCTGCGCCTGGAGGTCTCCGTCGCCGACGCCGACCCCACGCTGCCGAGCCTGACCTCGGTGTGGCCCACCGCGGACTGGCACGAGCGGGAGGCCTACGACCTGTTCGGCATCGTCTACACCGGCCACCCCGGGCTGACCCGGATCATGATGCCGGACGACTGGATCGGGCACCCGCAGCGCAAGGACTACCCGCTGGGCGGCATCCCGGTCGACTACAAGGGCGCCACGGTCCCGCCGCCGGACGAGCGCCGGAGCTACTCGTGATCCCGCACCCGGCCCTGACCGGCCGCCTGCATCCCCGAGGCGACATCCGAGGTTCGCTATGACGCCCAGCACGTCGGCCCCGCACACATCCACCGCCCAGCACACATCGACCGCCCAGCCCACCGACGGCACCGCCCACGCCACCGACGGGTCCTCGGCCTACGAGGCCGGTTTCACCGAGTCCGCCTCCGGCCGCGTCTACACCGTCACCGGCGGCGACTGGGAGGAGATCCTCGGCGCCGGGGAACAGGACGCCGAGCGCATCGTCGTCAACATGGGGCCGCAGCACCCCTCCACCCACGGCGTGCTGCGCCTCGTGCTGGAGATCGAGGGCGAGACGGTCATCGAGACCCGCCTCGTCATCGGCTACCTGCACACCGGGATCGAGAAGAGCTGCGAGTACCGGACCTGGACCCAGGCGGTCACCTTCCTCACCCGTGCGGACTACCTGTCCCCGTTGTACAACGAGGCGGCGTACTGCCTGTCGGTGGAGAAGCTGCTCGGCATCACCGACGACATCCCCGAGCGGGCCACCGNGATCCGGGTGCTGGTGATGGAGCTGCAGCGCATCGCCTCGCATCTGGTGTGGCTGGCGACCGGCGGCATGGAGCTCGGCGCCACCACCGCGATGATCTTCGGGTTCCGCGAGCGGGAGAAGGTCCTCGACCTGCTGGAGCTCATCACCGGGCTGCGGATGAACCACGCCTTCATCCGCCCCGGCGGCCTGGCCCAGGATCTGCCGGACGGCACGGAGCGGGCCATCCGGGAGTTCCTCGCCGACATGCCCAAGCGCATCCGCGAGTACCACCGGCTGCTGACCGGCCAGCCGATCTGGAAGGCGCGGATGGTCGACGTCAACGTCCTCGACGCCGCCGGCTGCATCGCGCTGGGCGTCACCGGGCCGGTGCTGCGCGCCGCGGGCCTCGCCTGGGACCTGCGCAAGACCATGCCCTACTGCGGCTACGAGACCTACGAGTTCGACGTGCCGACCGCCCTGGAGGCGGACTCCTTCGCCCGCTACCTGGTGCGGCTGGAGGAGATGGGCGAGTCACTCAAGATCATCGAGCAGTGCCTGGACCGGCTGCGGCCGGGCCCGGTCATGGTCGCCGACAAGAAGATCGCCTGGCCGGCGCAGCTCTCGATCGGCGCGGACGGGATGGGCAACTCGCTGGCGCACATCCGGAACATCATGGGGACCTCGATGGAGGCCCTCATCCACCACTTCAAGCTGGTTACCGAGGGCTTCCGGGTGCCGCCCGGCCAGGTCTACACACAGATCGAGTCGCCCCGCGGCGAGCTCGGCTACCACGTGGTCAGCGACGGCGGGACGAGACCGTTCCGCGTCCACGTCCGCGACCCAAGCTTCGTCAACCTGCAGGCCGTCCCGGCGCTGACCGAGGGTGGCCAGGTCGCGGACGTGATCGTCGGAGTCGCCTCGGTGGACCCGGTGCTCGGGGGAGTTGATCGATGATGGCCTTCTCGCCCGAGATCCACGCCGCCGCGGCCGAGATCATCGCCCGCTACCCGGCCGGCCGCTCCCGCTCGGCGCTGCTGCCGCTGCTGCACCTGGTGCAGGCGGAGCAGGGTTGCGTGACGACCGAGGGGGTGACCTTCTGCGCGGACACGCTCGGCATCACCCAGGCCGAGGTCGGCGCGGTCGCGACCTTCTACACGATGTACAAGCGCCGGCCCGTCGGCGACTACCTCGTCTCGGTCTGCACGAACCTGTCCTGCGCGCTGCTCGGCGGGGACGAGGTCTTCGCCCGGGTCGCCGACCGCCTCGGGATCGGCCACGACGAGACGACCCCGGACGGCTCGATCACCCTCGAACACGCCGAGTGCCTCGCCGCCTGCGACTACGCGCCGGTGATGACGGTGAACTACGAGTTCTACGACCAGGTCGACCCGGACTCGGCGCAGGCGATCGTCGAGGGCCTGCAGGCCGGCGAGCGCCCCGCCCCCACCCGCGGCGGGCCGCTGTGCTCGTTCGCCGAGACGTCCCGCCAGCTCGCCGGGTTCGCCGATGAGCGCCCGGCGGGCGTCGCGGGACCCGGCGTCGGCGAGCCGTCGGTCGCCGGCCTGCTGCTCGCCGAGGCGGCCGGCTGGCGGGCCGACCAGGCCCCCGCACCGTTCGTCACCGCAGGCGAGGCCGGTGCGGGCCAGCCCGACGCGCCCACCGCCTCCTCCGAGCGGAAGGGGAACTGATCAATGCCCGTCACCCCGGTCCTCACCCGGCGCTGGAACACCCCGGAGTCGTGGACGCTTGCGACCTACCGCCGGCTCGACGGCTACGTCGCGCTGCGCACGGCGCTCGCCGGTGACCCCGACGAGCTCATCAAGCTCATCAAGGACTCGGGGCTGCGCGGGCGCGGCGGCGCCGGCTTCCCCACCGGGATGAAGTGGGGCTTCATCCCGCAGGGCGACGGCCGGCCGCACTACCTCGTCATCAACGCCGACGAGGGCGAGCCCGGCACCTGCAAGGACGCCCCGCTGATGAAGGCCGACCCGCACTCGCTCGTCGAGGGCATCATCATCGCGGCGTACGCGGTGCGGGCCAGCCGGGCGTTCGTCTACCTGCGCGGCGAGCTGATCCACGCGGCCCGCCGGCTGCGCGCCGCGGTCGCCGAGGCGTACGCCGCCGGCTACCTCGGCCGCGACATCCTCGGTAGCGGCTTCGACCTCGAGCTTGTCGTGCACTCCGGCGCCGGCGCCTACATCTGCGGCGAGGAGACGGCCCTGCTCGACTCGCTGGAGGGCCGGCGTGGCCAGCCGCGGCTGCGCCCGCCGTTCCCCGCGACGCACGGGCTGTACGCGTCTCCGACCGTCGTCAACAACGTCGAGACGATCGCGACCGTGCCCTACATCGTCAACTACGGGGTGGACTGGTTCCGCACGATGGGCCGGGAACGCGCCCCGGGCCCGAAGATCTTCAGCCTGTCCGGCCACGTGACCCGGCCCGGCCAGTACGAGGTCCCGATGGGCACGACCCTGCGCGAGCTGCTCGACCTGGCCGGCGGGGTGCGCGGCGGGCGTGCGCTCAAGGCGTGGACGCCGGGTGGGTCGTCCACGCCGATGCTCACCGCGGAGCACCTCGACGCCCCGCTCGACTTCGAGGGCATGCAGGAGGCCGGGTCGCTGCTCGGCACCGCGGCTCTGATGATCATGGATGAGACGACCGACATGCTCCGGGTCGTCCGCCGGCTCACCCAGTTCTACGCCCACGAGTCGTGCGGCAAGTGCACCCCGTGCCGCGAGGGCACGAGCTGGATGGTGAAGATCCTGTCCCGGCTGGAGCGGGGGCAGGGCGACGCCTCCGACGTCGACACCCTCGTCGACGCCTGCGACAACATCTTCGGCCGGGCGTTCTGCGCGCTGGCCGACGGGGCCACCTCCCCGATCGTCTCGGGGATCAAGTACTTCCGGGACGAGTTCATCCCGGTGAGCGCGGTGACGTCGAGGCCGGACGCCACCCCGGACACCCCCGACACCCCGGGCAGCGCCGCGGCCGGCAACGGCTCGGCCGCGCCCACCCCGGGCGCCTACGCGGGAGCGCACTGACCATGACCGTCGCACCATCCCAGCCGGCCGCGTCGACCGCCGCGGATCTCGTCACCCTCACCGTCGACGGGCTGCCGGTCAGCGTCCCCAAGGGCACGCTGATCATCCGGGCGGCGGAGCTGCTCGGCATCGAGATCCCGCGGTTCTGCGACCATCCGCTGCTCGACCCCGTCGGCGCCTGCCGGCAGTGCATCGTCGAGGTGGAAGGCCAGCGCAAGCCGGTCGCCTCCTGCACGACGACCGTCACCGCCGACATGGTCGTGAAGACCCAGCTCACCTCGCCGGTGGCCCGCAAGGCCCAGGCAGGCAACATCGAGTTCCTGCTGCTCAACCACCCGCTCGACTGCCCGATCTGCGACAAGGGCGGTGAGTGCCCGCTGCAGAACCAGTCGATGGCGAACGGCGGCGCCGTCTCCCGGTTCAAGGAGGCCAAGCGGGCCTACCCGAAGCCGCTGGCGATCTCCACCGAGATCCTGCTCGACCGGGAACGCTGCGTGCTGTGCGCTCGCTGTACCCGGTTCTCCGCGCAGATCGCCGGGGATCCGTTCATCGAGCTGTTCGAGCGCGGCGCCGCCGAGCAGGTCGCGGTCAGCGACGGCCAGCCGTTCTCCTCCTACTTCTCCGGCAACACGGTGCAGATCTGTCCGGTCGGCGCGCTCACCAGCGCCGCCTACCGGTTCCGGGCCCGCCCGTTCGACCTGGTCTCCACGCCGACGGCGTGCGAGCACTGCGCGTCGGGATGCAGCCTGCGCACCGACCACCGCCGCGGCAAGGTGGTGCGCCGCCTCGCCGGCGACGACCCGGCGGTCAACGAGGAGTGGAACTGCGACAAGGGCCGCTTCGCGTTCGCCTACGCCCGCGCCGCCGACCGGCTGACCACGCCGCTGATCCGCGACGACGACACCGGGCAACTCGTCGAGGCGACCTGGTCCGAGGCGCTGGAATACGCCGCCCGCGGGCTGGCCGAATGCCGCGGCCGCAACGGCGTCGGCGTGCTCGCCGGCGGCCGGCTGACCCGCGAGGACGCGTACGCCTACGCCAAGTTCACCCGGGTGGCGCTGGCCACCAACGACGTGGACTTCCGTGCCCGGCCGCACTCGGCCGAGGAGGAGCAGTTCCTCGGCCACGCGGTCGCCGGCACCGGCATCGGGGTGACCTACGCCGACCTGGAGGCGGCGCCGGCGGTGCTGCTCGTCGCCTTCGAGCCGGAGGAGGAGTCGCCGATCGTCTTCCTGCGGCTGCGTAAGGCCGCCGACAAGCACGCCACCGCCGTGCACGCGCTCGCGCCGCTGGTCACCCGCGGGCTGGCCAAGCTCGCCGGGACGCTGGTCACCACCGAGCCCGGCGCCGAGCCGGCCGTCCTCGATGCGCTTGCCGACGCCCGCCCCGGCGCGGGCGACACCCACTCGCTCGCCGCGACCGCCCGTGCGGTGCGGGAGCCCGGCGCGGTCATCCTCGTCGGCGAGCGGGCCGGCGAGATCCCCGGAACGCTGTCCGCCGCCCTGCGCCTCGCCGACGCCACCGGCGCCGCGCTCGCCTGGGTGCCGCGCCGCGCCGGGGACCGCGGCGCCGTCTCCGCCGGGCTGCTGCCCTCGCTGCTACCCGGTGGCCGTCCGGTCGCCGACCCCGCCGCCCGCGCCGAGGTCGAGGCGTTCTGGGGCGGCCGGCTGCTCGGCGCGCCCGGCCGCGACACCGCCGGCATCCTCGCCGCGGCCGCCGCCGGCCGCCTCGACGGGATTCTCGTCGCCGGGGTCGACGCCGAGGACCTGCCTGACCCCGCCGCCGCGCTGGCCGCGCTGGCCCGCGTGCCGTTCTGCGTGTCGCTGGAGGTGCGGCGCTCGGCCATCGCCGAGGTCGCCGACGTGGTGCTGCCGGTCGCGCCGGTGGCGGAGAAGGCCGGCTCGTTCGTCGACTGGGAGGGCCGGCTGCGGCCGTTCCAACGGGCCCTGGACACCCCGGCGCTGCCCGACGTGCGCGTGCTGCACCTGCTCGCCGCCGAGATGGGCATCGACCTGCGGCTGCCCGACACCGGCGCCGCCGCCCGCGAGCTGCGCGACGTCGGCCGGGCCGGGACCGGCGTCTCCCGGGTGCCCGCACCGTCCGATCCCGCCGAGGCCGCGAGCGTCCCCGGACCGGGCGAGGCGGTGCTCGCCACCTGGCACCAGCTCGTCGACGACGGCGCCCTGCTCGCCGACGAGCCGTATCTCGCCGGCACTGCCCGGCCCGCCCGGGTCCGCCTGTCCGCGGCGACCGCCGCCGAGATCGGGGTGGCCGCCGGGGACCTGGTGACGGTGCGCAGCGGCCGCGGGTCGGTCACCCTGCCCTGCGAGCTCGCCGCCATGCCCGACCGCGTCGTCTGGGTGCCCACCCACTCGGCCGGCTCGCACGTGCGCCGCTCACTCGCCGCCCGCGCCGGCGTCGTCGTCCGGATCGCGGCCGGCGGCACCCCCCGGCCCGCCGGCGCCGACACGTTCGGTGTCGACCAGCGTCGCGGCACGGCGCTGGGGGCCGAGCTCACCGCCGCCCGCGACACCGCCGTGACGGTCGAGACGTCGCCCGCCGGCTCCCGGCCACCCGCGGCCGGACCGCCGGGGACGGCCGCGCCGCCGGCGGCACCACCGGCGGCACCGCCGGCGGCACCGCCGGCCGCATCCGCCGCCGCGGACCCGATCGCCCCGGCGCCGCGCACGGTCGGCGACGAGCCCGCCGGGGGCCGGCCATGAGCCACGCCGCCGCCGCGCTCGTGTACGCCGCCCCGGTCGACCCGGACCTGTCCGGCTTCGGCGACGACCCGTTCTGGCTGATCCTGCTCAAGGGCGTGGCGGTCTTCGCCTTCCTGTTGCTGATGACGCTGTTCTCGATCGTGTTCGAGCGCAAGGTCGTCGCGAAGATGCAGCAGCGGGTCGGGCCGAACCGGCACGGCCCGAGGGGCTGGCTGCAAAGCCTCGCCGACGGCGCCAAGCTGATGCTCAAGGAAGACCTGATCCCGGCCCTCGCGGACAAGCCGATCTTCATCCTGGCGCCGATCCTCTCGGCGGTCCCGGCGTTCCTCGCCTTTGCCGTCATCCCGTTCGGCCCGGAGGTCTCGATCTTCGGCGAGCGCACCACGCTCCAGCTCGCGGACCTGCCCGTCAGCGTGCTCTACATGCTCGCCGCGGCCTCCCTCGGGGTCTACGGGCTGATCCTGTCCGGCTGGTCGAGTGGGTCGACCTACCCGCTGCTCGGCTCGCTGCGCTCGGCGGCCCAGATCATCTCCTACGAGGTGGCGATGGGCCTGTCGTTCGTCGCGGTGTTCATGTACGCGGGCACGCTGTCGACGTCCGGGATCGTGGAGAGCCAGTCGGGGCGCTGGTACATCGCGCTGCTGCCGTCGTTCGTCCTGTACTGCATCTCGATGGTCGGTGAGACGAACCGGACCCCCTTCGACCTGCCCGAGGCCGAGGGTGAGCTGGTCGGCGGCTTCCACACCGAGTACAGCTCGATCAAGTTCGCCTTCTTCTTCCTCGCCGAGTACATCAACATGGTCACCGTCTCGGCGATCGCGACCACGCTGTTCCTCGGCGGCTGGCAGCCGCCGCCGATCCCGGGCCTGTCCGGTCTCGACCACGGCTGGGTGCCGTTGATCTGGTTCGTCCTGAAGCTGCTGCTGTTCCTGTTCTTCTTCATCTGGCTGCGCGGGACGCTGCCCCGGCTGCGCTACGACCAGTTCATGGCGTTCGGCTGGAAGGTGCTGATCCCGGTCGGCCTGCTGTGGGTCCTGATCATCGCGACCTTCCGCGTCTACCAGAAGGACGTCGACGACCGCACGCCGTGGCTGATCGGCGTCGGGGTGGTCATCGGCGTCATGCTGATCATCGCGCTGCTCGATCCCGGTGGCGCGAAGCACCAGCGGGAGCTGGAGGAGGCCGAGCGCCGCAAGCTTGCCCAGGCGCCGAGCCTCGAAAGCATCCCGTGGCCGCCCCCGCCACCGGGCGGTGCGCGCCACCGTCCGGCGGTGCCCGCGGGTACCTCGGCCAACGGGTCGTCCACCGTCATCCCCGCGGACCCCCCTCCGCGTCAGGAGAGCTGAGTCATGGGCTTCTTCGACCCCTACAAGGGCTTCGGCGTCACCTTCTCGACGATGTTCAAGAAGCCGACGACGGAGCAGTACCCGGAGCAGAAGAAGGAGACCGCGCCCCGGTTCCACGGCCGCCACCAGCTCAACCGTCATCCGGACGGGCTGGAGAAGTGCGTCGGCTGCGAGCTGTGCGCGTGGGCCTGCCCCGCCGACGCCATCTACGTCGAGGGCGCCGACAACACCGAGACCGAGCGCTACTCGCCGGGGGAGCGGTACGGCCGCGTTTACCAGATCAACTACCTGCGCTGCATCCTGTGCGGGCTGTGCATCGAGGCGTGCCCGACCCGGGCGCTGACGATGTCGAACGACTACGAGCTCGCCGACGACAACCGCCGGGACCTGATCTTCACCAAGGAGCAGCTCCTCGCCCCGCTGGCCGCCGGCATGGAGGCGCCGCCGCACCCGATGCGGCTCGGCTCCAGCGAGACCGACTACTACGTGCGCGACCCCGACGCGCCGCTGCCCTGGCAGGTGACCGACGAGCAACGCGCGGCCGCCGGCGGTTCCGACGCCGGGTCGGAGCGGCCGCGATGACCCACGCGACTCTGCTCGCCGCCGCGGGCGAGATCACCAGCACCTCCACCGGCGAGGCCGCGGTGTTCTGGATCCTGGCGCCGATCGCGGTGCTGGCCGCGGTCGGGATGGTGCTGGTCCGCAGCGCCGTGCACGCAGCGCTGCTGCTGGTGGCGAACCTGTTCTGCGTCGCGGTGTTCTACCTGGTCCAGCAGGCGCCGTTCCTCGGGTTCGTGCAGATCATCGTCTACGCAGGCGCGATCATGGTTTTGTTCCTGTTCGTGCTCATGCTCGTCGGCGTCGACTCCTCGGACTCGCTGGTGGAGACCATCCGTGGCCAGCGGCTCGGCGCGGCGATCTTCGGGCTCGGCTTCGCCGGGCTGCTGGTCTTCCCGATCGGCTCGGCCATCGACGGCGGCAGCGCCAAGGGCCTCGACAAGGCCAACGAGGGCGGCAACGTCCAGGCGATCGGTCGGCTGCTGTTCAGTAACTACGTCTTCGTCTTCGAGGCGGTCTCGGCGCTGCTCGTCGTCGCCGCGATCGGGACGATGGTGCTCGGCCACCGCGAGCGCGAGGGCGGCCGGGTCGACCAGCGGGAGCGGATGCGCCGCCGGTTCGCCGAACCCGGCCGCCAGGTCACCCCGCTGCCCGGACCCGGCGTCTTCGCCCGGCACGACTCGGCCGACACCCTCGGCCTGCTGCCCGGCGGCGGCCGCGCCTCCGGGATCGGCGGCATCCCCGGCATCCCCGGCATCCCCGGGGGCGCCGACGAACCGGGCGCCGCGGACCTCCCCGACGGCCGGGAGGCGGCGGACGCCCCGGACACCCCGGGTTCCCCAGGCGCCCCCGGAGTGTCCGATGGCCCGGGGTCGGCGGGTCCCGGCGGCCCGCGGGGATCCGGCGGGCCGGCAGGACCGGGCCGGCCGGGCGGACCGGGCGCGGGCGGCGGCTCCACGCCGGGCGCGCCGACACCCCCGGCGCCGACGGACGGCGCCGCGGCGGACGGCGCCGCGGGCGGAACGGATCCGGTCGACGTGAACGGCTCGGCGCTGGCGGGCGCCGGTAAGGGAGACGAGCGGTGAATCCCGCGAACTACCTGATCCTCTCGGCGCTGCTGTTCACCATCGGCACCGTCGGGGTCCTCGTCCGGCGTAACGCGATCGTCGTGTTCATGTCGATCGAGCTCATGCTCAACGCCGTGAACCTGACCCTGGTCACGTTCTCCCGGATCAACGGCACCCTCGACGGCCAGATCATGGCGTTCTTCGTCATGGTCGTCGCCGCCGCCGAGGTCGTCATCGGCCTGGCCATCATCCTCAGCATCTTCCGCACCCGTCGCTCGGCGTCGGTGGACGACGTGAACCTGCTGAAGTACTGACCTGCGACCCAGCGGCCGCGGCGCCCCCGGCGGTCATGGAAGAACGGACGAGACTGCAGTGACGCTTTATCGCCAACGACGCGCCGTGGCGGGGTCGCGATGAGGGTCGCCCCGGCTCTGCTCGCCGCTACCGAACCCGGCGGCCAGCCGATCCACTACGCCGCCGCCTCCGGGGTGTTCTCGCTGTCCTGGCTGCTCATCGTGCTGCCGCTGGCCGGCGCCGCGGTGCTGCTGCTCGGCGGGCGGCGCACCGACCGGGTCGGCCACATCATCGGCACGCTCGCGGCGGCGGCGAGCTTCGTGCTCGGCCTGGTGTTGTTCGCCGCGCTGCTCGGCCGGGACGGCGACGACCGGGCGCTGTCGCAGCATCTGTACTCCTGGATCCCGGTGAACGGCTTCCGGGTGGACGTCGGCCTGCTCGTCGACCAGCTCTCGATCGTGTTCGTACTGCTGATCACCGGCGTCGGCACACTGATCCACATCTACTCGATCGGCTACATGGCGCACGACCCGAACAGGCGGAAGTTCTTCGCCTACATGAACCTGTTCCTGGCGTCGATGCTGCTGCTCGTCCTGGGCAACAACTTCCTGTCGCTCTACGCCGGCTGGGAGCTGGTCGGCCTGTCGTCGTACCTGCTCATCAAGTTCTGGGAGGACCGACCGGCCGCGGCCACCGCGGCGAACAAGGCCTTCTACATGAACCGGGTCGGCGACGTCGGCCTCGCCCTGGCGATCATGTTCATGTTCGCCACCGTGGGTTCGACCAGCTACGCGGACGTGTTCGGCGCCGCCGCCGCGGGCGTCATCGGCTACGGCACCCTGACCGCGATCGCGCTGCTGCTCCTGCTCGGCGCGTGCGGCAAGTCCGGCCAGTTCCCGCTGCAGGCATGGCTGCCGGACGCCATGGAGGGCCCCACCCCGATCTCCGCGCTCATCCACGCGGCGACGATGGTCACCGCCGGGGTGTACCTCATCGTGCGGGCCGGGCCGATCTTCGACGGGACGCAGGCGGCGCGCACCGTCGTCGTCATCATCGGCGCCGCGACGATCCTCATCGGCTGCGTCATCGGCTGCGCCTACGACGACATCAAGAAGGTGCTGGCCTACTCGACGGTCAGCCAGATCGGCTACATGTTCCTCGCCGTGGGCCTGGGGCCCGCGGGCTACGCGCTGGGCATCATGCACCTGCTGGCCCACGGCTTCTTCAAGGCCGGCCTGTTCCTCGGCGCCGGGTCGGTGATCCACGGGATGGACGACGACCAGGACCTGCGCCACTACGGCGGGCTGTGGCGGTACATGCCGATCACCTGGGTGACCTTCGGCCTCGGCTACCTGGCGATCATCGGCTTTCCGGGGCTGTCCGGGTTCTTCACCAAGGACCGCATCATCGAGACGGCGTTCGACAAGGGCGGCACGTCCGGCTACCTGCTCGGCTCGATCGCGCTGCTGGGCGCGGGCATCACCGCGTTCTACATGACCCGGCTGTTCCTGATGACCTTCCACGGCAAGCCGCGCTGGTCGGCGGAGGGNCCGGCCGCCAAGCACCCGCACGAGTCGCCGGTGTCGATGACCGGGCCGATGATCGTGCTGGCGGTCGGCTCGGTGTTCGCCGGCGGCCTGTTCGTCCTCGGCCACTCGTTGCAGGACTGGCTCGAACCGGTCGCCGGGACGGGCGTCGAGGGCGTGCACACGTTCTCTCCGGTCGTGCTCACCCTGCTCACCCTGGTGGTGACCGCGGGCGGTTTCGCCGGCGCCTACCTGCGCTACCAGATGCGGCCGGTCGAGTCCGTGGCCCGGCCGGACACCGAGGTCACCCTGGTCACCTTCGCCGCCCGGCACGACCTGTTCGCGAACACGTTCAACGAGACCGTCGCCATGCGTCCCGGCCAGTACCTGACCCGCTTCCTGGTCTGGCTGGACCTCGTCGGCATCGACGGGCTCGTGCGGGGCAGCGCCGCCGCCATCGGCGGGCTGTCCGGGCGGATGCGCCGCCTGCAGACCGGCTTCGTTCGGTCCTACGCTCTGTCGATGTTGGGAGGTGCCGTCCTCGTGGTCGGCGCACTGCTGCTGGTGAGGGCGGGCTGACGTGAACACAGTCCCCTGGTTGACGATCCTGCTCATCGTCCCGGCCGCGGGAGCGGTGGTCGTCGCTGCCCTGCCGCGGCGCCACGCCACGCTCGCCAAGCAGCTCACTNTCGGCATCACGCTCGCGGTCCTGGTGCTCGCCGTGCTCGCGACCTTCGCCTACGACCCCGACAAGGCCGGTTTCCAGTTCGGCCAGTCCTACGACTGGATCTCCACGTTCGGCATCTCCTACTCGGTCGGGGCCGACGGCATCTCGCTGGTACTGATGCTGCTGGCCGCGCTGCTGGTGCCCGTCGTGGTGCTGTCGTCGTGGGACGAGGTCGACGGCGACGCCACGGGCGGTGGCCGTGTCCCCGCGCCCACGGTCGCCCCCGACGCCACCGGCGGCACGCCCGGCGGGTCCGCCGGGGGCACCGGTTCCGCCGGCGGAGTCGGGCCGATCGGCGTGGCCGGAGAAATCGGCGGTGTCGGCGGGCTCGGCGGTGTCGGCGGTGTCGGCGGGCTCGGCGGTGATGACCTGGGCGGCGGTGGTGGGTCAGGTGGCGGTGGCGGCTCGGGCGGGACCGCGGTTGCGCTGGCCGCCCCGGCCCCGGCGCGGACCGTGACGATCCCGCCGGTCGAAGCGCGAGGCGAGGCCGCCGAGAGGCACGGCCGCCGTTCGGTGCCGGCGTTCTTCGCGCTGCTGCTCGCCCTGGAAGCCGGGATGATCGGCGTGTTCGCCGCGACCGACGTCTTCCTGTTCTACGTGTTCTTCGAGGCGATGCTGATCCCGATGTACTTCCTCATCGGCAGCTACGGCCCGGTGAAGGAGCAGGCGCAGCGCTCCTACGCGGCGGTGAAGTTCCTGGTCTACAGCCTGCTCGGCGGACTGCTCATGCTCGCCGCGGTGATCGGCCTGTACGTTGTGTCCGCGGACAACCTCGGGCACGGCACGTTCGACTTCGCCACCCTGCGGCAGATGGAGATCACCCCCGGGGTGCAGAAGCTGCTGTTCCTCGGCTTCTTCGTCGCGTTCNCCATCAAGGCACCGCTGTTCCCGTTCCACACCTGGCTGCCCGACGCGGGCGCCCAGTCGCCCACCGGCGGCGCGGTGCTGCTCGTCGGCGTGCTGGACAAGGTGGGGACCTTCGGGCTGATCCGCTACTGCATCCCGCTGTTCCCAGACGCCGCGGACTACTTCGCCCCGCTGGTGCTGGGCCTGGCGGTCGTCGGGATCTTCTACGGGGCGCTGCTGGCCATCGGGCAACGAGATATGAAACGCCTCGTCGCCTACACCTCGCTCGCCCACTTCGGCTTCATCGCGCTGGGCCTGTTCGCCTTCACCAGCCAGGCCGGCACCGGCGCGGTGCTCTACATGGTCAACCACGGGCTGTCGACGGGGCTGCTGTTCCTGGTCGTCGGCTTCCTGGTGACCCGCCGGGGCACCCGCGACGTCGGCGCCTACGGCGGCCTGGCGAAGGTGACGCCGGTGCTCGCCGGGGTCTTCCTCCTCGCCGGGCTGTCGTCGTTGGCGCTGCCCGGGACGAACAGCTTCGTCAGCGAGTTCCTCGTCCTCGTCGGCACGTTCACCGCGAACAAGCCGCTGGCGATCGTGGCGACCTGCGGCATCGTGCTCGCGGCGATCTACGTGCTGTACCTGTACCAGCGGACGATGACCGGCCCGGTCGTCCACGAGGAGAACAGGGTCCTGCACGACCTCGGCCTGCGCGAGAAGGTCGTCGTGGCGCCGCTGGTCGCGCTCATCGTCGCCCTGGGGGTGTATCCGAAGCCGTTGCTTGNCATCATCAGGCCGACGGTGACGGCGACCTACGCCGACATCGGCAAGTCCGATCCGGCACCGACCCACCCGGCGGCCGCCCATCCCGCCTCAGCGCAGCCCGGAGGCCATTCGTGAGCGCCGATCCGACCGTCCTGCTGGCGCAGACGCAGAAGATCACGCCGCCGTCGATCGAGTACTCCTCGCTCAGCCCGCTGCTCATCGTCTTCGTGGTGGCGCTGGTCGGGGTGCTCGTCGACGCCTTCGCCACCCGCGGGGCGCGTCGGGTCATCCAGCCCGTCCTGGCCGGCGGCGGTTTCATCGCCGCGCTGGTCGCGGTCGCGGTGCTGCACGGCCGGCACGCGGTGCTCGCCTCGGGCGCGGTGGCGATCGACGCGCCGACGCTGTTCATGCAGGGCACGATCCTGGTCTTCGCGCTGCTGTCGGTGCTGCTCGTAGCCGAGCGCCGGCTCGACTCCTCCGGCGGCGCGATCGTCGCCTCGGCGGCGATCACCCCCGGGTCGAAGGGCTCGACCGCGCAGCAGACCTCCGCGGACATGCAGACCGAGGCGTACCCGCTGATGGTCTTCTCGGTCACCGGCATGATGCTTTTCGTCGCCTCGAACAACCTGCTGGTGATGTTCGTGGCGCTGGAGATCCTGTCGCTGCCGCTGTATCTGCTGGCCGGGCTCGCCCGGCGCAGGCGCCTGCTCTCGCAGGAGGCGGCGATGAAGTACTTCCTGCTCGGAGCATTCTCATCGGCATTTTTTCTCTACGGCGTCGCGTTCGCCTACGGATTTGCCGGCAGCGTGGAGCTCGGCAAGGTCGCCGACGCGGTCGGCACGGTGGGGAAGAACGACCTCTACCTCTACCTGTCGCTCGGCCTGCTGGCCGTCGGCCTGTTCTTCAAGATCGGCGCCGCGCCGTTCCACTCGTGGACGCCCGACGTCTACCAGGGGTCCCCGACCCCGGTGACCGCGTTCATGGCCGCCGGGACCAAGGTTGCCGCCTTCGGTGCCCTGCTGCGCGTCTTCTACGTCGCCTTCGGCGGCCTGCGCTGGGACTGGCGGCCGGTGCTGTGGACCGTGGCGATCCTCACGATGGTCGTCGGCGCGGTGCTGGCGCTGACCCAGCGCGACATCAAGCGGATGCTGGCCTACTCAGCGGTCGCCCACGCCGGCTTCCTGCTCGTGGGGCTCGCCGGCACCAACACCGACGGCCTGCGCGGCTCGATGTTCTACCTGGTCACCTACGGCTTCACCACGATCGCCGCGTTCGCCGTGGTCTCACTGGTGCGCACGAGCGACGGCGAGGCCAGCGACCTGTCCCAGTGGCGCGGTCTCGGCCGCACCTCGCCGCTGCTGGCCGGCACGTTCTCCTTCCTCCTGCTGGCGCTCGCCGGCATCCCGCTGACCAGCGGCTTCACCGGGAAGTTCGCCGTGTTCCAGGCGGCGATCGAGGGCGACGCGACCCCACTTGTGGTCGTGGCGCTGGTCTGCAGCGCGATCGCGGCCTTCTTCTACGTGCGCGTGATCGTGCTGATGTTCTTCTCGGAGCCGCTCGCCGAGGGGCCCGTCGTGGTCACCCGACCGACCCTGACGTTCGCCACGGTCGGCATCGGCACCGTGGCGACACTGGTCCTGGGAGTAGCGCCACAGCCCCTTCTGGACCTCGCGAATACCGCGGCGACGTCCGGCTTCGTACGCTGACGGTGGTATGAGCGCTATCGGGCTGGACGTCGTGGGGATCAGGACCGATCCTGATCTGGAAAAAGCCGTGCGAGATGGGCTTGGTCAGGTGGAGGAGCTGCTACGCGCATCTGTGCGCAGCGAGTTCTCCTTCGTGACCGAGACCTCGCGGCATCTCGTCGATGCGGGGGGTAAACGCTTCCGCCCGATCGTCGTGCTGCTGGCGGCGCAGTTCGCCGATCCGCACGCCCCCGGGGTGGTGCCGGCGGCCGTCGCGATCGAACTCACCCATCTGTCGACGCTCTACCACGATGACGTGATGGACGAGGCTCCCCGGCGCCGGGGAGCGGCGTCCGCCAACGCCCGGTGGACGAACACGGTCGCGATCCTCACCGGCGACTACCTGTTCGCCCGCGCCTCCGACATCACCGCGGACCTGGGCCCCGCGGCGACCCGGATCCTCGCCCGGACGATCGCGACCCTGTGTGAGGGCCAGATCCGCGAGACCGTCGGCCCCGCCCCCGACCAGGACCCGGTCGAGCACTACCTGCGGGTGGTCACGGAGAAGACCGCCTCGCTGATCGCCACCTCCGGCCGCCTCGGTGCGATGCTCGCCGGCGCGGACCCGCTCACCGTCGACACCCTGGCAACCTTCGGGGAACTGTTCGGGGTGGCCTTCCAGCTCTCCGACGACATCATCGACGTCGCCTCCGACCCGGCCGACTCCGGCAAGACCCCCGGCACGGACCTGCGGGAGGNCATCCCCACCCTGCCGGTGCTCTACGCGCTGCAGGCCGACGACCGGCCCGCCGCCCGGCTTCGGGAGCTCATCAACTCGGACTTCGCCGCCGGGGGTGGGAACCCGGAGGAAGGCGTCGCGGAGGCGATCGAGCTGCTGCGCGCGCACGAGGGGATGGCCAGGGCCCGCCGGGAGCTCGTCACCTGGTCGACCCGCGCCCGGGAATGCCTGGCTCCGCTGCCGGACAACGGGGCGAAGGCGGCCCTGGAGTCCCTCGCCGACTTCGTCATCGACCGCACCGGCTGACGCCCCCGGCCACGCCGGCGCCCCCGCAACCGGCCCACCTGCGGGACTGGCCTACCCGCGCGACCTGGCCCGGCCGCGCGGCTGATACTCCGCCCCCGTCGGCCCGAGGTCGGCCGACCGATCGCCTCCGGCGCAGGGCCGTTGCCGCGCCGGAGGCGGACGCCGTGTTCCGGGACAGGAAGCGGGCGTTCCGGCGGAGTGGCGGCCGCCTCCGGGGCCGGCGGGGGCGATCAGTGGGCGGTCTGGGACGCGCTCGGCGTGCTGCTGGACCGCTGAGCCGGAACCCCGGACGACGTGGACGCCGACGACGTGGTGGCGGTCGAGGAGGTCGAGGACGGGGCGCTGAACCAGGAGCCGAGCAGCGGCTCCACATCGACCGGATGGAACGGCAGCGCACCGGTGCCGGGGGACGAGGTGGCGCTCGGAGTGGCCGACGGGCTCGCGGCCGGGCTGGTGGCTCCGCCGTCGGACGCCGACGAGGTCGCCGTGGTGGTCGGGGTCGCCGTGGCGGAGGTGCCCGTCACGGTGCCGGCGCTCGGCGCGAGGGAGCGTAGGTCGGTCGGCCCGGTCGTCGGCTGGTCGCGCGGGGTCAGAGAGATGATCGGAATCGGGGCGGTGGTGGGGCCCAGCGCGACCGTGGTGACGGCACTCGACCCCGATGCGCTGGACCCGCCGGTCCCGGTGCCCGCCCTGTCGGCGCTCGGCGCAAGCTCGGCCCGCGGCGGCGAGCTCTGCGTGCGGTCTCGCGACGCCTGGGTCTGCGACGCACCGTAGGCGAGGGTCTCCGTGCCGGTGTACTGGATCCGCGATGCCTCACCGGCGTTCGGGACCGCTGCGCCGCCCCCCCCATCGCCCCCGAAAGCCACCCCGGCGACCAGCGCCGACAGCCCGGCCAGCGAGGCAGTGCCGGCGGCGGCCAGGCGCACCCGCCCGTTGCCGCGCCGGATCGGAGCCCGGTGGGCACCCGTGACACGCTCGGCCGGCGCGAGGTTCCGCGCGGCCGCCGACGCCGGCCCGCTGCGGCGGGGGCCGGTGGGCCTCCGGCCGGCGGCAGGCGGCCGGCTGGTGGTCGGCATCCGGCTGGCGGTGAAGGATGCGCCGAAGGAGGGGCTCAGCAGCCGTGAGGAGGCGGCGAACCGGGAGCCCTGCTCCCAGGAGGGCGCGTCGTGCGCCGGGAAGTCCGACCACCGGTCGTCGTCGAACCGGTCGTCCTCGTCGAACTGGTCGTCCGCGGCGAACCGGTCGTCCGCGGCGAACCGGTCAGCGCCGAAGCCCGTGTCCGAGAACCGGCCGGCGCGGAAACGATCCTCCGCGTCGAATCCGTCTTCGACGTCGTACCAGTCGTCCGAGTCGTGCCGGTTGCCTGTTTCGTACTGATCGTCCGCGTCGTACCGGTCGTCGTCGAGCCGGTCGTCCGCGTAGAACCGGCCGTCCTCCACCCCGTCGCCGTCGAATCGGCTCTCGCCATGCGGACCGCCCTCGAACGGGTCGGCCTCGTACTGGTCGTTGTCGTACTGGCCGTTGTCGTACTGGTGGTCGTTGTCGAACTGACCGCCGGTGGCGAATCGGCCGTGTCTCGGCCAGCCACGCCGCGGCCCGTCCGCCAGGTGGTCATCCCAGGCGGGTGCGGACTGTCGGGCCTGGCGGGCGGTGGTGCTGACCGACAGCGGGCCGGTAAGGGTGTCGAGCTCGCCGGGCGGGGCGAACGGGGGTCGCGGCGGGATCCGCCGCGGGGTCGAGGAGGGCCCGGGGCCGTACCAGCCCGAGCGGTCCGAGGTGTCCCAGGCCGCGACGGTCCCGGTGGGGGGCGTCGGGGCGTAGGCGCGGTCGTCGAGGCCGATCGGGGACGGGACGGCTGGGCGGCGCGGGGCGGCACCCCGGGAGTGCCGGCCGGCGGAGTGGCTACCCACGGCGGCCCCCGGCGGGCAGCAGCGCCTCGGACCCGGCCGGTCGGGCATGGCCCGCCCGAGAACAGGGCAGTTGCAAACAGGCCGCCTCGGCGGCATGGTCGGTGCCCACCGACGAACGCGGACTGGCCGCGGACCGCGGGCTGAGGGCTCGATGACCCCGCACTACGCCTCCGGCTGCATTGGTGTTGTGAGCCCCCCCGGGCCACACGGCACCCCCACGCGCAATCTGACCTTACCCGACCTGGTCGGAGCGGCAAATACCGGACTTATCCGAAGTAACTAGTTAATTGTTAGTGCGAGGGGGGATGGTCCGTGGCCGGAACGGCGTCGTCAGACCGCTCCGCGCCTCATTCCTCCGGCATGGCCGTGCCCCATCGGACCCCAGCGGGCCGGGTTCTGGCCGCCGTGGCCGCCCGCCAGCCTGCCTTGCGGGCAGGCCATGGCCGGGGGACAGGCCGGGCGGTTCGCGCCGAGGCTCGTCGGGCTGCCGGCCGGCGGGACGTCGCGCCGGCGGGACGTCGAGACGGCGGCTGATTGTTCGGCGGGCGGGTTCTGGCTGCCGCTTTCGGGGTCCCCCGCTGGTCCCCTGGACGGCCGTTCGGGTGCCCCCGGGGGATCCCCAGAACGCCGAAAGGCCGGGGCGGCGTCGATGCGCGCGCCCCGGCCTTCATGCCGGCTGGTTGATCAACCGGACCGCTCGACTGACCGAGTGGTCCGGCCGGTCCGGCGGGTTCCCGGGTCGTGCAGGGCGGTCGACCGGCGGGTACCGGCCGGTGGTGGCCGACCAGACCCGGACGGCCATACCTGGATCAGTCGATGGTCCAGGTCTCCCCACCGGAGATCAGCGACATCAGGTCGCCCTCGCCCTGCCGGGCCCGAGCGTCGCTGATCTGCGTGTTGAGCGCCTCGTCGTACGTGGGCGCGTCGACGCTGCGGAAGATCCCGATGGGCGTCACCCCGTGTGTGTCGCCGGTGAGCCGGGACAGCGCAAAGGACTGGCTCGGGTCCGCCGCGGCGGCGTCGTGGACGAGGACGCCCGGGCTGCCGGCGGGCACGACCTCCAGGCTGCCGTCCGCCGCGCGGCGGATCGCCTTGTCGCCCTCGGCGCCGAAGACGAGCGGCTCGCCGTGGGTCAGCTTCAACGTCACGTCGTCGCGGCTCGACCGGTCCTTCAGCGTGTCGAAGGCGCCGTCGTTGAAGATGTTGCAGTTCTGGAAGATCTCGACGAACGCGGTGCCCGGGTGCTCCGCCGCGGCGCGCAGCACCGAGGTCAGGTGCGCCCGGTCGGAGTCGATCGACCGCCCGACGAAGGTGGCCTCCGCACCGAGCGCCAGCGACACCGGGTTGTACGGCCGGTCCAGCGAGCCGAACGGCGTCGACTTGGTGATCTTGCCTACCTCGGAGGTGGGCGAGTACTGGCCCTTGGTCAGACCGTAGATCCGGTTGTTGAACATGAGGATCTTGAGGTTGACGTTGCGGCGCAGCGCGTGCAGCAGGTGGTTGCCGCCGATGGACAGCGCGTCGCCGTCGCCGGTGACCACCCAGACCGACAGGTCCGGCCGTGAGGTGGCGAGGCCGGTGGCGATCGCCGGCGCACGACCGTGGATGGAGTGCATCCCGTAGGTCTGCAGGTAGTACGGGAACCGCGAGGAGCAGCCGATTCCGGAGATGAAGGCGATGTTCTCGCGGGCGACCCCGAGTTCGGGGAGGAAGCCCTGCACGGTGGCGAGGATGGCGTAGTCACCGCAGCCCGGGCACCAGCGCACCTCCTGGTCGGAGGTGAAGTCCTTGCGGCTCTGCTGGGCCGGGGCGGCCGGCACCAGGTCGAGCAGCCGATTGCTGATACCGGTGTGGTTCGTCGTGACGGTCACTGGTTGATCACGTCCTCCAAGACGCCGGCCAGCTCCGCCGCCTTGAACGGCAGCCCGCGGACCTGGTTGTAGCCGATCGCATCGACAAGGAACTCGGCCCGGATCAGCGTCCGCAACTGGCCGAGGTTCATCTCGGGGATCAGCACCTTGTCATACGACCGCAGGATCTCCCCGGTGTTGGCCGGGAAGGGGTTGAGATGGCGCAGGTGCGCCTGGGCGACGTGCAGGCCCTTGGCGCGGACCCGCCGGCAGCCGGCTGCGATCGGGCCGTAGGTGGAGCCCCAGCCGAGCACGAGCACGCGCGCCTGCCCGGAGGGATCCTCCACCTCCAGCGGGGGGATGTCGTTCGCGATGCCGGCGACCTTGGCCGCGCGCAGGCGGACCATCCGGTCGTGGTTGGCCGGGTCGTAGGAGATGTTCCCCTGCCCGTCGGACTTCTCGATGCCGCCGATGCGGTGCTCGAGGCCCGGCGTACCGGGGACCGCCCACGGCCGGGCGAGGGTCTCCGGGTNGCGCAGGTAGGGCCAGAACTCCGGCCCCTTCGGCCCGGTGTGGTTCGGCTCGGTGGTGAAGGCGACCGTCAGGTCCGGCAGCTCCTCGCGCCTCGGCAGCAGCCACGGCTCGGAGCCGTTGGCGAGGTAGCCGTCGGAGAGCAGGAACACCGGCGTGCGGTACTTCGTCGCGAGCCGCGCGGCCTCGATCGCGGCGTCGAAGCAGTCCCCGGGCGAGCGGGGCGCCACGATCGGCACGGGGGCCTCGCCGTTGCGGCCGAACATCGCCTGCAGCAGGTCGGCCTGCTCGGTCTTGGTCGGCAGCCCGGTCGACGGCCCGCCACGCTGGATGTCGACGATGACCAGCGGCAGCTCCAGGCTCACCGCCAGACCGATGGTCTCGCTCTTGAGCGCGACCCCGGGACCCGAGGTCGTGGTGATGCCCAGCGAGCCGCCGAAGGACGCGCCCAGCGCGGCGCCGATCCCGGCGATCTCGTCCTCCGCCTGGAACGTCCNCACGCCGAACCGCTTGTGCTTGCTCAGCTCGTGCAGGATGTCGGAGGCGGGGGTGATCGGGTACGACCCGAGGAACACCGGAAGGCCGGTCAGTTCGCCGGCCGCGACGAGCCCGTAGGACAGGGCGAGGTTGCCCGTGATGCGCCGGTAGGTACCGGACCTCATCCGGGCCGGCGCCACCTCGTAGGTGACGGTGAAGGACTCCGTGGTCTCGCCGTAGTTGAACCCGGCGCGGAAGGCCGCGATGTTGGCTGCGGCGATCTCCGGCCGCTTCGCGAACTTCTTCTCGAGGAAACCGACGGTGCCCTCCGTCGGACGGTGGTACAGCCAGCTCATGAGGCCCAGGGCGAACATGTTCTTCGCCCGCTCCGCCTCCTTCTTGTTGACCGCGCTGCCGACCCCCTCCGCGGCGTGCACCGCGTTGATGGTCATCGAGGTCAGGGGGACCCGATGCACCGAGTAGGGGTCGAGCGTGCCGTCCGTCAGCGGGTCTGTCGCATAACCCGCCTTCTTGAGGTTTCCGCCCGTGAACGCGTCCGTGTTGACGATGAGATTCGCACCGGGAGGCAGGTCCTTGAGGTTCGCCTTCAACGCGGCGGGATTCATCGCAACCAGGACGTCCGGTGCGTCACCCGGGGTGAGGATGTCGTGATCGGAAAAATGTAGTTGGAATCCGGATACACCGGCCGGGGTGCCGGCTGGGGCACGGATTTCGGCGGGAAAGTCCGGGAGCGTCGACAGGTCGTTGCCGAACGTGGCCGTCTCGCTGGTGAACTGCTCTCCGGTGAGCTGCATACCGTCGCCGGAGTCGCCCGCAAAGCGCACGACCACCCGGTCGAGCCGGCGGGTCTCCCTCTCCCTGACCTGCTCAGACACCTTCAGTAACCTCCTCGGGTACCACACCAGCCTACCGGCTGTAGCAATGGGACGCGTGCGGCGTGCCGGGCCGACCGATCGCACGCGGTGGCCCGACGATCAGACCCGAATTTGTTGATCTCGGTGTGTTCTGGCGTAGAGTGATTGTCTGTCGACTCTGCGTATGTATGCCCCCGTCCTGGTGGCCGGCTGCTGCCATCCGTGTCCGGGTGGTCGGGATGCGTCGCCCGCCTGACGGGTGTGGGCGGTACGGATTCAATACGCTTCCGGGCGGCTTTCCATACAGCTCCGGTCGGGCGGCCTGTCGGCGAATAGACACATTCGCAACTTTGTTTCGATTACTCCATGTGTGCGACTCACTATCTTCCGTTGCCACCGCGGTGGGAGCCGCACCACGCAGCGTATCGGTCGCGAGGCACTGGCCGGATGGTGCCGAGGTGCCATCGCGACCGGCGCGCGGGCGGGAGAGCAGCATCGCAGTCATGACCTCGCGCCCCCGCCCGGCCCACTCCAGTCCGGCGTTGGAACGGCCGGAGCGAGCCCCCGATGGCGGACGCCGGGAGACGGTCGGGCTCGTCGGAGCGGGTCGGGCCGGCAGCGCCGTCGCCCTCGCCCTGGCCGCCGCGGGGCACCCGGTGGTGGCGGTGACCACCAGATCCCCCCTCGGCCGCGAACGCGCGGCGGCCATGTTCCCGGACGCACGGATCGGCGCAGTGCCGCAGGTGGCGCCGTGGCTGCGGGCGGCCGAGGTGCTGCTCGTCGCCGTCCCGGACGACGCGATCGCGCCGGTGACGGCCGAGCTCGTGGCCGCGGACGCCGTGCGGGCGGAGCAGATCCTCGCGCACCTCAGCGGCCGGCACGGGCTGGGCGTGCTCGCCGCCGGCGCATCCGTGGGCGCGGTCAGGGTGGCACTGCACCCGATCATGACGCTGCCCGACGCGGTGCGGAACCCCGACGCGTTCGCCGGCGTGTCGTTCGGCATCACCGCCGACCCGGGTGCCGAGGCCCGGGCCCGGGGGCTCGTCGCCGACGTCGGCGGCGTCCCGCTGCTGATCGAGGACGGTCGACGTGATCTTTACCACGCCGCGCTGGTCCTCGGTGGCAACTTCCTGACCAGCCTGACCGTGGCCGCCCGGGAGACGCTCGCGGCGGCGGGCGTCGCCGATCCGGGCGTCGCCCTCGCCCCCCTGCTGCGGGCGTCCCTGGACAACGCTCTCACCGGTGGCTGGCCGGCGGCCACGGGCCCGGTCCGTCGGGGCGATCTCGGCACCGTCCGAGCCCATCTGCGGGCGCTGGACGCCGTGGATCCGGCCGTCGCGGATGTCTACCGGGCACTGATGGCCTACACCACCGGGGGGCTGGAGCGGGCCGGCCTGCTCGATGCGCCCGTGGCCGACCGACTGCGCGCGGGTGCGGTCGGCCACACGGCGGACGGGAACGTTGATGCGCAGTCCCCGCGTTGAACAGCCCGTACCGGCTCGACAGGACGGACACCGGATCGCCATGCCACACCGCCACCTCAACGGTCTGAAGACCGCGCTGCTGCTGGGCGTGCTCTCCGCCGCGATCCTGCTGGTGGGGTCCCTGTTCGGGCGGGGTGGGCTGCTCATCGCGCTGGTGCTCGCGCTCGCGATGAACGGCTTCTCCTACTTCTTCTCGGATCGCATCGCCCTGCGGGCGATGCGGGCCTATCCGGTCACCCAGGTCGAACAGCCGCGGCTCTACGCCATCGTCGCGGAGCTCGCCCGCAATGCCCGCATGCCGATGCCGCGGCTGTACCTGAGCCCGACCGGCTCGCCCAACGCCTTCGCCACCGGCCGCAATCCGGGAAACGCGGCGGTCTGCTGCACCGAGGGCATCATGGACCTGATGGACGATCGCGAGCTGCGCGGCGTCCTCGGGCATGAACTCAGCCATGTGTACAACCGCGACATCCTCATCGCCTCGGTCGCCGGCGCCCTCGCCAGCGTCATCGTGTACCTGGCGAACATGGCCCAGTTCCTGGCCATCTTCGGCGGGCGGGACGAGGAGAACGGCCCGGGCATCTTCGAGCTGCTGCTGCTGATGATTCTGGGTCCGGTCGCGGCGTCGATCATCCAGCTTGCCATCAGCCGCTCCCGGGAGTACCAGGCCGACGAGTCGGGCGCGACGCTCACCGGCGATCCGCTCGGGCTGGCCAGCGCGCTGCGCAAGCTGGAGGCGGGCACCTCCGCTCGGCCGCTGCCGCAGAACTCGAAGCTGGGTCCAGCGGCCGCGCTGATGATTGCCAACCCGTTCCGCGGCGGCGGGGTCGGCCGGCTGTTCTCGACCCATCCGCCCATGAACGAGCGAATCGCCCGGCTGGAACAGCTCGCGCGTATGAATCCGTATCGCTGACGGGCAACTGACAGCAGTGTTGTCCGCAGTGGCATCACCGTATTACAGTGGACGACTCAGAGTAAGCTCGTACCGTCGACCGCGTACCGCGGGACGGTAGCCGGGAACCTAGTCGTTCCACGGCCACGACAGCGGCGGAGCGAACCCCCCAGGTTCCGCCGCAGGCACCCCGCCCGAAACCCCCCATCGGGCGGGGTGCGCCGTTTCTGGGTACGGGCCTCAGCGGTAGTTGACGAACTGGAGCGGGACCTCGAAGTCCTCGGCCTTCAGTAGCTGGATCACCCGCTGCAGGTCGTCCCGCTTCTTCCCGGTGACCCGGAGCTGGTCGCCCTGAATCTGGGCCTGCACCCCCTTGGGGCCATCCGTCCGGATCTTCTTGGCGATCGCCCGGGCCTTGTCGTCCGAGATGCCCTGCTGGACGGTCACCGACAGGCGGAACTCCTTACCCGAGGGCTTGGGCTCGTCGAACGACAGCGCCTTGAGCGAGATGCCGCGCTTGACGAACTTCTCCTGCAGGACATCGAGCACCGCCTTGACCCGCTCGTCGGTGTTCGCTACGAGCAGAATCGACTCGCCGGACAGGGCGGCCGATGCGCCCGTGTCGCGGAAGTCGAAGCGGGTCCGGATCTCCTTGGCTGTCTGGTTGACGGCGTTGTCTATCTCCTGTGCGTCGACTTTGCTGACGATGTCGAAGGACGGGTCTGCCACGTGCGCGGACCTCCAGTTCGGTTCGGTGCGGGGATGTCTGGCCGAGCGGGTGGTGTCGAGTCAGGCACCGTACGTGGTCATCAGGGGCGGTACCCGCCTCGGGGGGTGGCCACTCGCCGTTGTATTCGATCGACGACAGCCGTGCGGGACGGTCCACCGTCCCGGTGGTCCGGCGGGACCGGTATGCTCCTCTACGAAGGCAGGTTGCCCGAGCGGCCAAAGGGAACGGTCTGTAAAACCGTCGGCTCAGCCTACGATGGTTCGAATCCATCACCTGCCACTGGCCCGGCTACGGCCCGGATCATGTTGTGACGCAGGCCCTGGAGACCTCTCCAGGGCCTGCGTGGTTTTCCCGGCGGTTCCCAGCCGATCATGACCGCTGCCGATCGGCTTGATCACCTTCACCTTCGGGATCGCCGCCCACCGGCCGAGCGCCGGCGGGGCACTCGTCGCAGGTATCAGTCGCAGGTATCAACGGGGCGCTGGCATCGATCGCCGCGGCGCTCGCCGTCAGGCTGGCGCCGATCCGGGTCAACGCCGTCTCCCCGGGCTGGGTCGACACGCCGATCTGGGACATCCTCGCCGGTGCCGCGCGGCCGCGGACCCGGTCGCTCAGGGGGCGGCGGCGTCCAGCTCGGCGCGGGTCAGCAGCGGACGCAGGGTCAGGCCGAGCTCGGCCAGCCGTTCCCGGCCGCCCTCACCGCGGTCGATCACGCAGAGCACGTCCTCGACGATCGCGCCGTCGTCGCGCAGCACCTTCGTCGCGTCGAGCACGGCGCCGCCGGAGGTGACGACGTCCTCGACCAGGACGACGCGGCGGCCGGAGACCTCGCCGCCCTCGGCTATCCGCCGGGTGCCGTACTCCTTGGCCTTCTTGCGCACGAACCGCGCGGGCAGGCCGGTGCGCTGGGAGAGCAGGGTGGCCAGGGGGACGCCACCGAGTTCGAGCCCGGCCAGGACCTCGGTGCCCGGCGGAATCAGCCCGGTCAGGCCGTCGACGATCGCGGCGAGTAGCTCCGGGTCGGCCTCGAACAGGTACTTGTCGAAGTACTCGGTGCTCGTCCTGCCCGACCGGAGCAGGAAGGTGCCGGTCAGATGGGAGGCGGCCCGGACCCGGGCGGCCAGCGCCGCGTTGTCGCTCACGTCAGTGCACTCTAGGGGGCTGAGGCCGGGCGGCGCGGCGCGGTCGCGCGGAACACCACGATCGCCGGTCCCGTCCGCCGGCCGCCCACACCTGGCGCATCGGGACATCCGCTGCGCAACCGGGGCTACGGTGATGCCATGTCGCGATCCGCCGCCGAGCGCCGCCCGCCGGTCCCGGCGGACGGCCCCGGTGCACTGCTGTTCGTCTACGGGACGCTGATGTTTCCCGAGGTGGTCTCGACGCTGATCGGCCGGGTGCCGCCGATGGAGTCCGCCGCCGCCCCCGGGTGGCGGGCCGCCCGGCTGCGCGACCGCCTCTACCCGGGGCTGGTACGCCGGGTGGCCAGGGACGAGGCGCCGGTCGCGGGCCGGGTGCTCGTCGGCCTCGATCCGCGGGAACGAGCCGTGCTCGACGCCTTCGAGGGCTCGGCCTACGAGGCCGCCCCGCTCGCCCTGGCCGACGGGCGCCAAGCGGCCGCCTATCTCTGGCTGGACGCCGCCGAGGCGACCGACGATGACTGGGACGCCCGCACGTTCGCGGACGGGCACCTCGGCGACTACGTCCTGCGGTGCGCTGCCTGGCGATCCCGGCTCAGTCGGTGACGGTGGGCGGGGGACCGTCGTCGCCGCGCCCGGTTCGGCCCGGGCCCCCCGGGCCACGGCCGGTGAACCCGCCGGAGCCCGGTTGGGCACCCGCCGCCTCCGGGTGGCGGCCGCCGACGCCCGCGCCGCGGCCGGCGGCCTCACCGACGCCGGCTCGGTCGCCCGGGTACGGCTCCTCGTAGCCGCTGCGGGTTCGGGCGGTGTCGTAGGTGCACAGCGCGTAGATCACCAGGATGTCGATCGCGATGATGACGACCGACCACACCGGGAACGCCGCCATGAAGGCAAGCTGGCCGATCGCGNTGATCGCCGCGATCACGATGCCGGCCCAGCGCGCAGTGTCGTTGCGGATGTAGATCCCGTAGGCGATCAGCATCTCGACGACGCCGACCGCGATCCACAGCCACCCCCAGAAATTGATGTCGGCGTAGAGCACGTTGGTGCCGCCGTTGAGGTTGTTCACGACCACCGTGTAGTCGTTCAGAGCCGCGATGCCGTAGATCAGGTTGTGGAAGCCGACGATGAACATGATCACGGCGGCGAAGGTGAGCCATCCGCTCAGNGGGCGTACCGCCCGATTTCCTGCCATCTGATCCTCCCCGTTCGACGCCGACGCCTCGCCCGACCGGTGAACCGCCATGCCCCCGATGAGGGGGGCCACCGGGGCAGGGTGGGGCACGACCTCGTGGTCGCGGCGGGTCGACACCGACACCGTGCGGTCCGGTGTGCATCCGGTAGTCAGACAACTACCGTCCGCCGCTTAGATGCGATACCCGCCCCGCCCCGACGTCACCCCTTCAGCCGAGGGCGGCCGGCAGCGTCCCGTCAGCCGAGGGCGACCGGCAGCGTCGTGACCTTGTTCGTGGCAGCGTCCCAGCGCAGCCGGCCGTGCTGGAAGGTGCTCTCCCGCCCGCCCGGCACCGAGTACTCGTCGGTCGTGGGCAGGCCGAGGCTGGACGTCGTGCCGCCGAGGGACAGGTAGGTCTGCAGGATGCGGCCGTGGACCTCGTGAGCGCCGGTCGAGGGGTGCCAGTAGATCCAGCCGCCCTGAAAGCGGGCCTGCTGGGCGCCGGGCGCGCTGGCGATCTCGATGTCGCTCACCGGGCGGCGCAGGAAGCTGTTCGACCCGCCGACGCCGAGGTACTTCGTCGAGATCGGGCCGTACAGCGCGTGCACCCCGGTGGCGACGGACCAGAAGGCCAGGCCGTTGGCGTACTGCTGCCAACGGCCCCCGCCGCCCGCGGGATTCTCGACCCCGACCGCGGCACCGAGCGCGGCCCGGGTCGGCCCGCCGGCCGCGTGCCACTTCTCGATCTCGCTGTGGGTGCCGTCCGCCTGCGCGGCGAGCGCGGTCGACGTGCAGCACAGCACGTTCATGTCCACGCTGCCGCTGATCCCGGGCACGGTGCCGCCGGAGGTGTACTGCCACAGTGCCCAGTTCGGCCAGCCGCCGGGTAGCCAGCCGGGGGTCGCCTGGTCGTTGTAGATCGCGAACCAGAACGGGTACTTCGCGAAGTCGTGGATGTCCGCCACCTTCCCGGTCCAGAACGACCGGTAGGTGTAGAGGATGGGGGCCCGGCCCGTCGCGGACTCGACCTCCTCCAGGAAAGCCCGGGTCCAGGCCGCGAGTGTCCTGGGGTCGAGTCCACCGGTGTCCTCGAGGTCCAGCACGGGCGCGAGATGGCCGGCCGTGCGCGTCAGCCCGCTGACGGCGATGAAGTGGCGAGCCTGATCCACGGCGGTCGACAGCGGCTGCGCCGGGCGGGCGTAGTGGTAGGCGCCGACCACCAGTCCGGCCCTGGTGGCGGCGTCGCGATCGGCCACGAAGAACGGGTTGGTGTAGTTCGGTCCCTCGGTGGCCTTGATGATCACGAAGCTGACGCCGGAGGCGCGAGCCGCGTTCCAGTCGATCGGTCCGCCACCTGGATGCTGCCACGAGGCCACGTCGACCCCGCGCGNCCACAGCGGCGAAGGGGCCGCCCCCTGGGCCACGCCGGCGGTGCCGGACATGGTCAGCGTGGCGGCGGTGAGCGCGGCGATGCTGAGCAGTTGCCGGGGCAGCGGGATCGCGAGCGCCGGCCGGCCCGGCCGGCCCGGCCAGCCCCGATGGCGGGGGACGGAGTCGGCGTCCACCCGGCGGAGCGGGACGGGGTCCGATGAGCGGATCGATCTCGGGTTCGGTGCGGGGGGCGGCACGTGGGCAGAGGCCTGGGCGGCCACCGACGCGAGTCGGTCGGGTCGAGGGAACACCGTGCCGGGCGGCAACGGGGTGCCGGGCCGGATCGGGATGCCGACCGGGCCGGCGTCGCCGTCGGTGCCGCGGGTCGTCGGATACCGGCCAGGACGATGCGTGGAACGCATGGGCAACCCTCGGATGCTTGGGAGGCGACGGTCGGGGAGGCTCGTGAGCCGGTTGGCCGCGCCAGGCGGGGCGCACCAACGGGTGAGCCACACGCTAAGCATTCAAGGAATTACATACAGCTATCGAAGGTTGGGGGGCCCGAGTTATTCGCTACGGACAGTTGCTCCCGTCGACAATCTGCGCATCTTCCGGTCGGAATGGCTGCCGGGTCGGGCGTGCCGGCGTGCCAGGGGGCAAGGCTGGCGATGGGGATGTTCCGCGCATCCGGTGGCGTGTGGTCGCCGCCGACTGGCCGGTCCGAGCGGCGCTGCCATGATCGGGGACGAAGCGGACGGGGGTGCCTCCCCAACCACGCTCGGCGTCGTGTAATCTGAGCACCGCGACCTCGCGCCCCTTTAGCTCAGTCGGCAGAGCGTCTCCATGGTAAGGAGAAGGTCTACGGTTCGATTCCGTAAAGGGGCTCCACGTTCCGGTCCTCGGGCAGGTTCGTGTCCGGGATGGGCGGTTCCGCCGGTTCTCCCGGGTAGGCTAGTGGTCGTGTCTCCGGGCATCCTGGGGACCATCCTGGCGGTGTAGCTCAGTCTGGCAGAGCAAGCGGCTCATAATCGCTGTGTCGCCGGTTCAAGTCCGGCCACCGCTACTATCGGGGAGCGGCGCGCCGTAGCCCTTGTAGGGGCTCGCGGCCTGCCGCGTCGCCCGATCAGTTCAGCACTCGACTCAGGAAGAGGCATCACGCCGTGGCCGCCACTGACGTCCGCCCGAAGATCACGATGGCGTGCCAGGTGTGTAAGCACCGGAACTACATCACCCGCAAGAACCGGCGCAACGACCCGGACCGCCTCGAGCTGAAGAAGTTCTGCCCGAACTGCGGCAAGCACACGGAGCACCGCGAGACCCGCTGACGATGCCCGGCGTCGCCGTGTCGGCCACGCCGCCGTCCGCCGGACGCGTGTTGGGGTTCCGCGAGACACCGCAGGATCACAACCGGCCAGGGAGCTCCCTGGCCGGTTGTTTGCGTGTCGGCTCGCCCCACCTGCGTCGGCCCTGGTCGCGGGCCCGGGATGGCGGCGTGATGCCTGGGGCGCCGGCGTGATACCTAGAACACATCGAATACCTAGGACACATCGACCCCTCCGTCGATGGGTCGGCTCATCAGGTTCGTGGTGGGATACTTCACGACGCAGTCCGTCCGGCCCGTCCACCGACGCGCTGCGGCCAGGTGCGCCACGGCATCCGGGCCTGCCGCGGACGCCGAGATCGGAGCCTTGATGCCGCTGAACCAGGACTTCGTGGGACGCAGTTTCGTCTCGCCCGTTCCCTTCCAGGTCGGACGCGAGCAGATCCGGCAGTTCGCCCAGGCGATCGGGGACGACAACCCGCTCTACCACGACGTGGAGGCGGCCAAGGCCGCCGGCCACCCCGATCTCGTCGCGCCGCCGACGTTCCTGATCACCGCGATCCCCGGGGCCCTGGGGCTCCCCACCGACGATCCAGCGCTCGGGCTGGACTACGCCCTGGTCGTGCACGGTGAGCAGCGCTTCGCCCTGCGCCGGCCGGTGGTGGCGGGCGACGAGCTGATCACCACCTCGACGCTGACCAGCATCCGCGCGGTGGGCCGCAACGAGGTGCTCGTCACCACCTACCGTTACGACACCACGAGTGGCGAGGAGGTCGCGGTCGGCACGTGCACCCTGGTCTCCCGCGGCACGGCACCGCCGCGGGCATGAGCGCGCGTCCCATGGCGCCCGGTGAGAACCGGGCCGCCGGTCCGGCCGCACCCCCGAAGCCCGTCGGGAGTGCCTCACCCTGGGGAGAACAACGATGACGGCGACCGTCGGCTATGACGACGTCGAGGTCGGCACCGAGCTGCCGGAGCGGCTGTTCCCGCTGCGGCGGGTCGATCTCGTCCGCTACGCGGGAGCATCCGGGGACTTCAACCCCATCCACTGGAGCGAGCGGGCCGCCGCGGACGCGGGCCTGCCCGGCGTGCTCGCGCACGGGATGCTGACGATGGCGACCGCCACCCGGCTCGTCACGGACTGGGCCGGGGACCCGGGTGCCGTCCTCGAGGTCGGCGTGAAGTTCTCCGCGCCGGTGGTGGTCCCGGACGACGACGAGGGCGCCTCGGTGTCGGTGCGCGGTGTCGTGGAGAAGAAGCTCGACGACAACCGGGTGGTCGTGAACCTCACCACCCGGTGTCGCGGCGAGAAGGTGCTGATGGCCGCGCGCGCCACCGTCCGACTGAGCTGAGCCGTCAGGCCCGGGTCGCTCAGGCGGCCTCGCTGAGCAGGGCGGACAGCCGGCTGACGCCCTTGACCAGGTCCTCATCGCTGAGCGCGTAGGACAGCCGGGCGAAGCCCGGGGTGCCGAACGCCTCACCGGGGACGATGGCGACCCCGGCCTCCTCCAGGATGAGCTGGCACAGCTCGGCGCTGGTCGTGGGCGTCCGGCCGCGAAGGCTGCGGCCGAGCACGCCCTGCAGCGAGGGGTAGCAGTAGAACGCGCCCTCGGGCAGCGGGCAGCTCACTCCCGGGGTCTCGGTGAGCATGCGGTGCATCGTCAGCCGGCGGCGATCGAAGGCGGTGCGCATCGTGGCGACGGCGTCGAGGGGCCCGGCGACGGCGGCGAGCGCCGCGGCCTGGGAGACGTTGGCGACGTTCGAGGTCGCGTGCGACTGCAGGTTCGCCGCCGCGGCGACGACGTCCGTCGGCCCGATCAGCCAGCCGACCCGCCAGCCCGTCATCGCGTAGGTCTTCGCGACGCCGTTGACGATGACGCAGCGCTCGGCGAGCTCCGGCACCTGCGCCAGGATCGAGGCGAACCGCGCCTCGCCGTAGACGAGATGCTCGTAGATCTCGTCGGCGAGCACCCAGATGCCGGCCTGCTCGGCCCAGCGACCGATCTCGCGGACCTCCTCCGGCGTGTGCACGGCGCCGGTCGGGTTCGACGGCGAGTTGAACAGCAGAATCTTGGTGCGTTCGGTGCGGGCCGCCTCGAGCTGCTCGACGGTCACCCGGTAGCCGGCCTCCGGCCCGGTGACGACGTCGACCGGCACACCACCGGCGAGGCGGATCGACTCGGGGTAGGTCGTCCAGTACGGCGCGGGCAACAGCACCTCGTCACCGGGGTCGAGCAGCGTCGCGAAGGCCTCGTAGACGGCCTGCTTGCCGCCGTTGGTCACCAGCACCTGGCCCGCGGAGACGGTGACACCGGAGTCCCGGGCCGTCTTCTCGGCGATGGCCTGCCGCAGCTCCGGCAGTCCGCCCGCCGGGGTGTAGCGGTGCATGCGGGGTTCGCGGCAAGCCTTCTCCGCGGCGGCGACGATGTGGTCCGGAGTTGGGAAGTCCGGCTCGCCGGCGCCGAAGCCGACCACGTCCTGGCCCGCGGCGCGCATCGCCTTCGCGGTGGCGTCGACGGCCAGCGTCGCGGATGGGGCGATGCCGCCGATGCGGCTTGAGATCCTGCTCATAGTGCCATGCTGCCATGGCGTCCGGATGGGCGTCGTGCGCAGGCGGCCGGGATCCGGCGTCCGTGCGGACCGGNTCCGGGGTGGCCGGTTGGCCCCGTCCCGCGGGTCCCATGGACGGCGCGCCGTGGGTCCTGCGGACGTTGCCGCGCGGGTCCTGCGGATGGTGCTCCGAGGGTCCTGCGGACGGTGTCCGGAGGGTGCTCCGTGGGTCCTGGGGACGGTGCCCGGCGGCGCCCGCGGACGGTCCGTGGCGGAGTCGGGGCGATGAAGGGGTATGCTCGATCCGCTCGGGTACCCATTCCGGTAACCGGCTCACAGGCTGGACTGTGCGCTATGGTGCAGAAGCGCAGCGTGTGGGTTCGATGCGGTGGCGGGGATCCGGGCGTGTCCAAGGGGCGTGGCTCAATTGGTAGAGCACCGGTCTCCAAAACCGGCGGTTGCAGGTTCGAGTCCTGTCGCCCCTGCGCTGTTCGACGGTTGGCTGGTTCGGCGACGGAGTTGGGTGGAGTTGAGTGGCGACCGATACCCGTGACGCGGCACCGCGTCCCAGGCGGGCCACGCGTACCGCGGGTCGGCGTCGGTATCGGCCGGTTCAGTTCATCCGCGAGGTCATGGCGGAGCTCCGGAAGGTCGTCTACCCCGGCCGAAGCGAGCTGATCACCTACGTGCTGGTCGTGCTCGTGTTCGTCAGCGTGATGACAGCCTTCGTGGCTAGTCTCGACTTCGGGCTCACGAAGGCGGTCCTCGCGATCTTCGGCTGACGGGCCCGCCAGTCGGCGGGGTCGGGCAGTACGGACGGACGGGTCCGGGCGGGTGATCGATGCCGGTACGCCGGCCGGTCGGCTGCCGCCCGTCCGGCACCACGCCCGCGCAGCGCCCGCTCCGCGGAGTCCACAGCAGCAGAAGCGTCCACGAAAGAAGGAACGTCCGCGTGTCCCAGTCGCCCGAGCACGCCTCCTCCGAGCAGGGGGAGGCCCTCGCCCGTCTCGATCTCCTTGCGGCGTTCGAGCACGACGAGGTGGCGAGTACGGACGCCGGCGCCGAGCTCGACGACCCCCACGCCGACTCCGACGACGCCGACGAGTCGAGTGCCGAGGCCACCCCCAGCACCGAGGCCGAGGCCGACGAGGCCGGTTCCGTGACCGACGCGGGCTCCGAACCCGCCGCGGCCGCCGAGCCCGCGAGCGCCGCGCCGGTCGCCGCCGCCGACGACACCGATGACGATGACGACGACCTGCGTCGCGCCATCGAGGACGCGCCGGGCGAGTGGTACGTCGTGCACTCGTACGCGGGCTACGAGAACAAGGTCAAGACCAACCTCGAGACCCGTATCTCCAGCCTCAACATGGAGGATTACATCTTCCAGATCGAGGTGCCCACCGAGGAGGTCCCGGTGGTCAAGAACGGCAAGAGGCAGTTGGTCCAGCAGAAGAAGTACCCGGGTTACATCTACGTCCGGATGGACCTGACGGACCAGTCCTGGTCCGCGGTCCGTAACACGCCGGGTGTGACCGGGTTCGTGGGGCTCACCAACCGGCCCTCACCGCTGCGGCGCGAGGAAGTCCTGTCCATCCTCGCCCCGGCGGCGCCGAAGGAGAAGAAGGTCGAGACCGTCCGGGTCCAGGAGTTCGAGGTCGGGGAGTCGGTCACCGTCATGGACGGCCCCTTTGCCACGCTTCCGGCGACCATCAGCGAGATCAACCTCGACGCCCAGCGGTTGAAGGTGCTGGTCTCGATCTTCGGTCGGGAGACGCCCGTCGAGCTGCAGTTCAATCAGGTCGCGAAGATCTGATTCGGTCCGTGGAACTCCGGTAGGAAGACGAGCACATGCCGCCCAAGAAGANGAAGATCACCGCGATCATCAAGCTCCAGATCAACGCCGGCAAGGCCACGCCGGCGCCGCCGGTCGGCCCCGCGCTGGGCCAGCACGGCGTGAACATCATGGAGTTCTGCAAGCAGTACAACGCGGCGACGGAGTCGCAGGCCGGCAACGTCGTGCCGGTCGAGATCACCGTGTACGAGGACCGGTCGTTCACCTTCGTCACGAAGACCCCGCCGGCCGCGCGGCTCATCCTCAAGGCCGCGGGCGTGGAGAAGGGCAGCGGGACCCCGCACCGGGACAAGGTCGCCAAGCTGACCCCGGCCCAGGTGCGCGAGATCGCCCAGACCAAGCTTCCCGACCTCAACGCCACGACGATCGAGGCGGCCGAGAAGATCATTGCGGGGACTGCCCGCTCGATGGGGATCACGGTCGGCGACTAGCCTTCCGTACCCGCCACACCGAACCGACGCCGTGGGAGGGCGGTCGGTGCCAGCCTCCGCGGCCCGGACGAGATCCGCGCCGTGGCGAGCCTGGCCGACCGTCCGCCGGCACCACGAGGAGACAGCATGAAGCGCAGCAAGGCCTACCGGGCCGCCGCCGAAAAGATCAACCCCGAGAACCTCTACAGCCCGCTGGATGCCGTCCGGCTCGCCCAGGAGACCTCGACCACGAAGTACGACGCGACCGTCGAGGTCGCGATCCGCCTCGGGGTCGACCCGCGCAAGGCCGACCAGATGGTCCGCGGCACCGTCAACCTGCCGCACGGCACCGGCAAGTCGCCGCGCGTCGCCGTCTTCGCCGCCGGTGAGAAGGCCGCCGAGGCCACCGCCGCCGGCGCCGACATCGTCGGCAGCGACGACCTGGTCGCCCGCATCCAGGAGGGCTTCCTGGACTTCGACGCGACGGTGGCGACGCCGGACCAGATGGCCAAGGTCGGGCGGATCGCCCGCATCCTCGGCCCTCGCGGGCTGATGCCGAACCCGAAGACCGGCACCGTGACGCTGGACATCGGCAAGGCCGTCGCCGACATCAAGGGCGGAAAGATCAACTTCCGGGTCGACAAGCAGGGCAACCTGCACATCGTCATCGGGAAGACGAACTTCACCGACGCCCAGCTCATCGAGAACTACACGGCCGCCCTGGACGAGATCGTCCGGGTGAAGCCCTCGGCGGCGAAGGGTCGTTACCTGAAGAAGGTCACCTTCGCCACCACCATGGGCCCGGGCATCCCGGTCGACCCGAACCGCACCCGCAACCTGCTCGAAGAGGGCGTCCCCGCCTGAGGTCGCCGTCGCGGGGCCTCGGGCCACGCGCCTGCGCCTGCGCCTGATGTTCGGCGTTCTTGCCTTCTTGCCTTTCCAGAGGTCTCCGTGTCCGTTTCGTCCCTCTGGAAAGGCAAGGTAAGGCGGGTAGGCCGGGNAGGCCGGTGAACGTGTACGCGGGATCATCGCGTACACTTCGTACGAACACGTTTTACGCCGAAGACCGCTGGTCGCCGTCGTCGCCCAGGTGGGGGAGATCCCGCCCGGACATAGCGACGGCCGAAGGCCCGACTTCCCCGGGCGGCCCGCGCAGGTGACGGATGCAAAGGACCGCGGCAGTTCCGAGGCGGTCGGCGCAGGTGCGCCGTCCTCCCCGCCCGATGTCGCTCTTCACGCCCCGTGCGCCTGCGCCGGGGCGTTTGTCGTCTCCCGGGGTTGAACGGATGGCCGGCCGACACCCCGAAGGAGCCCCATGGCGAAACCTGAGAAGACCGCCGCGGTGGCGGAGATCGCCGAGGAGTTCCGTGGCGCGACCGCCGCGGTCCTCACGGAGTACCGCGGTCTGACGGTGAGCCAGCTCACCGAGCTGCGGCGCACCCTCGGCGAGGGCGCACGTTACGCGGTGGTCAAGAACACGCTGACCAAGATCGCGGCCGAGCAGGCCGGCGTCACCGGGCTCGACGATCTGTTCGTCGGCCCGACCGCCGTCGCCTTCGTCACCGGCGACCCGGTCGAGGCGGCCAAGGGCCTGCGCGACTTCGCCCGTGCCAACCCGGCCCTCGTGGTCAAGGGCGGCGTCGTCGAGGGCAAGGCGATGACGGCCGACGAGATCCGCAAGCTTGCGGATCTGGAGTCCCGCGAGATCCTGCTGGCGAAGCTCGCCGGCGCGATGAAGGGTTCACTGTCCGGCGCGGTCGGCCTGTTCGCCGCCCCGCTGTCGCAGGTCGCCCGGCTGGCCGAGGCGCTGCGCGAGCAGCGGGCGAGCCAGTCCGCCGCCGAGACGCCCGCCGCCGAGGCCGCCGAGGCCCCCGCGGAGTAAGCCTGCGCGCCGCGGGATGACGGTCGCCGGTCCGGCGGCCGCCGCCCGCGGAGCACCCGCGCCGGCTGGGCCACCGCGCCCAGCCGGCACCACCCACGAGCCACCCCGATCACCGGTCGCCCACCCGGCCGGCCGAGATCATCGGCATGACGAGGAAGGAAACGCCATCATGGCGAAGCTGTCGACCGAAGAGCTGCTCGACGCGTTCAAGGAACTGACCCTGCTGGAGCTCTCGGAGTTCGTGAAGCAGTTCGAGGAGACCTTCGGCGTGACCGCCGCGGCGCCCGTCGCCGTGGCTGCGGCGCCGGCCGCCGGCGGCGCGGGCGGCGAGGCTCCGGCCGCCGAGGAGCAGGACGAGTTCGACGTCATCCTCGAGTCCGTGGGTGACAAGAAGATCCAGGTCATCAAGGAGGTCCGGGCGCTGACCAGCCTCGGGCTGAAGGAGGCCAAGGACCTCGTCGACGGGGCGCCCAAGCCCGTCCTGGAGAAGGTCGCCAAGGAGGCCGCGGAGAAGGCCAAGGCGGCCCTCGAGGGCGCTGGCGCGTCGGTCACCGTCAAGTAACACCGCCCGTCTTTCGGGCCCGGCCCGGGCGGCGTTTCCGCGCCGCCGCGGGCCGGTGCGGCCGCTCGACGCGGCCGTGGCGCATCCCGCGTGCCGGGGCACCTCCGAGGTGTCCCGGCACGCGGCGTCTGTGCCTGGCGAATCGCCGAGACACGCTGCAACGTAAGCGGATGAGCAGGTCGGGTCGTTCGTGACGTTTTCCGAAGGGGGTTGACGGCCCCTGTAGATCGGAGTTCCATCATGTCGCGAACGCTCGTCGGGAAGCAGATGCGGTGCTCTACGTTCCCCCCGCGTGGTCCTGCCACGCACGCCCTTGCCAGCGGTGTGCCCTTCGGCTACACTGCTAGTTTGCGCTGCCCTTTTCGTCGCATCGGCTCCGCCGACACCGGTTCTCCGGTGAGGTCGGGCTCTCTGTGGGGGTCCGGTACGCGCCGCCGGGCGGTCTCGACCATGGTGTCGGGGCCGCGCACGCGGTGGGTTCCGGTTCGACGTGAAGGCGCGCTGGCCGTGCTGGTGCGTGGCACGGCTGTATGGCAGCCACACCGAGGACTCTGAGCAGACCTTTGCCCGTGCACCGACCCGTTGTTCTCAGCGGACACCGGCGTTGCCGCGCGCTTGCGCCGCGACGGCGCTTTGGCGTGCCCGCAGTCAGCCGAACGCCTGCCGCGACGGATTTTTGCGGTTCTGCGGACCGACGGACGCCGGATCGGCGGACTTGCTGCGGGACGAGGGCCGACTCCGGCCGCGCGACCGGCCGCCGGAACACCCGGCACCGCCGCACCGATGCGCCTCGCGGTCATCCTCTCACCGACGGGGCACCCCCCGTCGCTGTTCCCGACAACCGTAGCGAGACACTGATCACCTGACCACCCCCCCGACGGATCCTTGACGTCCGCGACGCCAGCCCGACGATCAGGCCACCCGGAAGGACCACCTTGGCCGCCTCGCGCTCTTCCTCCCGCATCTCGTTCGCTAAGATCATCGAGCCCCTCGAGGTCCCGGATCTCCTTGCTCTTCAGACGCAGTCCTTCGATTGGCTGATCGGTAGTGACGCCTGGGCGGAGCGGGTTCAGGAGGCCATCGACTCGGGCCGGGACGATGTTCCGATCACCTCAGGTCTGGAGGAGGTCTTCGAGGAGATCTCCCCGATCGAGGACTTCTCCGGCTCCATGTCCCTGTCCTTCCGGGACCACCGGTTCGAGCCGCCCAAGTACTCCGTGGAGGAGTGCAAGGACAAGGACATGACCTTCTCGGCCCCGCTGTTCGTCACGGCCGAGTTCACCAACAACACCACCGGTGAGATCAAGAGCCAGACGGTCTTCATGGGCGACTTCCCGCTCATGACCCCCAAGGGCACCTTCGTCATCAACGGGACCGAGCGTGTGGTGGTCAGCCAGCTCGTCCGGTCGCCGGGGGTGTACTTCGAACGCAGCCTGGACAAGGCGTCGGACAAGGACCTGTACTCCTGCAAGGTGATCCCGTCGCGCGGGNCCTGGCTCGAGTTCGAGATCGACAAGCGGGACACCGTCGGGGTTCGGATCGACCGCAAGCGCCGTCAGTCGGTGACGGTCCTGCTCAAGGCGCTGGGCTGGGACGAGGCGCGCATCCTGGAGCGGTTCGGCGACTTCCCGTCGATGCGCATCACCCTGGAGAAGGACCACACGGCCAGCCAGGACGACGCGCTGCTGGACATCTACCGCAAGCTGCGCCCGGGCGAGCCGCCGACGCGGGAGTCGGCGCAGACCCTGCTCGAGAACCTCTTCTTCAACCCCAAGCGCTACGACCTGGCGAAGGTCGGCCGCTACAAGGTGAACAAGAAGCTCACTCTGGAGATCGCCCACGACGTCGGCGTCCTCACTGAGGATGACATCGTGCGCACGATCGAGTACGTCGTCAAGTTGCACGCGGGCGCCGACCCGGCCGAGTACGAGGTCGACGACATCGACCACTTCGGCAACCGGCGGCTGCGCACGGTCGGTGAGCTGATCCAGAACCAGGTCCGGCTGGGGCTCGCCCGGATGGAGCGGGTCGTCCGCGAGCGGATGACCACCCAGGACGTCGAGGCGATCACGCCGCAGACCCTGATCAACATCCGGCCGGTCGTCGCCTCCATCAAGGAGTTCTTCGGCACCAGCCAGTTGTCGCAGTTCATGGACCAGACCAACCCGCTGGCCGGCCTGACCCACAAGCGCCGCCTGTCGGCGCTGGGTCCCGGTGGTCTGTCCCGGGAGCGGGCCGGCTTCGAGGTCCGCGACGTGCACCCCAGCCACTACGGCCGGATGTGCCCGATCGAGACGCCGGAAGGCCCGAACATCGGCCTCATCGGCTCGCTGTCGACGTTCGCGCGGGTCAACCCGTTCGGCTTCGTCGAGACGCCGTACCGCAAGGTCGTCAACGGCCGGGTCACCGACCAGATCGACTACCTCACCGCGGACGAGGAGGACCGGCACGTCAAGGCGCAGGCCAACACGCCGCTGAGCCCCGACGGCACGTTCGCCGAGGNCCGCGTGCTGGTCCGCCGCAAGGGCGGTGAGGTCGAGTTCATCCCGCCGGACGAGGTCGACTACATGGACGTCTCGCCGCGGCAGATGGTGTCCGTGGCCACGGCCATGATCCCGTTCCTCGAGCACGACGACGCCAACCGCGCGCTCATGGGCTCCAACATGCAGCGCCAGTCGGTGCCACTGCTGCGTTCCGAGGCGCCGCTGGTCGGCACCGGGATGGAGGCCCGCGCGGCCAAGGACGCCGGCGACGTGGTCGTCTGCGTCCAGGCCGGCGTCGTCGAGGACCTCTCGGCGGACTACATCACCGTCATGCACGACGACGGCACCCGGCGTACCTACCGGCTGGCGAAGTTCCGCCGGTCGAACCAGGGCACCTGCATCAACCAGAAGCCGATCGTGTTCGAGGGGGACCGGGTCGAGGCCGGCCAGGTCATCGCGGACGGCCCGTGCACCGACAACGGCGAGATGGCGCTCGGCAAGAACCTGCTGGTCGCCTTCATGCCGTGGGAGGGGCACAACTACGAGGACGCGATCATCCTGTCGCAGCGCCTCGTGCAGGACGACGTGCTGTCCTCGATCCACATCGAGGAGCACGAGGTCGACGCCCGGGACACCAAGCTCGGCCCGGAGGAGATCACCCGCGACATCCCCAACGTCGCCGAGGAGGTCCTCGCCGACCTCGACGAGCGCGGGATCATCCGGATCGGCGCCGAGGTCTCGCCCGGTGACGTCCTGGTCGGCAAGGTCACCCCGAAGGGCGAGACCGAGCTGACCCCCGAGGAGCGGCTGCTGCGGGCGATCTTCGGGGAGAAGGCCCGGGAGGTCCGCGACACCTCGCTGAAGGTGCCGCACGGCGAGTCCGGCAAGGTCATCGGCGTGCGGGTGTTCTCCCGCGAGGACGGCGACGAGCTGCCGCCCGGCGTCAACGAGCTGGTCCGGGTCTACGTCGCCCAGAAGCGGAAGATCACCGACGGCGACAAGCTCGCCGGCCGGCACGGCAACAAGGGCGTCATCGCCAAGATCCTCCCGCAGGAGGACATGCCGTTCCTCGAGGACGGCACGCCGGTGGACATCGTGCTCAACCCGCACGGCGTCCCCCGCCGGATGAACATCGGCCAGATCCTGGAGACCCACCTCGGGTGGGTGGCCAAGACCGGCTGGCAGGTGGACGCCGGCACCGAGGACTGGAAGGAGCGGCTGCGCGGGATCGGGGCGGACTCGTCCACCCCCGGGACCAACGTGGCCACGCCGGTCTTCGACGGCGCCCGCGAGGAGGAGATCACCGGTCTGCTCGACTCCACCCTCCCGAACCGGGACGGGGTCCAGCTCATCGGCTCCTCCGGCAAGGCCACGCTGTTCGACGGCCGCACCGGCGAGCCGTACCCCTACCCGGTGGCGGTCGGCTACATCTACATCCTCAAGCTGCTTCACCTGGTCGACGACAAGATCCACGCTCGGTCGACCGGTCCCTACTCGATGATCACCCAGCAGCCCCTGGGTGGTAAGGCGCAGTTCGGTGGCCAGCGGTTCGGCGAGATGGAGGTGTGGGCGCTGGAGGCGTACGGCGCCGCCTACGCCCTGCAGGAGCTGCTGACCATCAAGTCCGACGACGTCGTGGGCCGAGTCAAGGTCTACGAGGCGATCGTCAAGGGCGAGAACATTCCGGAGCCCGGCATCCCGGAGTCGTTCAAGGTGCTCATCAAGGAGATGCAGTCGCTGTGCCTCAACGTCGAGGTCCTCTCCAGCGACGGTGTGCAGATCGAGATGCGTGACACCGACGAGGACGTCTTCCGTGCGGCGGAGGAACTCGGGATCGACCTGTCCCGGCGGGAGCCGAGCAGCGTCGAGGAGGTCTGAGCGGGCGCCGGGGGCCCGATCCGCCCGCCGTGAGGCGGCGGCGGACCCCCGGCGGTCCATCCGACTCCAGCGTCCCGACCGAGAAAGAGAGAGCAGGCGACAGTCTTGCTGGACGTCAACTTCTTCGACGAACTGCGCATCGGTCTTGCCACCGCGGACGACATCCGTCAGTGGTCGCACGGTGAGGTCAAGAAGCCGGAGACGATCAACTACCGCACCCTGAAGCCGGAGAAGGACGGGCTCTTCTGCGAGAAGATCTTCGGTCCGACCCGGGACTGGGAGTGCTACTGCGGCAAGTACAAGCGGGTCCGGTTCAAGGGCATCATCTGCGAGCGCTGTGGCGTCGAGGTCACCCGCGCCAAGGTGCGCCGTGAGCGCATGGGGCACATCGAGCTGGCCGCCCCGGTCACCCACATCTGGTACTTCAAGGGTGTCCCGAGCCGGCTCGGCTACCTGCTGGACCTGGCGCCGAAGGACCTCGAGAAGGTCATCTACTTCGCCGCCTACATGATCACCAAGGTCGACGCCGAGGCGCGCCACCGCGACCTGCCCACCCTCGAGGCCCGCATGGGCGTCGAGAAGCAGCAGCTCGAGGACAAGAAGAACGCCGACGTCGAGACCCGGCAGAAGCGGCTCGAAACCGACCTCGCGCAGCTCGAGGCCGAGGGTGCCAAGGGCGACGCGCGGCGCAAGGTCCGCGAGTCGGCCGAGCGCGAGATGCGCCAGATCCGTGACCGCGCGCAGCGCAAGATCGATGATCTGGACCGGGTCTTCGACCGCTTCAAGAACATGAAGGTCCAGGACCTGGAGCCGGACGAGCTGCTCTACCGCGAGCTGCGCGACCGGTTCGGCCAGTACTTCGACGGCGGCATGGGCGCCGAGGCGCTGCAGCGCCGGCTCGCCGACTTCGACCTGGCCGCGGAGGCGGAGTCGCTGCGCGAGACCATCCGCAGCGGCAAGGGGCAGAAGAAGGCCCGCGCGCTCAAGCGGCTCAAGGTCGTCTCGGCGTTCCTGAACACCCGCAACTCCCCGATGGGGATGGTGCTCGACTGCGTCCCGGTGATCCCGCCGGACCTGCGGCCGATGGTGCAGCTCGACGGCGGCCGGTTCGCCACGTCCGACCTCAACGACCTGTACCGCCGGGTGATCAACCGGAACAACCGGCTCAAGCGGCTGCTCGACCTCGGCGCGCCCGAGATCATCGTCAACAACGAGAAGCGGATGCTGCAGGAGGCCGTCGACGCACTGTTCGACAACGGCCGCCGCGGCCGGCCGGTCACCGGCCCGGGTAACCGCCCGCTGAAGTCGTTGTCCGACATGCTCAAGGGCAAGCAGGGCCGGTTCCGCCAGAACCTGCTCGGCAAGCGGGTCGACTACTCCGGCCGGTCGGTCATCGTCGTCGGTCCGCAGCTCAAGCTGCACCAGTGCGGTCTGCCCAAGCAGATGGCGCTGGAGCTGTTCAAGCCGTTCGTGATGAAGCGCCTGGTGGACCTCAACCACGCGCAGAACATCAAGTCGGCGAAGCGGATGGTGGAGCGGGCCCGCCCGGTCGTCTGGGACGTGCTCGAGGAGGTCATCACCGAGCACCCGGTGCTGCTCAACCGGGCGCCGACCCTGCACCGCCTCGGCATCCAGGCCTTCGAGCCGCAGCTCGTCGAGGGCAAGGCCATCCAGATCCACCCGCTGGTCTGCACGGCCTTCAACGCCGACTTCGACGGTGACCAGATGGCGGTGCACCTGCCGCTGTCCGCCGAGGCGCAGGCCGAGGCACGGATCCTGATGCTGTCGAGCAACAACATCCTCTCGCCGGCGTCCGGCCGGCCGCTGGCGATGCCCAGCCTCGACATGGTGACCGGCGTGTTCCACCTGTCGACGCTGGCCGAGGGCGCCGTCGGGGAGGGGCGGGCGTTCTCCTCGGTCGCCGAGGCGCAGATGGCCTTCGACGCCCGGGAGATCGCGCTGCAGGCGCGGATCAGCGTCCGGCTGCGCGACACCACCCCGCCGTCGGACTGGGTGCCGCCGGCCGACTGGGTCACCGGGGACGTGTTCACCCTGGAGACCACGTTCGGCCGCTGCCTGCTCAACGAGGCGCTGCCGGAGGGCTACCCCTTCATCAACGCCCAGCTCAACAAGAAGGCCCAGGCCGCGATCGTCAACGACCTGGCCGAGCGGTACCCGAAGATCCAGGTCGCGGCGACCCTGGACGCCCTGAAGAGCGCCGGTTTCTACTGGGCCACCCGGTCCGGGGTCACCGTCGCGATCGAGGACGTCGTCGCGCCGCCGAACAAGGCCGAGATCCTCGACGACTACGAGCAGCGCGCCGACCGGGTGCAGAAGCAGTTCGACCGCGGCTTCCTGTCCGACGAGGAGCGCCGCAGCGAGCTGGTGCAGATCTGGACCGAGGCGACGAACAAGATCGCCGAGGCGATGGAGAAGAACTTCCCGCAGACCAACCCGGTCTACGTGCTGGTCAACTCCGGAGCCGCCGGAAACATGATGCAGATCCGGCAGCTCGCCGGCATGCGTGGCCTGGTCTCCAACCCGAAGGGTGAGATCATCCCGCGGCCGATCAAGGCGAACTTCCGCGAGGGCCTCACCGTGCTCGAGTACTTCATCTCGACCCACGGTGCCCGCAAGGGTCTCGCCGACACCGCGCTGCGGACCGCCGACTCCGGCTACCTGACCCGCCGGCTCGTCGACGTCAGCCAGGACGTCATCGTCCGCGAGGAGGACTGCGGCACCGAGCGGGGCATCCTGACCCGGATCGCCCGGCGCGGCGCGGACGGCGTGCTCGTGCGCGACCGCTACGCCGAGACCTCGGCGTACGCGCGGACGCTGGCCTCCGACGCCGTCGACGAGCACGGCGAGATCATCGTGCCCGCCGGCACCGACGCCGGGGACGTGGCGATCGGCCAGATCATCGAGGCCGGCATCGAGTCGGTCCGGGTGCGTTCGGCGCTGACCTGCGAGTCCCGGATGGGGGTGTGCGCCCAGTGCTACGGGCGTTCGCTGGCCACCGGCAAGCTGGTCGACGTCGGCGAGGCCGTCGGGATCGTCGCCGCCCAGTCCATCGGCGAGCCCGGCACCCAGCTGACGATGCGTACCTTCCACAGCGGTGGTGTCGCTGGCGATGACATCACCCAGGGTCTGCCGCGTGTCGTCGAGCTGTTCGAGGCCCGTAGCCCGAAGGGCAAGGCGCCCATCACCGAGGTCTCCGGTCGCGTGAAGATCGAGGAAACCGAGAAGACCTTCAAGGTCGTGGTGGTGCCGGACGACGGCAGCGAGGAGATCGCCTACCCGGTCTCGCGGCGCTCGCGCCTGCGGGTCCGCGAGGGCGACCGCATCGAGGTCGGCAACCAGGTGGTCGACGGTGCCGTCGACCCGCACGAGGTGCTGCGCATCCTCGGCCCGCGCCAGGTCCAGCTCCACCTGGTCGACCAGGTCCAGGAGGTGTACCGGTCGCAGGGTGTGTCGATCCACGACAAGCACATCGAGATCATCATCCGCCAGATGCTCAAGCGGGTGAACGTNCTGGAGTCCGGCGAGACCAACCTGCTGCCCGGCGAGCTGTGTGAGCGGGCCCGGTTCGAGTCGGAGAACNGCCGGGTGGTGGAGTCCGGCGGCCAGCCGGCCTCGGCTCGCCCGGTGCTGATGGGGATCACCAAGGCGTCGCTGGCCACCGAGTNGTGGCTGTCGGCGGCCTCCTTCCAGGAGACGACCCGAGTGCTCACCGACGCGGCGATCAACGCCCGGTCGGACTCGCTCGTCGGCCTGAAGGAGAACGTCATCATCGGCAAGCTCATCCCGGCCGGTACCGGCATCTCCCGGTACCGCAACATCCGGGTCGAGCCGACCGAGGAGGCGCGCGCCGCGATGTACTCCGTCGGCGCGTACGAGGACGGCGGCAGCGTGGAGTACGGCGCGTTCGGCACCGGCTCCGGCCAGGCCGTCCCGCTGGACGAGTTCGACTACCGCAGCTCGGGCGACTTCCGCTGACCCGGAACCGCTGAGCCGATCCCGCCGGCCCGGTGCCCCCTGTCCGGGGACACCGGGCCGGCGGCGTTCCACGCCCGACTCCACGCCGGGCCCGCGCGCCCGCGCGCCCGCGCCAGCGATGGCTTCTTGCCGTTCTGGGGGACGTTTCGGGCGCGGAGGCCCCCAGAACGGCAAGGAAGTCGGACCGGGATGGCCGAGATGACGATGGCTGACCGACGAGTGGGGGCTGGTGATGGACTGGGCCGCTATCCGGCGCCTGCACACGATCCACGAGGATGAGGCGGTCCTCGCGCTCGACAAGCCCGCCGGCATCTCGGTCATGGGGGAGCGGCACGACACCGACCTTGTGCGGCTCGCCGCCGACGCCGGCGAAGAGCTGTTCCCCGTGCACCGGATCGACAAGGTCACGTCCGGGATCGTGCTGTTCGCCAAGGAGTTGCGCTTCCACGGCGACCTGACCAGGCAGTTCCAGCGGCGCACGGTCGACAAGCGCTACCTCGCCCTGACCCGCACCCGCGGCCTGCCCGCGACGGGGACCATCGACCTGCCGCTCAGCGTCGGCCGCAAGAGCCGGGTCCGGGTGGCCGCGAACCGCGCCGACATCACCGCGTCCCTGTTCGGGTCCGCCGACGCGCCCGCGTCCGGCCATCCGCTCGCGTCCACCGAGGGGGCGGACGAGGGGCACTGGTCCGTCCCGCCCGAGGCGGTCTTCGGCCACGTACGGACCTATCCCTCGGTCACCACGTTCGCCCGACTCCGGGAGGGCGGCGAGCACACCCTGCTCGCCGCGACGCCGCGGACCGGACGGCGCCATCAGATCCGGGTGCACCTGGCCTGGATCGGCCATCCGATCGACGGCGACCCCCTGTTCGACAAGGCGCCGGCGACCCGCACCTTCCTGCATTCCTGGCGGCTCGCCTTCGACGCCGCCTGGGCCGGCGGCGCGCGCATCGAGGTCGAAGCGCCGCCCGACGCCGACTTCCTCGCCCCCGTCGGCGACCGGCTACCCGCCGACCTGCTCGAGGACGCTCGACGCTAGGGCAGCCCCGCAGGGGTTCCTTCCCGTCCGCTTGTCACATTCCGTGACGTCCAGCGGTGTGACGGAGACGGGCGACGGCTCGGGCGATGGGGGCGGATGCGTGGGAGAGCGCCTTCCTGTCTCTTCCACAGGGTTCGGTGCCCGATCTGTCCCCGTGGAAGAGGCAGGTGGGGCCGCTCCCAGGTCACCGGGCCGGTCGTGGTGTCGGCGCGGCGTGCGTGTTGCGGCGCGAGGACGGCGTCGGACCGACGGCTCCGGGACTCCGGCGTCACTGGTCGGCGTAGGCGGCCTCGCGCAGCTCGCCGTACACCCGGACCAGATCGGGCAGCTGGTAGTGGGCGTTCAGACCGCTGGGGTTGGGTAGCAGCCAGACGCCCGCCGGGCCCAGGGTCTCCGGCTGCCGACCGACCTGCGCACGGCGCCGGCCGAAGCCGACCCGGTAGGCGGCCAGGCCGAGGAAGGCCACCCAGCGCGGCGAGATCCGCTCGACGAGCTCGGTGAGCGGGGCGACGCCGGCCCGCACCTCGTCGTCGCTGATCTCGTCGGCGCGTGCGGTGGACCGGTTGACCAGGTTGGTGATGCTGATGCCGCGGCTGGTCAGCTCTGCGGTCTCGCTGGGGTGCAGCCGGCGCGGGGTGAACCCGGCGAGGTGCAGGACCGGCCACAGCCGGTTGCTCGGCGTGCCGAAGTGGAAGCCGGTCGCCCCGGACTCCAGGGACGGGTTGATCCCGCACAGCAGCACGGTGGTCCGCGGGGCGAGGAGGTCCGGGACCGCGGTGTCGTAGGCGGCGAGCAGCTCGGCCCGGGTCGGCCGGGCGGGCGGGGCGGCCGGCGGCGGCGGCGAGCCAACTGCGTCAAACATGTCCTCGAGGACCTCCGGTGCCGGTATCGTGCTGTCTCGTACAGCGTGCCAGGACCAGGACCGTGGATGTACTACGGCCATGGATCCACCAGAACCATGGATGTGCCAGGGCCGAGGGGTACCAGGGACGCGGAGGTCCCGGGTTCCGGTGTCCGGCCCNCTGCCTTCGGTGCTGATGCCGGAGTCCGGCCGCCCCGCCATGCGGGTAGTGGATTGTCGGCTCCGGTGGGCCCGTTCGACGCGGGTCGGTGGGATGCCCGGGCTGTACCGGGTTCTGGTCGATTGCGAGTTTCTGGGCCGCCGGTGTGCTGTGTCGCGCGCGACGGCCGCGCCCGCCGTCCGAGGTCGCGGGCTTGTGGGGCTGCGGTGTCTGCGTCGGACGTCGGCCGATACCCCGTTCGACACGTGACGCGGCCGTGGAGTACTGTTGATTCCTGTGGCCGGAGTCCACGTGACTCCGGCGTGCGTCTTGCACTTCGATGTGGCGCCGTGGTGCCTGGCAGGCTGACGTAAAGTCACCGCCTGGGTGTCCGTCGGCGACTGTCGGGCTCGGTTCCGCGAAGCGGCCGGGCGGGATGGCGCGCTGTCCACCGCAGTTGGATCAATCGAATTTGTGATCCTCTTCGGGCGAAACGGCGCGACACGCCCGACCGCGTGGGTCGGAGAAGCCGGTCGAGGTCACCGCGGTGGCCCTGGTGCGGTTCGCAAGGAAAGCAGGTAGGCCGGCGTACCGGTCTGGTTGCCCAAGGCAGTACGACGAGGCGTCACAGGAACGGGAGCGGCGTTGCCCACGATCCAGCAGCTGGTCCGCAAGGGCCGGCAGGACAAGGTCGAGAAGACCAAGACCCCGGCACTCAAGGGGAGCCCTCAGCGTCGTGGTGTGTGCACCCGCGTCTACACGACCACCCCCAAGAAGCCGAACTCGGCGCTGCGCAAGGTCGCGCGTGTCCGGCTGAACAGCGGGATCGAGGTCACCGCCTACATTCCCGGCGTCGGCCACAACCTGCAGGAGCACTCGATCGTCCTGGTTCGCGGCGGTCGAGTGAAGGACCTTCCGGGCGTTCGGTACAAGATCGTCCGAGGCGCTCTCGACACGCAGGGCGTCCGTAACCGCAAGCAGGCTCGTAGCCGCTACGGCGCGAAGAAGGAGAAGGGCTGATGCCGCGCAAGGGGCCCGCGCCCAAGCACGCCGTCGTGGTTGACCCGGTGTACGGGTCGCCGCTGGTGACCGCGCTGGTGAACAAGGTGCTGATGAGCGGCAAGAAGTCGGTCGCGGAGCGCATCGTGTACGGCGCGCTGGAAGGCGCGAAGAACAAGACCGGCAACGACCCGGTCGTCACGCTCAAGCGGGCGCTCGACAACGTCAAGCCCACCCTGGAGGTGCGCAGCCGCCGGGTCGGTGGCGCCACCTACCAGGTGCCGGTCGAGGTTCGCGCCGGCCGCAGCACGACTCTCGCTCTGCGCTGGATCGTCGGCTACTCCCGGGCTCGTCGCGAGAAGACGATGACCGAGCGGCTGATGAACGAGCTCATCGACGCGAGCAACGGCCTCGGCGCCAGCGTGAAGCGCCGGGAGGACACCCACAAGATGGCGGAGTCCAACAAGGCCTTCGCCCACTACCGCTGGTAGCTCGACATGCCATCTGACGTACGTTCCTCGCTGGCCAGTACCCGCAACATCGGGATCATGGCCCATATCGACGCGGGCAAGACCACCACGACNGAGCGCATCCTCTTCTACACCGGTGTGAACTACAAGATCGGTGAGGTTCACGAGGGTGGCGCGACGATGGACTGGATGGAGCAGGAGCAGGAGCGGGGGATCACCATCACCTCCGCGGCCACCACCTGTATCTGGCGCGACCACACCATCAACATCATCGACACGCCCGGCCACGTCGACTTCACGGTCGAGGTCGAGCGGTCGCTGCGCGTCCTCGACGGCGCCGTGGCGGTGTTCGACGCCGTCGCCGGTGTCGAACCGCAGAGCGAGACGGTCTGGAAGCAGGCCGACCGGTACAACGTGCCGCGGATCGCCTTCGTCAACAAGATGGACCGTGTCGGCGCCGAGTTCCACCGCTGCGTCGACATGATGGTCGAACGGCTCGACGCGACGCCGGNCGTCATCCAGCTCCCCTGGGGCGTGGAGTCCGACTTCCGCGGCGTCATCGACCTGATCCGGATGAAGGGCCTCCTCTGGCAGAGCGAGGACAAGGGCGCTTCCTACGAGACCGTCGACATCCCGCGCGATCACCTCGAGGCCGCGCAGGAGTGGCGCGACAAGCTCCTGGAGACGGTCGCCGAGAATGACGACGAGCTCATGGAGCTTTACCTCGAGGGTGTCGAGCCCTCCGAGGAGCAGCTCGTGGCCGGCCTGCGGCGCGGAACCCTCGCGAGCAAGCTCAACCCGGTGCTGTGCGGCTCCGCGTTCAAGAACAAGGGCGTCCAGCCGATGCTCGACGCGGTCGTCGAGTTCCTGCCGAACCCGCTGGACATCGGCGCCACCGTCGGCCACGCGGTCAACGACGAGGACACCGAGGTTCGCCGCGAGCCCAGCGAGGACGAGCCGTTCTCGGCGCTTGCCTTCAAGATCATGAGTGACCCGTACGTCGGCAAGCTGACGTACATCCGGGTGTACTCCGGCAGGTTGACCGGCGGCTCGCCGGTGCTGAACTCGACGAAGGACCGCAAGGAGCGCATCGGGCGCATCCTGCAGATGCACGCCAACCACCGGGAGGACCGGGACGGCGTCGGTGCGGGGCAGATCGTCGCCGTGGTGGGGCTGAAGAACACCACCACCGGTGACACGCTCTGCGACCCGAACGCCCCGGTGATCCTGGAGTCGATGACGTTCCCGGCGCCGGTCATCCACGTCGCGATCGAGCCGAAGACGAAGGCCGACCAGCAGAAGCTGGGCACCGCCATCCAGCGGCTCGCCGAGGAGGACCCGACCTTCCAGGTCCGGACCGACGAGGAGACCGGGCAGACGATCATCGCCGGCATGGGCGAGCTGCACCTCGACGTGCTGGTCGACCGCATGCGCCGCGAGTTCGGTGTCGAGGCGAACGTCGGCAAGCCGCAGGTGGCCTACCGGGAGACCATCCGCCGCAAGGTGGAGAAGGTCGACTACACCCACAAGAAGCAGACGGGTGGGTCCGGCCAGTACGCCCGAGTGATCATCAACCTGGAGCCCTCCGGCGGCGACGGCGGCGGCTACGAGTTCGAGAACAAGGTCACCGGCGGCCGCATCCCCAGGGAGTACATCCCGTCGGTGGACGCCGGCTGCCAGGAGGCCATGGAGTTCGGCGTGCTCGCCGGCTACCCGCTGGTCGACGTCAAGGTCACCCTCCTGGACGGCCAGTTCCACGACGTGGACTCGTCCGAGCTCGCCTTCAAGATCGCCGGTTCGATGGCGTTCAAGGACGCGGCCCGCAAGGCCGATCCCGTGCTCCTCGAGCCGCTGATGGCCGTCGAGGTGACCACCCCCGAGGACCACATGGGGGACGTCATCGGCGACCTGAACTCCCGCCGCGGACAGATCCAGGCGATGGAGGAGCGGGGCGGCTCCCGAATCGTGCGGGCGCAGGTGCCGCTGTCGGAGATGTTCGGCTACGTCGGCGACCTGCGGTCGAAGACGTCCGGCCGGGCCAGCTACTCGATGCAGTTCGACTCCTACGCCGAGGTTCCTGCGAACGTCGCCAAGGAGATCATCGCCAAGGCGAGGGGGGAGTGACCGCCCTCGTGGCGTGAGCACCTCCCCGACCTGACTACACAGCACGACACCACCCGTCCTTGGAGGGACACCCGTGGCGAAGCAGAAGTTCGAGCGGACGAAGCCGCACGTCAATATCGGCACCATCGGTCACATCGACCATGGCAAGACCACGCTGACCGCGGCGATCACCAAGGTCCTGCACGACGCGCACCCGGAGCTCAACCCCTTCACGCCGTTCGACCAGATCGACAAGGCGCCGGAGGAGAAGGCCCGCGGTATCACGATCTCGATCGCGCACGTCGAGTACCAGACCGACAAGCGGCACTACGCGCACGTCGACTGCCCGGGGCACGCGGACTACATCAAGAACATGATCACCGGAGCCGCCCAGATGGACGGGGCGATCCTGGTGGTGTCCGCGACCGACGGCCCGATGCCGCAGACGAAGGAGCACGTGCTCCTCGCGCGTCAGGTCGGCGTGCCCTACATCGTCGTCGCGCTGAACAAGGCCGACATGGTCGACGACGAGGAGATCCTCGAGCTCGTCGAGCTCGAGGTTCGCGAGCTGCTCAGCTCGTACGAGTTCCCGGGTGACGACGTCCCGGTCATCCGCGTCTCCGCGCTCAAGGCGCTGGAGGGCGACAAGGAGTGGGGCGCCAAGCTCCTCGAGCTCATGGCCGCGGTCGACGACTCGATCCCCGAGCCGCAGCGTGACATTGACCGGCCGTTCCTCATGCCGATCGAGGACGTCTTCACGATCACCGGTCGTGGCACGGTCGTCACCGGCCGCGTCGAGCGTGGAATCGTCAAGGTCAACGAGACCGTGGAGATCGTCGGCATCAAGCCGGAGACCACCACGACGACCGTGACCGGCGTCGAGATGTTCCGCAAGCTGCTCGACGAGGGGCGTGCCGGCGACAACGTGGGCCTGCTCCTGCGCGGCATCAAGCGCGAGGACGTCGAGCGCGGCCAGGTCATCGTCAAGCCCAAGACGATCACCCCGCACACGGTGTTCGAGGCGCGCGTCTACATCCTGAACAAGGACGAGGGCGGCCGCCACACGCCGTTCTTCAAGAACTACCGGCCGCAGTTCTACTTCCGCACCACCGACGTGACCGGCGTCGTGACCCTCCCCGAGGGCACCGAGATGGTCATGCCGGGCGACAACACCGAGATGACGGTCGAGCTCATCCAGCCGATCGCCATGGAGGAGGGTCTGCGCTTCGCCATCCGCGAGGGTGGCCGGACCGTCGGCGCGGGCCAGGTCACGAAGGTTCTCAAGTAGTAGCGGTGGGCGGTGGGTCCGGAGCCCCCGGGCCCACCGCCCACATTGCTGCTCGGGCGGCGCGATTGCCCGCACCACCCGGGCGGCCCGGCTGCCGGCGCCACCCGGCTGCCGACGTGGCAGGTAATCCGGCCTGAGCGTCGATCGATCGACGCTCAGGCCGGCACGAGACAGCGGTAACCGGCAGATTCCCTTCGCCGGCGGCGGGGCACGGGCCTCGCGCCACCGGCGGCGGCGTGGATCTACGGGCGGTGACCCGGTAGCGGTACCGGCCGGACGAGACAGACAGGACAGGCGAAGCCCACCATGGCGGCACAGAAGATCCGCATTCGGCTCAAGGCCTATGACCACGAGGTCATCGACAGCTCGGCGCGGAAGATCGTCGAGACGGTGACCCGGACGGGTGCGCAGGTCGCGGGACCGGTGCCGCTGCCGACGGAGAAGAACATCTACTGCGTCATCCGGTCGCCGCACAAGTACAAGGACAGCCGCGAGCACTTCGAGATGCGGACGCACAAGCGGCTGATCGACATCCTTGACCCGACGCCGAAGACGGTCGACTCGCTGATGCGTCTCGATCTCCCCGCCGGTGTCGACATCGAGATCAAGCTGTAAGAGGGGCCGGCGCAGTCATGCTCATCCGCAACTACAGAGGGCTCCTGGGCACCAAGCTCGGGATGACCCAGGTATGGGACGCGAACAACCGCGTCGTGCCGGTCACCGTCATCAAGGCCGGACCCAACGTCGTCACGCAGGTCAAGACGCCTGACTCGGACGGATACTCGGCCGTCCAGCTCGGTTACGGCGAGATCGACCCGCGTAAGATCAACAAGCCGACCCGTGGGCACTTCGCCACGAGCGGGGTGACGCCGCGGCGCCNCCTCGTCGAGCTGCGCACCGCCGATGCCGCGAACTACCGGCCCGGCCAGGAGCTGACCGGCGAGGTGTTCGTCCCGGGGACCGTCGTCGACGTCACCGGCACCTCCAAGGGCAAGGGCTTCGCCGGTGTCATGAAGCGCCACGGCTTCAAGGGCCTGGGCGCCGGGCACGGCGTCGAGCGCAAGCACCGCTCGCCGGGTTCGGTCGGCGGCTGCGCCACCCCCGGCCGCGTCTTCAAGGGCCTGCGCATGGCGGGCCGGATGGGCCACGCGCGCACCACCACGCCGGGCCTGACCATCCACGCCGTCGACACCGAGCGTGGCTTTCTGCTGGTGAAGGGCGCGATTCCCGGCCCGGACGGCGGTCTCGTCTTCGTGCGCAGCGCGGCCAAGCGCCCGGCGCCCGAGGCGATCGCCCCGGCCGCGACGGTCGGCGCCGGTGAGGAGGTCTCGGCATGAGCCCGGTGGCGACCGCATCCGATCCGGATGCCACCACCACGCGCACCGTCTCGGTGCACGCGCCGAACGGCGGTGACGGTGGCAGCGCTGAGCTGCCCGGTGGCGTGTTCGACGTGCCGCTGAACGTCCCGCTGATCCACCAGGTCGTGGTCGCGCAGCTCGCGGCGGCCCGACAGGGCACCCACGCCACCAAGACCCGCGGCGAGGTCCGCGGCGGTGGTCGCAAGCCGTACCGGCAGAAGGGCACCGGCCGCGCCCGGCAGGGCTCACTGCGCGCTCCGCAGTTCACCGGCGGTGGCGTCGTGCACGGCCCGACCCCGCGCAGCTACGACCAGCGCACCCCGAAGAAGATGAAGGCCGCCGCGCTGCGCGGCGCGCTGTCCGATCGGGCGCGCAACAACCGGGTCCACGTCGTGTCCTCGCTGGTCTCCGGCGAGACGCCGTCGACGAAGGCTGCGGTGACGGCGCTGCGCACGGTCGCGGACACCCGCCGCGTGCTGGTGGTCGCGAGCCGCACTGACGAACTGACCTGGAAGAGCCTGCGCAACGTCGCGGCGGTGCACCTGCTCGATCCGGGCCAGCTCAACACCTACGACGTGCTGGTGAGCGACGACGTCGTCTTCACCGAGGAGGCGCTGGCCGCGTTCCTCGCCCGCGACAGCCGTCCGGCGTCGCCCGCCGCGGCCGGGGCGGAGGAGAACAAGTGATTCCCGACCCGCGTGACGTGATCCTGCGGCCGGTCGTCTCCGAGAAGAGCTACGGCCTGCTCGACGAGAACGTCTACACCTTCATCGTGCACCCGGACGCGAACAAGACCCAGATCAAGCTCGCGGTCCAGCAGATCTTCAGCGTGCGCGTCCTGCGGGTGAACACCATCAACCGGCAGGGCAAGCGCAAGCGGACCAAGCACGGCTGGGGACACCGGTCCGCGACCAAGCGGGCCCTGGTGAGCCTGGCTCCCGGTGACACGATCGAGATCTTCGGAGGCCCCGGTGCCTGAGCGCGTGCGCCGCGCCGCGGCGGCGGCCCACCGGTCGACGGGCCAGGGACGGTAGGAAGCCATGGGAATTCGTAGGTACAAGCCGACGACGCCGGGGCGTCGTGGCGCGAGCGTGGCCGACTTCGTCGAGATCACCCGTGACCACCCGGAGAAGTCGCTGGTCCGCCCGCTGCACTCCAAGGGCGGACGTAACGTCCACGGCCGGATCACCACCCGGCACCAGGGCGGCGGCCACAAGCGGGCCTACCGGATCATCGACTTCCGGCGGGACAAGGACGGCGTGCCGGCGAAGGTCGCGCACATCGAGTACGACCCGAACCGCACGGCCCGCATCGCGCTGCTGCACTACGCCGACGGCGAGAAGCGCTACATCATCGCGCCGGTCAAGCTCAAGCAGGGTGACCAGGTCAGCTCCGGGGTGGGCGCCGACATCAAGCCCGGCAACGCCCTGCCGCTGCGCAACATCCCGACCGGCACCGTGGTGCACGCCATCGAGCTGCGTCCCGGCGGCGGCGCGAAGATCGCCCGCAGCGCCGGCGCCAGCGTGCAGCTCGTCGCGAAGGACGGCCCCTACGCCCAGTTGCGGATGCCCTCGGGCGAGATCCGCAACGTGGACGTCCGCTGCCGCGCCACCGTCGGCGAGGTCGGCAACGCCGAGCAGAGCAACATCAACTGGGGTAAGGCCGGCCGGATGCGCTGGAAGGGCCGCCGGCCCACCGTGCGTGGTGTCGCGATGAACCCGGTCGACCACCCGCACGGTGGTGGTGAGGGCAAGACCTCCGGTGGTCGCCACCCGGTCAACCCGAAGGGCCGTCCGGAGGGGCGGACCCGCGCCAACCACAAGTCGTCCGACGCGCTCATCGTGCGTCGTCGCAAGCAGAACAGGCGGCGGTAGTGACCTCACGCACCCGGACCCCGGCGCCCGTGAGCCCGCCGTCCGCCCCCCGTACCCACCGGATCTGAGCAGGAAGGAGGAGACACAGCCATGCCACGCAGTCTGAAGAAGGGCCCGTTCGTCGACGACCACCTGCTCAAGAAGGTGGACGTGCAGAACTCGAAGGGCACCAAGCACGTCATCAAGACCTGGTCGCGGCGCTCCACCGTGATCCCCGACATGCTGGGGCACACGATCGCCGTGNACGATGGCCGCAAGCACGTCCCGGTCTTCATCACCGAGGGCATGGTCGGGCACAAGCTCGGCGAGTTCGCCCCGACCCGGACGTTCCGCGGCCACGTCAAGGAGGACCGGAGGTCGCGCCGTGGCTGACGATCTCGTCGAGGGCGTGACCCGCGCCGGCCTGCCGGGCGCCAAGGCGTCGGCCCGCTACGTGCGGGTCTCGCCGACGAAGGCTCGCCGGGTCGTCGACCTGGTGCGCGGCCGGTCGGTCAGCGAGGCGCTGGACATCCTCCGGTTCGCCCCCCAGGCGGCCAGCGACGACGTCTACAAGGTCGTCGCCAGCGCCGCGGCGAACGCCGAGAACAACCACAGCCTCGACCCCGCCACCCTGTGGGTGGGTGAGGTCTACGTGGACGAGGGGCCGACGCTCAAGCGCATCCGGCCCCGCGCCCAGGGCCGGGCCTACCGGATCCGCAAGCGCACCAGCCACATCACCGTCGTGGTGGAGAGCCGGGAGCCGGTCTCCGCGGCCGGTCGGGGCGCGAAGACGACTAGGAGGGCCCGGTAGTGGGACAGAAGGTCAACCCGCACGGGTTCCGGCTTGGCATCACCTCGGAGTTCACCTCCCGCTGGTACGCCGACAAGCAGTACAAGGCGTACGTCGGCGAGGACGTGAAGATCCGCAAGATGATGTCGCGGGGCATGGAGCGGGCCGGTATCAGCCGGGTCGACATCGAGCGGACCCAGGGTCGACTGCGGGTGGACATCCACACCGCGCGCCCGGGCATCGTGATCGGACGCCGCGGGGCCGAGGCCGACCGCATCCGCGGCGACCTGGAGAAGCTCACCGGCAAGCAGGTGCAGCTCAACATTCTCGAGGTCAAGAACCCCGAGGTCGACGCGCAGCTCGTCGCCCAGGGCGTGGCCGAGCAGCTCTCCAGCCGCGTCAGCTTCCGCCGCGCCATGCGCAAGGCGATGCAGACGGCGATGAAGGGCGGCGCCAAGGGCATCCGGGTCCAGTGCTCGGGTCGCCTCGGCGGCGCCGAGATGAGCCGGTCGGAGTTCTACCGCGAGGGCCGGGTGCCGCTGCACACCCTGCGGGCGGACATCGACTACGGCTTCTACGAGGCCCGGACGAACTTCGGCCGCATCGGCGTGAAGGTCTGGATCTACAAGGGCGACATTGTCCAGAGCCGGGCCGAGCGCGAGGCGCAGGAGGCGCTGCAGCGTCAGACCCGTCGGGACCGTCCGCGCCGCGGGCCGCGTTCCGGCTCGTCCGGCACCACGCAGGGCGGTACCGACGCCGGTCGCGCCGCGGCGCGCAGCGAGCGCCGGGGGCGCGGCGGGAACGCGCCGGCTCCCGAGACCGCTGCTCCCGAGACCGCTGCACCTGAGACGACCGCACCCGAGTCGACCGCACCCGAGACCACCGCGCCCGAGGCCGCGCCGTCGCAGGCCCCGGCGGCCGAGCCGACCGCGCCCGCCACCGCCGCGACCGAGTCGGCCGCCACGCCGGCCGCCGCCGCGACGACGGGCACTCCGGAGAAGGCGGAGGAATAGATCATGCTGATTCCCCGGAAGGTCGCGCACCGCAAGCAGCACCACCCCGGGCGGACCGGTGCGGCCAAGGGCGGAACCCGCGTCACATTTGGCGAGTACGGGATCCAGGCCCTGGAGTCGGCCTACGTGACGAACCGGCAGATCGAGTCGGCGCGTATCGCGATGACCCGCCACATCCGCCGTGGCGGCAAGGTCTGGATCAACATCTACCCGGACCGCCCGCTGACCAAGAAGCCCGCCGAGACCCGGATGGGTTCCGGCAAGGGCTCGCCCGAGTGGTGGGTCGCGAACGTGAAGCCGGGCCGGGTGCTGTTCGAGCTGTCCGGAGTCGCGGAGCCCGTGGCCCGGGAGGCGATGCGGCGCGCGATCCACAAGCTGCCGATGAAGTGCCGTTTCGTGGTTCGTGAAGGTGGTGCGTGATGGCTGTCGCTACCGCGGACGAGCTGCGGAGCCTGTCGGGCGACGAGCTCGTCGACAAGCTCCGGGAGGCCAAGGAGGAGCTGTTCAACCTCCGGTTCCAGGCGGCGACCGGGCAGCTTTCCAACAACCGGCGGCTGCGTGCCGTGCGGCGTGACATCGCCAAGATCTACACGGTGATGCGCGAACGGGAGCTGGGTATCACCGGCGATCCGGCGCTGGTCGCCGGTGCGGCGGACGATGACGCGACGCAGTCGGAACGGGCGTGAGGGCAGTGGCAGACGAGACGGCCTCCCAGGAGGCTTCGCAGAACACCGAGGCGGCGGTCGCGGACCGCGGCTTCCGCAAGGTCCGCGAGGGCCTCGTGGTCAGCGACAAGATGACCAAGACCGTCGTGGTCGCGGTCGAGGACCGCGTGCAGCACCCGCTGTACGGCAAGACGATCCGCCGGACGAAGAAGGTCAAGGCGCACGATGAGCACGGCACCGTCGGTGTCGGCGACCGCGTGCTGCTGATGGAGACCCGGCCGCTGTCGGCCACCAAGCGGTGGCGGGTCGTGCAGGTCCTGGAGAAGGCCAAGTAGTTCCGGGGCGAGGAAGCCCCAGGGGCAAGTCGGCCCCGTGGGCGAACCAGCCCCCGGCGCCCGGGTGACCGGGTCCGATGCAGTACCGGTTGATCAGCGGTACCGGGTGATCAGGAGCGGAAAGTGATTCAGCAGGAGTCGCGACTTCGGGTCGCCGACAACACCGGAGCGCGGGAGATTCTCTGCATCCGGGTGCTTGGCGGCTCTGGGCGTCGTTACGCGGGGATCGGCGACATCATCGTCGGCACGGTCAAGGATGCCCTGCCCGGCGCCGGCGTGAAGCGCGGCGACGTGGTCAAGGCGGTCGTGGTGCGCACCACCAAGGAGCGCCGGCGGCCGGACGGCTCCTACATCCGTTTCGACGAGAACGCGGCGGTGCTTATCCGGGACGGTGGTGACCCCCGGGGCACCCGCATCTTCGGGCCGGTCGGCCGGGAGCTGCGTGACAAGAAGTTCATGAAGATCATCTCGCTGGCGCCGGAGGTGCTGTGACCGTGGCCACTTTGAAGATCAAGAAGGGTGACACGGTCCAGATCATCACCGGCAAGGACCGCGGACTGAAGGGGAAGGTCATCCGGGCCTACCCCGAGCAGAACAAGGTCCTCGTCGAGGGCGCGAACCGGATCACCCGGCACACCCGCGTCCAGCAGAGCGCGCGGGGCTCGCAGTCCGGGGGCATCGTCACCCAGGAGGNGCCGATCCACGTGAGCAACGTGATGATCGTCGACCCGTCGGACGGACGGCCGACCAGGATCGGGTACCGCATCAACGAGGACGGCACCAAGGTCCGCATCTCCCGGCGCACCGGCGCCGAGCTGTAGGCCGAGCGAGCAGTCGAGCAGTTGGGAATCGAGATCAAATGACTGTGACCACCGAAGACCGGACCACCGGTGCTCGCCCGGTCCCACGGCTCAAGCAGCGGTACCGCGACGAGATCACCACGACGCTGCGGGAGGAGTTCTCCTACCGCAACGTCATGCAGATCCCCGGCGTCGTGAAGGTCGTCGTCAACATGGGCGTCGGCGACGCCGCCCGGGACGCGAAGCTCATCGACGGCGCCGTGCGCGACCTTGCCGCGATCACCGGCCAGAAGCCGGCCGTGCGGCGGGCGAAGAAGTCCATCGCCCAGTTCAAGCTGCGCGAGGGAATGCCGATCGGGGCGAAGGTGACCCTGCGCGGCGACCGGATGTGGGAGTTCCTCGACCGCCTGGTCTCCATCGCGCTGCCGCGCATCCGTGACTTCCGCGGACTGTCGCCGAAGCAGTTCGATGGCGCGGGCAACTACACGTTCGGCGTCACCGAGCAGTCGATCTTCCACGAGATCGACATCGACCGGATCGACCGGGTTCGGGGCATGGACATCACGGTCGTCACCACCGCGACCACCGACGACGAGGGCCGGGCGCTCCTGCGGGCGCTGGGCTTCCCCTTCCGGGAGAACTAGACAGATGGCCAAGAAGGCACTGATCGAGAAGTCGAACCGCAAGCCGAAGTACGCGGTGCGCGGTTACACGCGCTGCCAGCGTTGCGGCCGCTCCCGCTCCGTGTACCGGGTCTTCGGACTCTGCCGGGTCTGCCTGCGGCAGATGGCGCACCGCGGCGAGCTGCCCGGCATCACCAAGAGCTCCTGGTAGACACGGGAGCTTCCCGGTAGACACGGGAGCTTCCCGGTAGACACGGGAGCTTCCCGGTAGACACGGGAGCTTCCCGATAGACCGCTCCACCTCCGCACCTCCCCCCGATCGCGGCAGGCCCACACGACGGCTGCCGGGGACGATCCCCGGCGCCGGCGGGAACCGCCGTGAGAAAGGCGTCAAGCCATGACGATGACCGACCCGATTGCGGACATGCTCACGCGTGTCCGCAACGCCAGCCGGGCCTACCACGACCGAGTGGTGATGCCCCACAGCAAGATCAAGACCCACATCGCCGAGATCCTCCAGCAGGAGGGCTACATCTCCAGCTGGCACGTCGAGGACGCGACCTCGGCTGGCGGCGTCGGCCACTCCCTGGTCATCGATCTGAAGTACGGCCCGAACCGCGAGCGTTCGATCGCCGGGATCAAGCGCATCAGCAAGCCGGGCCTGCGGGTCTACGCCAAGGCGACGAACCTCCCCAGGGTGCTCGGGGGACTGGGCGTTGCCATCATCTCCACCTCGTCGGGGCTGCTGACCGACAAGCAGGCGGGCAAGCGGGGCGTGGGCGGGGAAGTCCTCGCCTACGTCTGGTAAGGAAGGCGAGCGATGTCTCGGATCGGGCGCCTGCCCATTCCCGTCCCCAGCGGTGTCGACATCACCGTCGAGGGGGCGACCGTTACCGTCAAGGGGCCCAAGGGCACCCTGAGCCACGTCGTGGTCGAGCCGATCGGAGTCAACCGGGAGGAGGGTCAGCTCGTCGTGACCCGCCCGGACGACGAACGCCGGTCCCNCTCGCTGCACGGCCTGACCCGCACCCTGGTCTCCAACATGGTCACCGGCGTCACCACCGGGTACTCCAAGACCCTGGAGATCGTCGGCGTCGGTTACCGCGTCCAGGCGAAGGGCTCCGACCTGGAGTTCGCGCTCGGCTACAGCCACCCCGTCCCGGTCAAGGCCNCCGAGGGCATCCGCTTCGAGGTGCAGACCCNGACCCGCTTCGTGGTCCACGGGATCGACAAGCAGTTGGTCGGTGAGGTCTCCGCGAAGATCCGCGGACTGCGCAAGCCCGACCCGTACAAGGGCAAGGGCGTGCGCTACCAGGGCGAGGTCGTCCGCCGCAAGGTCGGGAAGACCGGGAAGTAGGAGATAGATCATGGCAGTGAGCCTCGGCGCCAGCGCGCGTCGGCGGACCGCGAAGCTCCGTCGGCATGTCCGCGTGCGCAAGAAGGTGGCGGGCACCCAGTCCCGCCCCCGGCTCGTCGTCACCCGGTCCTCGCGGCACATCTACGCCCAGGTCATCGACGACGCCGCCGGCCACACGCTCGCCTCGGCGTCCACCCTGGACGTCACCCTGCGCGGTGGCGAGGGCGACAAGTCGGCCCAGGCCCGCAAGGTCGGCGAACTGGTCGCCCAGCGGGCGAAGGCGGCCGGGATCGACGCGGTCGTGTTCGACCGCGGCGGCCGGACCTACGCCGGTCGCATCGCCGCGCTCGCGGATGCGGCGCGGGAAAGCGGGCTGGACTTCTGATGACCGCTCAGCCCCAAGCCACCCAGTACAGCCAGCACAGGGAGATGTTGTAGATGCCAGGCCAGCAGCGCCGCGGCGGCGGGTCCGGCGGCTCGGACCGTCGGGAACGCCGGGACCGGTCGGGCGGCGGCCCGGCCCAGGAGAAGAACGCCTACGTCGAGCGGGTCGTCGCGATCAACCGCGTCGCCAAGGTCGTCAAGGGTGGTCGTCGCTTCAGCTTCACGGCCCTCGTCGTGGTCGGTGACGCCGACGGGACCGTCGGCGTCGGCTACGGCAAGGCCAAGGAGGTCCCCGCCGCCATCGCCAAGGGCGTCGAGGAGGCCAAGAAGCACTTCTTCAAGGTGCCCCGGATCGGCTCGACGATCCCGCACCCGGTGCAGGGTGAGGAGGCGGCGGGCGTCGTCCTGCTCAAGCCGGCCTCGCCCGGTACCGGTGTGATCGCCGGCGGTCCGGTGCGCGCCGTGCTGGAGTGCGCCGGTGTGCACGACGTACTGTCGAAGTCGCTCGGCTCGTCGAACCCGATCAACATCGTGCACGCGACGGTGGCCGCCCTGCGCGGCCTCATGCGGCCCGAGGAGATCGCGGCCCGACGCGGTCTGCCGCTCGAGGACGTCGCCCCGCCGGCCATGCTGCGCGCCCGCGCGGCCGGGGCCGGTGTGTGATGGCCAAGCTGCGCATCACGCAGATCCGTTCGGGGATCGGCGGCACCCACAACCAGCGGGCCACGCTCCGGACCCTCGGCCTGCGGAAGATCAACGCCACAACCGTCCGTGACGACCGTCCCGAGGTTCGCGGGATGATCAGGACTGTGACCCATCTTGTCCGGGTCGAGGAGGTGGACTCCTAGCCATGGCCGAACTGACCAAGACCGACAAGGGCGAGACCCCCAAGGGCGAGACCCCCAACGGTGAGACCGCCAAGGGCGACGCCGGCTCGGCGCAGACCGAGCGTGGCCGTGGCCTGAAGGTGCATCACCTGCGTCCGGCGCCCGGCGCCCACCGCAGCCGGATCCGCGTCGGTCGCGGTGAGGGCTCCAAGGGCAAGACGGCCGGTCGTGGCACCAAGGGCTCCAAGGCCCGCAAGCAGGTGCCCGCCCGGTTCGAGGGTGGCCAGATGCCCCTGCACATGCGGCTGCCCAAGCTCAAGGGCTTCAGCAACCCGGCCCGGGTGGAGTACCAGGTGGTGAACCTGTCCACGCTGGCCGAGCTGTTCCCTGCGGGCGGCGAGGTGGCCAAGGCCGACCTCGTGGCCAAGGGGGCCGTGCGCGCCAAGCTGCCGGTGAAGGTGCTGGGCAACGGCGACATCGACGTCGCGCTGCACGTCAGCGCCGACGCGTTCTCGGCATCCGCGCGGGAGAAGATCGCGGCTGCCGGCGGGAGCGTCACCCAGAGTTGAGACCCCGGGCGAGGGGCGGCCCCACGGCCGTCCCTCGCCCTGCTTGTCCGGGCAGCCCGCGCAACAGGCGGCGCGCACCGGCATCAGACTGGTTCTTCCCGGCCACCGCTGCTTACTGGGCGTGATGTCCGGACGAGTGGACCGGGTGTCCTGTTACAGTCGCCTAACCGACGTCGGCCGCCGGCCGCCGTAGGCGCTCCGCACAGGGCAGGATGTCCACTCCCCGTCGGTCCGCAATCCCAGCAGGAGGAGCCGTGCTCACCGCCTTCACGCGGGCATTCCGCACTCCTGACCTGCGCAAGAAGCTGCTGTTCACCGTCGGGATCGTGGTGCTGTTCCGGTTCGGCAGCGTCATGCCGTCGCCCGGCGTCTCAACCCGCGCGGTCAACACCTGCCTCAACAGCGCGAGCGCGGACAGCAGCAACGTCTACTCGCTGATCAACCTCTTCAGCGGTGGCGCACTGCTCCAGCTCTCCATCTTCGCGCTGGGCATCATGCCCTACATCACCTCGAGCATCATCATCCAGTTGCTCGTCGTCGTGATCCCCCGCCTCGAGCAGCTCAAGAAGGAAGGCAGCTCGGGCGAGCAGAAGCTCACCCAGTACACCCGCTACCTGACGATCGCGCTCGGCGTTCTGCAGGCGACCGGCATCGTGGCGCTGGCCCGCAGCGGACGGCTCTTCCCGAGCTGCTCGGCCGCCATCATCCCGGACACGAGCCTGTTCCGGGTCGCGACGATCGTCATCACGATGACCGCCGGTACCTCGGTCATCATGTGGATGGGCGAGCTGATCACGGCGCGTGGCGTCGGCAACGGCATGTCTCTGCTGATCTTTACCTCGATCGCGGCGCGCCTTCCCTCCGAGGGCAGCCGGATCCTCCAGGTCGCCGGCGGCGTGGTGTTCAGTCTGGTGATTCTGCTGGGGCTCGCGATCATGGTCTTCGTGGTGTTCGTCGAGCAGTCCCAGCGACGGATCCCGGTCCAGTACGCGAAGCGGCTGATCGGCCGGCGGATGTACGGGGGCACCTCCACCTACCTGCCCATCAAGGTCAACCAGGCCGGGATCATCCCCGTTATCTTCGCCTCCTCCCTGCTCCAGCTCCCGCAGCTCGCCGGGCAGGTGTGGAGCAACCAGGGCTTTCAGGACTTCGAGCAGAGGTATCTCTCTCGCGGGGACCATCCGCTCTACCTCGTGACGTACTTCGCACTCATCATCGCCTTCACCTACTTCTATGTTGCGATCACCTTCAACCCAACGGAGGTCGCGGACAACATGAAGAAGTATGGTGGGTTCATCCCCGGGATCAGACCGGGTAACCCGACGGCGGAGTACCTCAAACACGTACTAGACCGGATCACTCTCCCCGGCTCGCTGTTCCTCGGAGTGATCACCGTCCTTCCGTTGGCACTGTTGAACCTGACCAAGGACCAGCCGTTCCCCTTCGCGGGCACCTCGGTCCTGATCATGGTGGGGGTGGGGCTGGAAACCGTGAAGCAGATCGAAAGCCAGCTCATGCTCCGCAATTACGAAGGTTTCCTCCGGTAGTGCGCCTCGTACTGGTGGGACCGCCCGGTGCCGGAAAGGGTACGCAGGCCGCGTTCATTGCCCAGGCGCGGTCCATCCCCAAGATCTCGACTGGGGACATCTTCCGAGCGAACGTGCGACAGGGAACCGAACTGGGCGTCAAGGCCAAGACCTTCATGGATGCCGGTGACCTCGTGCCCGACGAGGTCACCATCGGGATGGTTCGCAACCGGCTCGCCGAGGACGACGCGGTCAAGGGCTTCCTGCTTGACGNGTTCCCCCGCAACGTGCCCCAGGCCGAGGTGCTCGGGCAGATGCTCGACGGGATGGGAACCCGCCTGGACGTGGTCCTGGAGCTCGTTGTCGACGACGACGAGGTGGTGCGGCGGCTCTCCGGCCGGCGGACGTGCCGCGCCTGCGGGCACATCTGGCATCTCGACTTCGACCCGCCGTCGGTCGAGGGCCTGTGCGACCGGTGCGGCGGCGACCTGTTCCAGCGCGACGATGACCAGGCCGCGACCGTGCGCCACCGGCTCGAGGTGTACGCGGACCAGACGTCGCCGCTGGTGGCGTACTACGCCGAGAAGGGCATCCTGATCGGCATCGACGCCACCGGCCCGGTGGACAACGTCACCGATCGGGCGCTCGACGCGCTGCGGCACTACGGGGACTGAGACGCCCGCCGCCCAGCGCCTGCCCGCTCTCGCGGTGGGCGGCGGTCCTGCGTCGGTCCTCGGGGTGGGCGTCGGCGGTTCGGATGATCGTCCGTGCTGCCGCCATCGGGTTGACGGTTAGCATCGGGTATCGGATCAGGACACGGACACAGACCGAGGCGAGAGCGTGGCGCGACGAGAGCACGTCCAGATCAAGACCGCGGCGGAGATCGCCAAGATGCGGGTGGCCGGCCTGCTCGTCGCCAAGACGCTCGCCCGGCTGCGCGAGGCGGTCGCCCCCGGCGTGACGACCGCGGACCTCGACGCGCTCGCGGAGAAGACGATCCGCGGCGACGGCGGAATCCCCTCGTTCAAGGGCTATGCCCAGCCGCCGTACCCGGCGTCGATCTGCAGTTCGGTCAACAACGAGGTCGTCCACGCGATCCCGACGCGCAGGCGGTTGCTGCGCGAGGGCGACATCATCTCGATCGACTGCGGCGCGATCGTGGACGGCTGGCACGGGGACGCGGCGATCACCGTCCCGGTCGGTGAGGTGTCCCGCGAGGCCCTCGACCTGATCGCGGCCTGTGAGGGCTCGCTGTGGGCCGGCCTGGCCGCCGCCCAGCTCGGTGGCAAGCTCACCGACATCAGCGCCGCTGTGGAGCGCCACATCCGCCCGCACGGCTACGGCATCGTCGACCACTACGGCGGCCACGGAATCGGCACCGAGATGCACCAGCCCCCCCACGTGCTCAACTACGGCCGGCCCGGCCGCGGCATCCGCCTGGTCGAAGGACTGGCGCTGGCGATCGAGCCGATGATCACCACGGGCTCGCCGGACACGACCGTGCTCTCCGACGACTGGACCGTCGTGACCCAGGACGGCAGCCTCGCCGCGCACACCGAGCACTCGGTGGCGATCACCTCGCGAGGCCCCTGGGTGCTGACCGAGCCCGACGGTGGGGTTGCTCGACTCGCCGCGCTCGGCGTCGCCTGCGGGCAGCCCGCCGATGCCCCGTCCGGCATCGGCTGAGCCTGTGTTGGCCCTTGACGGATGGGCCACGTACACTCTTCAGTTGGCGGTCTCCTCACGCCGGTGTGCTCCACCGCGTCGATAGCAGTCCTGATACGTGGCAGTTGCGGTCGGTGGCAGTGTGGTTGGCGGTCCGTGGTCCCTTCTGGGGTCCGGGCCTCTGACCTGGGTCTTTCCGGACGAATGTCCGGTCAGCTCGACCGGTCGCGGCCGAACCGCCGATTCAGTCGTCGACGTCAGGACAGCGGAGGACATGCCGAAGAAGGACGGGGCCATCGAGATCGAGGGCCGTGTGGTGGAGCCGCTCCCGAACGCAATGTTCCGGGTCGAGCTCCAGAACGGTCATCGCGTTCTCGCCCACATCAGCGGCAAGATGCGTCAGCACTACATCCGGATCCTGCCGGAGGACCGCGTCGTGGTCGAGCTCTCGCCCTACGACCTGTCTCGCGGCCGCATCGTCTACCGCTACAAGTAGTCGATCTCCTCCACATCGCCCGTACCACCATCCCATCGCCACGCGCGGCCCGCGGCTGCGCAGGAGGTCCGCAACAGCCGTGAAGGTCAAGCCCAGCGTCAAGAAGATCTGTGACAAGTGCAAGGTGATCCGCCGCCACGGGCGTGTCATGGTCATCTGCGACAACCTGCGTCACAAGCAGCGTCAGGGCTGAAGCCACTGACGGGTGGGCCTCGCCCCGCCGGCGGCGCGCGTACGCGCGCCGCGCGGCCCGGCTGAGGAGCACCGCACCCAAGCGATGCCAGGCGTCCCGCGCGGGACGTCTCACCCCCGGTCGGAGGCCGGGGCCCGGCCGGCACTGCGCCGGTCGGGGCGGCATCGCCCGAGACCTCCGGTTGCAGGAAGGAAACATCCGTACATGGCACGCCTCTCCGGCGTCGACCTCCCCCGCGAGAAGCGGGTCGAGATCGCCCTGACCTACATCTTCGGGATCGGCCGTACCCGCTCCCGGGAGACCCTCGCCGCCACCGGGGTCAACCCGGACACCCGCGTCCGCGACCTGAGCGAGGACGAGATCGTCCGGCTGCGCGAGTGGATCGACGCGAACTACCGGGTGGAGGGCGACCTCAACCGGGAGATCAAGCAGGACATCCGCCGCAAGATGGAGATCGGCTGCTACCAGGGTCTCCGGCATCGGCGGAACCTGCCGGTCCACGGTCAGCGGACGCACACCAACGCCCGCACCCGCAAGGGCCCGCGCCGTGCCATCGCCGGTAAGAAGAAGGCCGGCAAGAAGTAGTCAGGGCGCCCGGCGGGCCGCTCGGCCCGGCCTCGGACGACCACTGATCGACGACCTCGCAGACGGAGACCACACGCGAAGATGCCTCCCAAGACTCGCGCCGCCGGCGCCAAGAAGGTCCGGCGCAAGGAAAAGAAGAACGTCGCCCACGGGCACGCTCACATCAAGAGCACGTTCAACAACACGATCGTCTCGATCACCGATCCCACCGGGAACGTGATCTCCTGGGCCTCCGCCGGCCACGTCGGCTTCAAGGGCTCCCGGAAGTCCACCCCCTTCGCCGCGCAGATGGCCGCCGAGAACGCGGCCCGCAAGGCGCAGGAGCACGGGATGCGCAAGGTCGACGTGTTCGTGAAGGGCCCCGGTTCCGGCCGGGAGACCGCGATCCGCTCGCTGCAGGCCGCTGGCCTGGAGGTCGGGGCGATCCAGGACGTCACCCCGACCCCCCACAACGGTTGCCGCCCGCCGAAGCGGCGCAGGGTGTGACCGTGCGGCGTGGCGATCGCGGCCGGGACGGCGTCCCGGCCGGAGTCGTGGCGTCGCGTTCGAGTTCGCGCCAGGAGACGAGAGAGAAGGACTAGATGGCCCGTTACACCGGCGCGGACTGCAAGCGTTGCCGCCGCGAGAAGACGAAGCTGTACCTCAAGGGCAGCAAGTGCGACACCCCGAAGTGCCCGATCGAGATCCGGCCCTACCCGCCGGGCGAGCACGGTCGGGGCCGCACCAAGGATTCCGAGTACCTGCTGCAGAAGCGCGAGAAGCAGAAGTGCGCGCGGATCTACGGCATCCTGGAGAAGCAGTTCCGGGGCTACTACGACGAGGCGAACCGGCGGGCCGGCAAGACCGGTGACGAGCTGCTGAAGATCCTCGAGTCGCGCCTCGACAACGTCGTCTACCGGGGCGGCTTCGCGCCGTCCCGCGACGCCGCCCGCCAGGCCGTCCGGCACGGCCACGTCCAGGTCAACGGGCGCAAGGTCGACATCCCGAGCTACCGGATCAGCGAGAACGACATCGTCGAGATCGCGCCGAAGGCCCGGGAGCTCACCCCGTTCATCGTCGCCCGGGAGACCGCGGGCCAGGGCCGGGCCGTCCCGGCGTGGCTGGAGTCCATCCCGAGCCAGATGCGGATCCTGGTGCACTCCCTGCCGGCCCGGCAGGTCATCGACACCCAGGTCCAGGAGCAGTTGATCGTCGAGCTCTACTCCAAGTAGTTCCGGACGCCCCCGCCGGTGGCGGGAGGTGGCTCGGCCGCCGGCTCGCCAGCGGCGGGGCGAGCCGTCCTCCCGCCGCCGGGTCGGTGGCACTGTGCCCGCCGCCACCGCCGTGTGGCGGCGAGGCACACTGGAGAAGCGACAACCGGTGCCATGTGCGCCGCCCGGGTGGTTCAGCGGGTGGGCGGGCGGGCATCGGGCCCGCGGGTGGAACGGACCGATGTCCCACCCGCCGGCTCCCGACCCGGGAGCCCGCACCACACGGCGTCATATGGCGGTCGCCGTGGTCGGAAGGACGTACTCATGCTGATCGCTCAGCGTCCCACCCTCGTCGAGGACCCGATCTCCGAGTTCCGGTCACGTTTCGTGATCGAGCCGCTGGAGCCGGGCTTCGGCTACACACTCGGCAACTCGCTGCGCCGGACCCTGCTGTCCTCCATCCCCGGCGCCTCGGTGACCAGCATCCGCATCGACGGGGTGCTGCACGAGTTCTCCACCGTGCCCGGCGTCAAGGAGGACGTGACCGACCTGATCCTGAACCTCAAGGAACTGGTCGTCAGCTCCGACAACGACGAGCCGACGGTGATGTACCTGCGCAAGCAGGGCCCCGGTGAGGTCACGGCGGCGGACATCGCCCCGCCGGCCGGCGTCGAGGTGCACAACCCCGAGCTGCGCCTGGCCACCCTCAACGACAAGGGCAAGCTCGAGATCGAGCTGACCGTCGAGCGGGGCCGCGGGTACGTCAGCGCGGCCCAGAACAAGCAGGCCGGCCAGGAGATCGGGCGGATTCCGATCGACTCGATCTACTCGCCGGTGCTGAAGGTGACCTACAAGGTCGAGGCGACCCGCGTCGAGCAGCGCACCGACTTCGACCGGCTCATCGTCGATGTGGAGACGAAGCCGTCGATCTCCCCGCGCGACGCGATGGCGAGCGCCGGCAAGACCCTGGTTGGCCTGTTCGGGCTGGCCCAGGAGCTCAACGCCGAGGCGGAGGGCGTGGACATCGGCCCGTCGGCCGCGGACGCGGCGCTGGCGGCCGACCTCGCGCTGCCGATCGAGGAGATGGACCTGACCGTCCGCTCCTACAACTGCCTCAAGCGCGAGGGCATCCACACGATCGGCGAGCTGGTCTCCCGCAGCGAGGCCGACCTGCTCGACATCCGCAACTTCGGGCAGAAGTCGATCGACGAGGTCAAGACGAAGCTCGGCGCGATGGGCCTGCAGCTCAAGGACTCCCCGCCCGGATTCGACCCGCGTCAGGCCGTGGACACCTACGGCACCGACGGCTACAACCCGGCGTTCTCCGACCCGTCCGACGACGGCGCGGAGTTCGTCGAGACCGAACAGTACTGACCTTCACGAGGGCCCCCGCCCACCGGCGGGGGCCCTCGACGACCTCCGGTGGCGCATGCCGCCGTCCTACGGGCGGGCAGCCTGGCGGGACAGTGAAAGGAACGAGGAGCACTCATCATGCCCACGCCAACGAAGGGCGCCCGGCTCGGCGGCAGCCCCGCACATGAGCGGCTGCTGCTGGCCAACCTCGCCACCGCGCTGTTCGAGCACGGCGGCATCACCACCACCGAGGCCAAGGCCAAGCGGCTGCGCCCGTACGCCGAGCGGCTGGTGACCTTCGCCAAGCGCGGCGACCTGCACGCCCGGCGCCGCGTCATGCGCCACGTGCGGGACAACTCGGTGGTGCACACCCTGTTCACCGAGATCGGCCCGCGGTACGCCAACCGCAACGGTGGCTACACCCGGATCGTCAAGCTCGGCAACCGCAAGGGTGACAACGCCCCGCTGGCCCGCATCGAGCTGGTGGAGGCGCTGACCGTCGGCCAGCAGGCCGTCGACGAGGCCGAGCGCGCGCGCGGTACCCGCTTCGCCGAGCGGCGCAAGCCGACCGGCGCCACCGCCGAGGCCGCCGAGGACCTGGCGAACGAGTCGCCGACCGCCGCCGCCGTGGCCGCGCAGTCCGCCGAGGAGCAGGCCCCCGCCGCCGAGGAGACCCCCACTGCCCAGGCGTCCGAGTCGCCGGCGGTCACCGCCGAGGCGACGGACGACGACGATTCGGCCGAGTCGAAGTCCTGACCACGGCGATTCTTCGTCGAGGACGCGGACTGCCGCCGCTGCCCGCGTCCCGCCAGTAGCTCCCGCAAGGCCCGCCGCCCATCATGGGCGGCGGGCCTTCGCCGTTCATGTCGCCGCGTTCGTTCCATCGTCGGGGTGCCCGTCGGGGTGCCGTCGGGTCCGCCGCGTCGTGCCCCACCGGCGCGCCGCCGTACCGGGAGAGACAGATGTCCGATGTCGTGGGATCCGGTCCGTGCGTGCCCCACGCGGTGCCCGGCGCCGTGGCGGACGTGACGGCGAGGGCGGCGGGCCTGGTTCGGCTGCGCCTGGACATCGCCTACGACGGCACGCCGTTCGCCGGCTGGGCCCGCCAGCCTGGCCAGCGGACCGTGCAGGGCGACGTGGAGGACGCTCTCATCCGGGTCGCCCGGCTGCCGGCCGTGCGCCTGACGGTGGCCGGGCGCACCGACTCCGGGGTGCACGCCGCCGGGCAGGTGGCCCACGTCGACCTGCCCACGGACGTGCCGCTCGGCGGGCTCGCCCGGCGGCTCAACGGTGTCCTCGACCGGTCGGTCCGGGTCACCGGCCTCGCCCCCGCCCCGGCCGGGTTCGACGCCCGGTTCTCAGCGCTGTCCCGGCGCTACGTCTACCGCATCACCGACGCACCGTTCGGCGCCGAGCCGCTGCGGCGTTTCGACACGCTCGCCTGGCCGCGGCCGCTGGACGTACCGGCGATGGCCTCGGCGGCGCTGCTGCTGGTCGGGGAGCACGACTTCGCGGCCTTCTGCCGTCGGCGGGAGGGGGCGACGACCGTGCGCACCCTGCTTCGCCTCGATGTGTTGCGCCGCCCCGACGGGGTGATCGTCGCCGACGTGGAGGCGGACGCCTTCTGCCACTCGATGGTCCGGGCGCTCGTCGGGGCGCTGCTGGCGGTGGGTGAGGGACGCCGGCCGCCGCAGTGGCCGGCCGCGGTCCTGCACCGTGGACTGCGGGATCCGGCTGTCACCGTCGCCCCCGCGCACGGACTGACGCTGGTCGAGGTGCGTTACCCCCCGGACGCGGAGCTGGCGGCGCGGGCCGAGGTCACCCGGGCCGTGCGCGTGCCCACCACCCCGTCCGGCTGAGGTCCGCCGGGAAGGGCGGTCTCCCGGCGGGCGCTCCCGGCCGTCCGGCTGGTGGTGTGGTGGGCGGCAAGGTCCGGAACGTCAGCGGCGCGGGCCGTGCCCGAGCACCGCCCGGTCGCCCATCGGCTCGGTGGCGAGCGTGGCCAGGTCGGTCTGGGCGTTGCGCAGCGCCGGGTCGGTGGCCGCGCCCGAGGTGCCGTCGACGTACGCGATCTGGGTGTAGACGAGGTAGTGCCCGCGGCTCAGCGCGCTGCGCCAGGAGTTGTTCCCGCCCGGCCCGGTGATCTGCGCGTTCTGGATCGTGCCCGCCGGGATCGGCAGCGGCACGATGCCGCCGCGGCCCTGGTTGAGCACCTGCGCGGCCTGGGTGGCCGTCGCGCTGGTGTCCAGGGAGAACACGGTTGCTCCCGCGAGTACCTGCCGTCCGCCCTGCTGGGGGTGGCTGAGGAACAGCGAGCGCACCACCTGCCGGCAGTGCGGGGCCTTCAACTGGCCGATCAGGTCGCCGGTGAGGTTCGGGCAGCCGGAGTCGAGCTTGCGGGCGAGTCGCTGGTAGCCCCGCCCGTCGACCGCGACGGACGGCTCGGGGAAGAACTCCTCGGGGGTTATCGGATCCGAGTCGACCGCGGCGCTGTCGAGGAAGTTCGCCGGTATCGGCGGCAGTGAGGCCGTCGCGGGCGGCGCGGCGGCGCCCTTGTCGTCCCCGCCGCGCAACGCGACGGCCGCCACGGCCGCGATGAGCACCAGGACGGCCCCGGCGACGATGGCCAGCAGCCGCCGGGAACCGCGGGCCCGGCCCGCCAGGCCAGGCCGCTCGCCCTTCTCGGCCGAGGAAGGAGGACCGGCGTCGGTGTGCTCCCCGCCGCCGGGCTCGTCGGGATACCCGTCCCGGTCGGGATACCCGTCCCCGTCCGCGTATCCGTCGACGGCTGCCTGCTCGTCCAGGTCGCCGAGGTCGGTCGAGGCGGAAGGGGTGGTCGTGCCGGTCGGGGAGCCGGTGGCGGTCCGGGGATTCGGCTCGGTCCGGGGATTCGGGTTGATGAGGGGATTCGGGTTGGTGAGGGGAGTGATGCCCGTCAGCTGGCCGGGCGCGCCCGACCAGCCCCGGATCGACCAGCCGCTCGCCGGTTCGGACGGCGCGTGCTCCGTCCCTGGCCGCGGTATCCCGAAGTCCTCGGCCTCGGCGGCCGGCCGGGCCGCCGGACGTTCGTGGCGGCCCGGCCACGCCGCCGTGGCAGCGCCCGGGCGCGTCCCTGCCGCGCCGGTGCCGTCCGTCGGGCTGTGTAGCGCGGCCGACCGGTCCGGGTAAGCCGCCATCGGCCGCTCGGACGACGGCCACCCGTACGACGGCTGCTCGTGCGAGGGCTGCTCGTGCGACGGCTGCCCGTGCGAGGGCTGCTCGGACGCTNACGACTCGGGCGTCGAGACCTCGGACGAGGTCGACCCGGCCGGGTCCGGATCTGGGCCGGCGGCGGCGAGGTGGTCGAACGAGAACGCGTAGCTGCGTGGGCCGCCGAACAGGGGATCGTCGCTCGGGGGCGTCCAACCGTCGTAGCTGACGTAGCGACCGCGCAGGTCCTGACTTCCGGCCGACGCCGGACTCGGCAGATCGGCCGCGCCGGTGGGAGCCGCTGCGCCATCCCCCGCGGGTCCGGACGGCCTGCCGGCGGAACCGGTCGGGTCGTCCGACCGGGCGGCGCGGTCCGGTCGGTCGCGCCGCGGAGCGCCCGACTCCGCACGCCTCTCGTGTCCCTCGCCACCCAATTCAGTCATCTCGGCCAGAATAGCTAGCTCGCCAGAGGGTGCCAGCCCGTCTGCGGGCATCCCCGCGCGGGCGCCCCGCCCGCTGTCCGCCCGATACACTGACCAGTCAGCGAGGTTTCGACGGGCCGGGTGGGTCGGGCACGCGTGGTGCGGCTGGCATCCTGCCGGCGATGGCTGGTCGGGCCGCTCGACGGTCCGCTCCGATCGCCTGGTAACCTCAAAGACTGCTGCGCGTGACACGTCCCGTCTGCGCGCTCACCATTCTTGACGAGATCCGCCCGAGGCCCCTCGGAGTTCCAGGCGGGATCGTCCGAACGAGAAGGCAGACCTGTGCGCACGTACCAGCCCAAGCCCGCGGATGTCCAGCGTGTGTGGCACGTCATCGATGCCACCGACGTGGTGCTCGGTCGGCTGGCGACCCAGGCCGCCGCGCTGCTGCGCGGCAAGCACAAGCCGTACTTCGCCCCGCACATCGACACCGGCGACTTCGTCATCGTCGTCAACGCCGGCAAGGTCGCGCTGAGCGGGAACAAGCGTCAGCAGGCCCAGTACCACCGGCACTCGGGCTTCCCGGGCGGTCTGCGCAGCACCTCGTACGGCGAGCTGCTCGACACGCGGCCGCAGATCATCATCGAGAAGGCCATCAAGGGCATGCTGCCGAAGAACAAGCTCGGCCGCGCCCAGGGCACCAAGCTGAAGGTCTACGCGGGGCCGACGCACCCGCACGACGCGCAGCAGCCCACCCCGTTCGAGATCATTCAGGTCGCGCAGTAACCGCTGACCTCCTCCAGCCGGTCAGCGGGCGGTGTTGATCCGCCCCGGGCGCCGGCTACGGGAACCACGCATCAACCGAGGAAGGAACGCGACGTGGCTGTCGTGACCGACGTACAGGGCAACCCCCGCGCCACCGGGCGGCGCAAGGAGGCGGTCGTCCGCGTGCGCCTGCTCCCCGGCAACGGGAAGTGGACGCTCAACGGGCGGACGCTGGAGGAGTACTTCCCGAACAAGGTGCACCAGCAGCTCGTCAACGAGCCGCTGAAGGCGCTGGACAAGGCCGAGTCGTACGACATCGTCGCCCGGCTGCACGGCGGCGGGGTGTCGGGTCAGGCCGGCGCACTTCGGCTCGCTCTCGCCCGCGCGCTGACGCTGGCGGAGGAGGAGTCACGGCCTACTCTCAAGAAGGCCGGCTTCCTGACTCGTGACGCGCGGGTCAAGGAGCGCAAGAAGTACGGGCTGAAGAAGGCCCGCAAGGCTCCGCAGTACAGCAAGCGCTAACCTTGCGTCTCCTCCGTGGACGTGTCCCCGCGGTGGGCGCCTCCACGGAGGGGACGGGTGCCGCCGGTGCGCGCCTCGGTCTCCGCCTGAACCTTCGACTTCATGGGGGACCTCAGTGACGAGGCTCTTCGGTACCGACGGTGTCCGGGGCGTGGCGAACGTCGACCTCACCGCGGAGCAGGCGCTGTCGCTGGCCTCCGCGGCCGTGGAACTGCTGGGCGCGGCGGGCCGATCCGCCGGGTCGGCGCGACCCCGGCCGCTCGTGGTCGTCGGCCGGGACACCCGTCCTTCCGGGGAGTTCCTCGAGGCCGCGGTCGTCGCCGGTCTGGCCGCTTCGGGTGCCGACGTCGCCCGCATCGGTGTCGCTCCGACCCCGGCCGTGGCACACGCGGTCGCCGCCAGCGGCGCGACCTTCGGCGTGATGCTCTCCGCCAGCCACAATCCCATGCCGGACAACGGCATCAAGGTGTTCGCCGCCGGTGGTCTGAAGCTCCCCGACGAGGTCGAGGACGCCATCGAGGGGCGGATGGCACAACCACCCGGCCCCCGACCCGTCGGCGCCGACGTCGGGCGGATCCGGGACGAACCAGGGCTTCTCGACCGCTACGCGGACCACCTGCTCGCCGCCCTTCCGGTGCGGCTCGACGGACTGCGGGTCGTCGTCGACTGCGCCCAGGGCGCGGCTTCTGCGCTCGCACCGCGGGTGCTGCGCGCCGCCGGGGCGGACGTCGTAGCGCTGCACGCCGACGGCGACGGCGCGGCGATCAACGATGGCAGCGGCGTCACCCATCTGGACAGCCTGCGGGCGGCGGTAGTGGAACAGTCCGCCGATGTCGGCATCGCCCACGACGGCGACGCGGACCGCTGCCTCGCCGTGGACGCCGCCGGCGACGTCGTCGACGGCGACCAGATCCTCGCCATCTGCGCGCTCGCCCTGGCCGAGCGCGGCGAACTGGCCGACGACACGGTCGTCGTCACCGTGATGTCGAACCTGGGCTTCCACCACGCGATGCGCGAGGCCGGGATCACCGTCGTGACCACGCCCGTGGGCGACCGGTACGTGGTGGAGGCGATGCGTGCCGGCGGCTACGTGCTCGGCGGCGAGCAGAGCGGGCACGTCGTCTTCCTCGACCATGCCACCACCGGCGACGGGCTGCTGACGGCGCTGCGGCTGCTCGGCCGCGTCGCCGAGACCGGCCAGCCCCTCGGTGAGCTCGCCAAGGCCATGACCCGGTTGCCGCAGGTGCTCGTCAACGTGCACGGTGTCGATCGGACCCGGGTGGGCACCTCACCGGAGCTGCGGGCGGCCGTCGCGGCGGCGGAGGCCGAGCTCGGCGACGGCGNCCGGGTGCTGCTGCGGCCCTCGGGCACCGAGCCGCTGGTCCGCGTCATGGTGGAGGCGGAGACCGACGCCGTCGCGCGGGACACCGCCCAGCGCCTCGCGGCCGTCGTACGCGCCGCGTTGCCGGCCCCTCGCTGAGCCCGGCCGCCCGAACCCGCCGGGGAGGCCACGCCAGGACAACTCGCCAGGTGTACGGCCGGCCACGTCCGCCCGCCCGGGGAACCTGCGTACGCTGAGTCGCATGTGCGGGATCATCGGGTACGTCGGTGACCAGTCGGCCCTGGACGTCGCGTTGAACGGCCTGCGGCGCCTCGAGTACCGCGGCTACGACTCCTCCGGCGTCGCGGTCGTCGGTGCCGGGGCCCTGCGGACGGCGCGGCGGGCCGGCAAGCTCGCCAACCTGGAGAAGCTGCTGTCCGAGGGCTCGGAGGCGGATCCGATGCCCGGGACGACCGGGATGGGGCACACCCGGTGGGCCACCCACGGCGGCCCGACCGACGCCAACGCCCACCCCCACACCGACTGCACCGGCGCGATCGCCGTCATCCACAACGGCATCATCGAGAACTTCGCCGCGCTGCGCGCCGAGCTGGAGGCGATCGGGCACGAGCTCGCGAGCGAGACCGACACCGAGGTCGTCGCTCACCTGCTGGAGGTCGAACTGGGCAACGCCGCCGCCGCGCAGGCAGCGGCGGTCCCGGAGGACGTCACCCCCCGGCCGACCCGCCCCGGCACGGGTCCCGCGCCCGGCCCCGGCGTGCCGGCCGACCGCACCGCCGAGCCGGGAGCGCACCCGCTGACCGTGGCGCTGCAGCGTGTCTGCCGCCGGCTGGAGGGTGCCTTCACCCTCGTCGTGCTGCACCGCGACTTNCCCGAGGTGGTCGTCGGCGCCCGGCGCAACAGCCCGCTGGTCGTCGGGTTGGGGACGGGGGAGGCCTTCCTCGCCAGCGATGTCTCGGCGTTCATCGCCCACACCCGCGAGGCGATGGAGATCGGCCAGGACCAGGTGGTCGAGGCCCGCCGGGACGGCGTCACCGTGACCGACTTCGCCGGGGAGGTCGTCGAGGGGCGCCGGTACCACGTCGACTGGGACGCGGGCGCCGCGGAGAAGGGCGGCTACCCGTACTTCATGCTCAAGGAGATCAACGAGCAGCCGACCGCGCTCGCCGACACCCTGCGGGGTCGGCTGTCCGCGGACGGCGCGATCGTCCTCGACGAGGAGCGGCTGTCCGCCCAGGACTTCCGGGACGTCGACAAGGTCTTCATCGTCGCCTGCGGGACGGCCTACCACGCCGGCCTGATCGCGAAGTACGCCGTCGAGCACTGGACGCGGCTGCCCTGCGAGGTCGAGATGGCCTCGGAGTTCCGCTACCGGGATCCCGTGCTGGACCGCTCCACCCTCGTCATAGCGATCAGCCAGAGCGGCGAGACGCTGGACACGCTCATGGCCGTCAAGCACGCCCGGGAGCAGAAGGCCCGGGTGTTGGCGATCTGCAACACGAACGGGTCGACGATCCCCAGGGAGTCCGACGCGGTGCTGTACACCCGCTGTGGGCCGGAGGTGGGCGTCGCCTCGACCAAGACCTTCCTCGGCCAGGTCGCGGCCTGCCTGCTCGTCGGTCTGTACCTGGCGCAGGTGCGCGGCGTGCTCTACGGCGACGAGGTCGCCGCCTACGTCGAACGGCTGCAACGGATGCCCGACCTGGTGGAGCGGACGCTGGGCCGGCTCGAACCGATCCGCGAGCTCGCCCGTGGCCTGGCCGACGCCAAGGCCGTGCTCTTCCTCGGCCGCCACGTGGGCTACCCGGTGGCGCTGGAGGGGGCCCTCAAGCTCAAGGAACTCGCCTACATGCATGCCGAGGGGTTCCCGGCCGGCGAGCTCAAGCACGGGCCGATCGCGCTCATCGAACCGGGCCTGCCGGTGATCGTCGTCGTGCCCTCACCGCGCGGGCGTGCGCACCTGCACGGCAAGATCGTTTCGAACATCCAGGAGGTCCGGGCGCGTGGCGCGCGGACCATCGTGATCGCCGAGGACGGCGACGTCGCGGTGGAGCCCTACGCCGACCATCTCATTCGCGTGCCGGCAACGTCGTCCTTGTTCGCGCCCCTGGTGACGACCCTGCCGCTACAGGTGTTCGCCTGCGAACTCGCCCTCGCCCGCGGCCTCGACGTCGACCAGCCGCGCAACCTCGCCAAGTCCGTCACGGTCGAATAGGGCCTACCCCCGTGAAGCGCCTTCGGCGCTTCACGGGGACCCCTGGCCTCGGGGTGGCTGCCGGGTTTCCGTCAGATCGCCTTCGGCGATCTTCCTGGGATCGGCGGCGGGGCCTTCGGCGCTTCACGGGGAGCCCTGGCCTCGGGATAGCTGGCAGGGTCAGGAGGAGGGGGCGGCGCCGTGCTGGCGGCCGTGCCAGGCGACGGTGGCCTCCCAGAGGGCGTCGGCGACCGCCTCGTTGTCGTCTGCGGCGTCGAGCAGGGTTTCCACGAGCTCGGCGCGGGGGACGCGGCTGAGGAACACCCGCATCGCGGCGTGCACCGGGTCGTCGGTGAACAGCGAGCCTTCGCCGATGATCCCGCCGTTCTCCTCGTCGTCGGCATCCTCGTCGTCGTCGTCGGCGAGTCCCGCCGAGCCGGTGGCGACCAGGGCGACGGCGACCGCGTGGCGGCAGAACGAGCCGGTCGCCCCCTCGGGGCACGTGCAGCCGGTGCGCGGCCCGTCGTCGGCCGCCTCCAGGCGGACCTCATGCGGCCCGTCGTCGTCGACCGTGCCCGACGCGTTGGTGGGCCGGATGCGGAGCTGCTCGACACGGCCGAGCAGGGCCAGGTTCACCCCTTCGATGAACACGTCGGTACCCGCGCGCTGTGCGCAGGCACGTTCCTCGAAGGCTGCTTCGAGCGGGGTGACGGCGTCCCCGCCGTGCCCGTTCTCTCCGGACACAGAAATGATCACTGTTCAATCCTACGGAATGCGAGCGCGGATCGTACCGGCCAGGTCCCTGGCATCGCCAAGGCTGTCTTGTCGGACGTAGCATCGCGATATATCGTGAGCGTACGCAATGGCGAATGGATGACTTCCGTTGGTCTTCCATGGAGATGAAGGGAAAGATCGTGACATCACAGGCGATTCCAGGCCCCTGGGGGCCCTGGGGTAAGTGGGGGCGCGCGGCGGGATTCGATCCCGCGCGGCTGTCGGAGTTCTTCGAGACGGTGGCCGGTTGGGCGGAGCGCGAGGCCGGCGGTTGCGGGCCGAGGGAGTCGGCGGCTCACGACCGCACCAGCCGCACGGCGCGGGGCGGACACGGCGGCGGGCGGCATGAGCACGGCGGGCCCGGTGAGGGCCGGCCGCGCGGGCGCCGCGGCGGTGGTCCGGGCTGGCCGCCCTTCGGCGGCTTCCCCGGTCCCGGGTTCGGGCCGGGGTTCGGCCCGGGCTTCGGTGGTCCGGGCGGCTTCGGCCGTGGGCCGCGGGTGGGTCGCGGCGACGTCCGCGAGGCGTTGCTGGCCCTGCTCGCCGAGCAGCCCATGCACGGCTACCAGATGATCCGCGAGCTGGCCGAGCGCAGCGGCGGCACCTGGCGGCCGAGCCCCGGCTCGGTCTACCCGGTGCTGTCCCTGCTCGCCGACGAGGGGCTCGTGCGCGCGGAGGAGGCGGAGGGCAAGCGGGTCTTCCACCTCACCGACGCAGGGCGGGCCCACGTCGAGTCCCGGGTGGGGCAGCGCAAGCCGTGGGAGACCGCCGCGGCCAGCGCCGACGACGAGCTGGCCAGCCTGCGCTCCCTGGCCTTCGCGGTGGGTGCCGCGGTGGTCCAGGTCGCCCAGGCCGGGGACGACGCGCAGATCGCCGCCGCCCGGTCCCTGCTCACCGAGACCCGCCGCAGCCTCTACCGCATCCTCGCCGGCGACGAGGGCGAGCCGGCGACCGCGGAGGGCGCCGACACCGCGGAGCAGACCGACACCGCCGGGAAGGACGCCACCGGCAAGGACGGTGACGGGAAGGCCGACGGCTCCGCGCCGGGCTGGGATGCGAAGTCCTGACCCCGGGGCGGGTCCCGCCGGGCCCGCGGGCCCGGATCCGCCGGCGTGCCACCCCTTCGGGCGGGGCGAGGCCCTGATCCGAGGGGGTGCGCCCGCCCGCGGCGCGATCGGCGCGTCGGGACGAGGCGGGTGCATGGTCCGCCGTGGGCCGCAGCGCCGGTATGGGACGCTTGCCCGATGGCGGTGGTCGGTGTCGGCGTCGACGTGGTGGACGTCGACCGTTTCGCCGCGACGCTGTCCCGGACGCCGGGGATCGCGATGCGCCTGTTCACCCCGGCGGAGCGCGGTCTGGCCCGACCGGAGCGGCTGGCCGCCCGGTTCGCGGCGAAGGAGGCCGTGGCGAAGGTGCTCGGGGCACCCCCCGGGTTGGAATGGCACGACGCGGAGGTCGTCCTGGGCGCGGGTGGGCGGCCGTCGCTGCGGATCCGCGGCACCGTGGCCGCCGCGGCGGCGCGGCTCGACATCGCCTCCTGGCACCTGTCTCTCACCCACGACGGCGGCGTAGCCGTCGCGATGGTCGTCGCCGAGAGCTGATCGCCGGCCGCCCGCCGGCCACCCGGTGTCCGCTGGTCGAACGCCGCCGCTGCGGCGACCCCGGCGTCACGGGGCTCCTGCAGCATCGGCCGCTCGGCGCGGGGCAGCATGGCGGCATGCGGAACGCGCACACGGTCAGCCAGATCCGGGACGCCGAGGCGGGGCTGCTCGCCTGCCTGCCGCCCGGTGCCCTCATGCAACGCGCGGTGTACGGCTTGGTCGCCCATGTCGCCCGCCGCCTCGACCGCGTCCACGGCGCCCGGATCGTCGTGCTCGCCGGGGGCGGTGACAACGGCGGTGACGCCCTGTGGGCCGGCGCACGTCTGGCCGCGCGAGGCGCCCGGGTCGACGCGATCGCACCCGGCCGCACCCACCCGGAGGGCAGCGCCGCCCTGCTCGCTGCCGGCGGCAGACTGCACGGCCCCGCCCCGGAGCTCGACGACGAGACGCTGCGCGGGCTGTTCGGCCGGGCCGAGCTTGTCCTGGACGGGTTGCTCGGCATCGGTGGACGCGGCGGTCTGCGGGCGGACCATGCCCGGCTGGCAGCCCTCGCGCCGCCCGAGCGCACCGTGGCCGTCGACGTTCCCAGCGGCGTCGACGCGGACACCGGCGCCGTCGCCGGACCCGCCGTGCGGGCCAGTGCCACCGTCACGTTCGGCACGTACAAGCGCGGCCTGTGGCTGATGCCGGGCGCGGCCCACACCGGGCGTGTGGAGCTGGTTGACATCGGGCTGGCGCTGCCCGAACCCGACCTGCGGGCGCTCGACGACGCCGACGTCGCCGCGATGTTCCCGGTGCCGGGCCCGGAATCGTCCAAGTACCGCCGAGGGGTCCTCGGCCTCGTCGCGGGCAGCGACGCCTATCCGGGTGCCGCCGTGCTCGCCGTCGGCGGCGCGCTGCGCGGTGGCGCCGGCTACCTGCGGGTCGTGACCGAGGGCCACGCCGTGCCGGAGCGCGACCCGCTGCGCGAGGGCGCCTCTCCGCACGAGGGCGCCTCTCCGCACGAGGGCGACGCGGTGCGGGAGGGCGACGCCGGCGCGGCCGCCGGCGGTTCCGGGACGCCGGTCGCCAGTCGGGCGGGGGATTTCGTCCGGCTGGCGCATCCCGAGGCGGTGGTGACCGCCATCCGGGCCGGGGACCGCGCGGCCATGCTCGCCGTCGGCCGGGTCCAGGCCTGGGCGATCGGCCCGGGCCTGGACCCGGGGCCGGCGGTCCGGGAGCTGGTGGCCGGACTGCTCGGCACCGACCTGCCGGTCGTGGTCGACGCGGGCGCCCTCGACCCGCTGGCGGAGATCCTCACCGCCGATCCCGCGGCGCTGCGCGCCCGGGACGCACCGGTTCTCCTCACCCCGCACGAAGGCGAGTTCGGCCGGCTCACCGCCGCCGCCCTGGGCTGGGATCCCGACCGCACGACGGAGGACCTTGCCGCCGACCGCCTCGCCACCGTCCGGCGGGCCGCCGCGGCGACGGGTGCGGTGATCCTGCTCAAGGGCACCCGCACCCTGATCGTCGAACCGGCCGGGGCGGCCTGGGTGAACACGACCGGTTCCGGGTGGCTGGGTACCGCCGGCACGGGGGACGTCCTGACCGGGCTGATCGGCTCGCTGCTCGCCGCCGGGCTGCCCGCCGCCGGTGCCGGGGCGGTCGGCGCGTACCTGCACGGGCGCGCCGCCGAGCGGGCCGCCGTGCCGCTCGCCGCCGGCGACCTGCCCGACCTGCTGCCTCGGGTCATCTCCGACCTGCTGGCATCGCCGGGTCGGGGGCTCCCGGGTGGTGGTCACGGCGGGTAGCGTGACCGCCATGAGCGTGCAGGGGACCGAGGCATCGGCCAGCAGCGAACCCCGGACGTATGCCGCCGTCGAGCTCGACGCGGTCCGCGACTCGGTGGCCGCCCTCGCGGCCCGCGCGGGCGACGCCGCCACCATGGCCGTCGTGAAGGCCGACGGGTACGGCCACGGCATGATTCCCTGCGCTCGGGCCGCGCTGGACGCCGGGGCGAGCTGGCTTGGCACGGCCGTCCTCGAGGAGGCGCTCGCGCTGCGCGCGGCCGGGATCACCGCGCCGGTGCTGTGCTGGCTCGCCACGCCCGGTGAGCGTTTCGCCGAGGCGATCGCGGCCGGCATCGACGTGTCGGCGTCCGCAGCCTGGACCCTCGCGGAGATCGCCGCGGCGGCGCGGCAGGCAGGCCGGCCAGCCCGGGTGCACCTCAAGGCGGACACCGGCCTCGGCCGGGCGGGGGCGATGCCCGGCGACTGGCCGGGGTTGTGCGACCTGGCTGCGGCGCTGCAGGCCGAGGGCCTGATCGAGGCGTTCGGGGTGTGGAGCCACTTCGCGTTCGCCGACGCCCCCGGGCATGCGACGGTGCAGGCCCAGATCGGTGCGTTCCGGGACGCTGTCGACATCGCCGAGAAGGCCGGGCTGGCGCCGACCGTGCGGCACCTCGCGAACTCCGCGGCGACCCTGGTCAGCCCCGAGGCCCATTTCGACCTGGTGCGGCCCGGGGTGTCCGTCTACGGGCTCTCCCCGGGCCCGGAGGTCGGCCCGCCCGCGCAGTTCGGCCTGCGGCCGGCGATGTCGCTGGTCAGCCACGCCGCGCTGGTCAAGCGGGTGCCGGCCGGCACGGGGGTGTCCTACGCCCACCGCTACACCACGGCGCGGGAGACGACGCTCGCCCTGGTACCGCTGGGCTACGCCGACGGCATCCCCCGGGCCGCCACGAACATCGGAGAGGTGCTGTTCGGTGGCCGCCGGCGGCGCATCGCCGGCACCGTCTGCATGGACCAGTTCGTCCTCGACGTCGGGGACGACGAGGTGGCCGCGGGCGACGAGGTGCGGCTGTTCGGCCCGGGCGACCGCGGCGAGCCGACCGCGGACGACTGGGCCGCAGCGCTGGGCACCATCAACTACGAGATCGTCACCCGGATCGGCCAGCGCGTCCCGCGCGTCTACGTCTAGCCCGCGCCTCTACGTCTGGCCCGCGCGACCGCAGTGCCGGCCCCGCGGGGTCAGCCGCAGCCGCCGGAGGAGCAGCCGCCGCCGCTGGGGGCGCTGCCGCCGAGCGCGCCGCGCTCGATCCGGCGGCGCACCGGACGGGCGGCTGCCTCGGCGGCCTCCCGCTCGGCCTGCTCGATCCTGGAACGGGTCGTCAGCGTCAGCATGACCGGGCCGGGGGCGGCCGGCGCCGCCGCGGCGGGCTCCAGCTCCAGCTCCGCCTCCGGTTCGGACTCCTCGACCATCCCGAGCGCGGCGGCCCGCTCCGGGCCGGTCAGGCCGCGACCGGCGTTCACCGGGATGTCCCTGCTCCTGCGCCACGCCAGCTTCACGATTCCCGCCTCCGCAACGAAACATCCACCGCCCCGGCCGGGCGTCCCGGCCTCGTTCCACGGTAAGGGACACCGCCCGGCTCGGCCCGGCCTGGCGGCCCGGATGTGACCCGGCAGTGCTGTCGGCCAGCCGACCGACCGGACCCCGGGGCACGACGTGACGGGCGCCGTACCGATCTGCGTCAGATCGCCTCCGGCGGTCCTCCCGCGGCGCGCTCTACTGCGTAGGCAGAGGGTTCGGCGTCCGATTCGTCCCTCGGGATACGCGGTGAAGGGGGGCGGTCGGCGGCCGGTGAGGTCGGCCTTGNCGGGGTCCGGGCCGACCGGTGGCTAGACTTGGACGGGAGTCGCGACTGGCGCACAGAGGTGGAACTGACCACCGGGGAGCGATGAGCGGGTCGGTGCCGTGCGCCTGGGTGCCTCCGGCCGGACGAGACCTGCCGGAGGTCGTCATGCACAATCCCCCGCTTCCCGAACTCACCGTCGCCGATCCCGAGCTCGCCGGGCTGGTCGAGGCCGAGGCCGCCCGCCAGCACGCGTCGATCAGGCTGATCGCCTCGGAGAACTACGTCTCCACCGCGGTGCTGGAGGCGTCTGGATCCGTCCTGACCAACAAGTACTCCGAGGGGTACGTCGGCCGGCGGTACTACGAGGGTCAGCAGGTCGTCGACCCGATCGAGACGCTGGCCGTCGACCGGGCCAAGGCGCTGTTCGGCGTCGAGCACGCCAACGTCCAGCCGTATTCCGGCTCGCCGGCGAACCTGGCCGTCTACCTCGCCTTCGCCCAGCCCGGGGACACGGTCATGGGGCTGTCGCTGCCGATGGGCGGCCACCTGACGCACGGTTGGAGCGTGTCGGCGACCGGCAAGTGGTTCCGCAGCGTCCGCTACGGCCTGCGTGCGGACACCGGCCGGATCGATCTGGACGAGGTGCGGGACCTCGCCCGCGCCGAGCGACCGAAGATCATCTTCTGTGGTGGGACGGCGATCCCGCGGACGATCGACTTCCCGGCCTTCGCCGAGATCGCGCGCGAGGTGGGGGCGGTGCTCGTCGCCGACATCGCGCACATCGCCGGGCTGATCGCCGGCGGTGCCCACCCCTCCCCGGTCGGCCACGCTCCGGTGATCTCGACCACCACGCACAAGACGCTGCGCGGCCCGCGCGGGGCCATGCTGCTCACCGACGCCGAGCACGCCACGGCGATCGACAAGGCGGTGTTCCCCGGCCTGCAGGGCGGCCCGCACAACCACACCACGGCGGCCATCGCGGTCGCCCTGCGGGAGGCCTCGACGCCTGCGTTCCGCGACTACGCCCACGCGGTCGTGGCGAACGCCCGCGCCCTCGCCGAGGCGCTGGTGGAGCGCGGGTTCGACCTCGTCACCGGCGGCACCGACAACCACCTCATCCTGATCGACCTCACCGGCAAGGACATCGGCGGAAAGCCGGCGGCGAAGGCGCTCGACGCGGCGGGGATCGAGCTGAACTACAACGCGGTGCCCTTCGACAAGCGCAAGCCGTTCGACCCGTCCGGCATCCGGCTCGGCACCGCCGCGATCACCACCCGCGGCCTGACTCCGGCGCACATGCCGGTGCTCGCCGGCTGGATCGACGACGTCGTCAAGGCCGCCGGCGCCGGCGACACCGCGACGATCGGTCGGGTCCGGGAGCAGGTCACCGAGCTGGTCAGCGGCTTCCCGATGCCCGGTTTCGCCTGATCGTCGCGACGCCCCACGCGCGACCACGCCCCGACCCGCCGGGGCCGGAGCGTGGTTACGCGTGCGTCACGTGACGCCTGCTCCTGGCGCCCCCGCGGTGCATCATCGGTTCAGGGCAGCCCGGAGGAGGGAGCACCGATGGTGAGGACCGTGAGCCCGTTCGCGGGTTCCCGGGCGGCGCGCGCCGCCACGGGATCGGTCGGTGTGGTCGGCGCGGCCGTCGCGGCCGGCCTGGTCGCGCAGCGGCGGGCGATCCACCGCCGCCGCAACCGGCCGGACGCGCCGCCGGAGCCGGAGCTGAGGCCGATCGGCGGCCGGGTCGCCACGGTGATCGCGGCCGACGGCGTGCCGCTGCACGTCGAGGAGACCGGTCCGCCGGACGCGCCGCTGACACTGGTGTTCGTCCACGGGTTCTGCGTGTCCGCCGAGTGCTGGACGCTGCAGCACCGGGCCCTCGCGGACCTCGGGCGAATGGTCTTCTTCGACCAGCGCGCGCACGGGCGCTCCGGGCCGTCCGAGGTCGGCAGCTGCACCATCGACGTGCTCGCCGACGACCTCTACCAGGTGATCCGCGACCGGGTGCCCAGCGGGCCGATCATCCTCGTCGGCCACTCGATGGGGGGTATGGCGGTCCTGGGGCTGGCCGATGCCCATCCCGAGCTCTTCGGCGACCAGATCATCGGGGTGGCGCTGCTGTCGACCAGCGCGTCGGAGCTGGCCCAGGTGACCCTCGGGCTGCCCGCCCTGGCGACGGCGGTGGTGCGTCGGGTGCTGCCCGGCATCGCCGTCGGCATGCGGCACACCTCGGGCCTGCTGGAGCGGGTTCGCGGGCGGGGCAGCGACCTGTCGTGGGAGGTGACCCGCCGGATCGGGTTCGGCGCCACCGATCTGCCGCCGGTGGTGGTCACGTTCCTCGAGACGATGGTCTCGGACACCTCGGTCGCGGTGATCGCCGCGTTCCTGCCCACCCTGCTCGACAACGATCGGCTGGCCGCCGCCGCCCGCCTGGCGGGGATCCCCACCGTGCTCGTCGTCGGCGACGCCGACCTGATCACCCCGGTGGCCCACAGCCGGACGATCGCCGAGATCCTGCCCGACGCGGAGCTGGTCGTCGAGGAGGACGCCGGCCACGCCATCATGTTGGAGCGGCCCGAGGCGGTGAACGCCGCGATCCGCAGGCTGGTGCAGCGGTCACTCGCCGAGGTCTCGCTGCCGCTGCCGCGGTCGCGGACGGGACTCCCGCCCGCCCCGGTCGGCGCCGCCGCGGACGGTGCCCCGTCGGCCGAACGGGCGGCGGTCGCGGACCGCGACGCCGGCGGGACGGCCGCCTGACCGGTCCCGGCGGGCCCAGGCAGGCGAGGAGGNGAGGAGGNGATGGGCGTGAACGCCGCACGGCAACGTGACGTGGTCGTCGTGCCCACGGCGGACCGGATGCGGGACTTCGGCGCCCGGCTGAGCGCGTTGCTGCGCCCCGGCGACCTGCTCGTGCTCTCCGGCCCGCTCGGCGCGGGCAAGACGGTCCTCACCCAGGGCATCGCCGCGGGGCTCGGCGTGCGGGAGACGGTCACCTCGCCGACGTTCGTGCTCGCGCGGATCTATCCGGACGGCCGGATCCCGCTCGTGCACGTCGATGCCTACCGGCTCGGCGGGGTGACCGAGGTCGACGACCTCGACCTCGACGCCGACGCCGACACCTCGGTGACCGTCGTCGAGTGGGGCGCGGGGCTGGTCGAGGGGCTCGCCCAGGACCATCTCGAGCTCGTGCTCACCCGGCCCACCGCCGACGAGGCCGGCGAGACCAGGACGGTCCGCCTCGTCGCCACCGGTCCGAGCTGGGCGCGGCGGCTGCGCGATCTCGCCCCGGACTGAGCGCATCGCCTGCGCCGGGCCGCGGTGGGGTGGGTACTCGTCGTGGCTGATGCGGCGGTCCGTAGTCTGGACGAGTGCTGGTGCTGGCCCTCGACACATCCACGGCCGCGTGCGCGGTGGCGCTCGCCGAGCTGACCGCATCCGATCCCGCGCGGCAGGTGAGCGCGGCGGCCGGTGATCCCGCCGGCCCCGGCGTGCACGTCTGGCCCCGGGGGAGCGTGGTCACCGTCGACGCTCGCCGCCACGGGGAGCTGCTCGCGCCGTCGATGCGGGCGGTCCTCGACGAGGCGGGCGCGCGCCCGACGGACCTCGCGGCCGTCGTCGTGGGAGCCGGTCCCGGGCCCTTCACCAGCCTGCGGGTCGGCATGGTGACCGCCGCGGCCTTCGCGGACGCGCTGGACATCCCCGTGCACGGCGTCTGCTCACTCGATGGCATCGGCGCGGCCACGGCCGGCTCGGTCGGCGTGGTCACCGACGCGCGGCGCCGCGAGGTCTACTGGGCCCGCTACGTCGGCGGGGTGCGGGTGGGCGATCCCGCCGTGGGGCGTCCGGCGCAGGTCGCTCAGATGTTGCGGGAGCTCGGCGTCGACGCCGTCACCGGCCCCGGCCGGGCGCTGTACCCGGAGCCGTTCGCCGGGTTCGCCACCACCGACGACGCGGCCGGGGCTGACGGGGCGGGCGCGGACACGCCGGCGGGCGGGTACCCACGCCCGGAGCTGCTCGTCGGTCTCGCCGGGGCGGACCTGCTGGCCGGTCGCGACCCGAGCGTCCTGGCTCCGCTCTACCTGCGGCGGCCGGACGCGACCGAACCGCACGCGCCGAAGCCGGTCAGGGTGTGACGCGGCGGCCACCGCATCCCGACGGCGTGGCGCCGAGCGCCGCCACGCCGATCGAACCGGACTGGAACCGTGTGCAGGACCGGGCCGAGGAGCAGGTCCGGGACCGCGAACAGATCCGGAACCGCGAACAGGAACAGGAGCTGGGGCAGGAACAGGAGCTGGGGCAGGATCTGGGGCAGGATCTGGGGCAGGACCGGGATCTGGGGCAGGACTGGGACCTGGTGCTCATCCCGATGCGCTGGTGGCACGTCGCCACCGTCGCCGAGCTGGAACCGACCGTCTTCGCCACCGACCCCTGGACCGCGGAGCTGTTCTGGTCCGAACTGGCCCAGGGCGACCAGCGGCGCTACCTGACCGCGCTGTGGCAGCCCCGAGGGGTGGCCGCCCACGACCTGGCGGCGATCATCGGTTACGCGGGGCTGGCGCTCGCCGACGACGGCGCCTACATCCAGACCGTCGGCGTCGTGCCCCGGGTCCGGGGCCGCGGCGTCGGCGCCCGGCTGATGATCGCCCTGCTGCGCCACGCGCGTCGGGCCGGGGCCCGTTCCTGCGGGCTGGAGGTCCGCACCGACAACCATGCCGCGCGGGCGCTGTACAGCCGGCTTGGTTTCGTCGACATCGGCGTGCGCCGCGGCTATTACCAGCCCTCCGGCGGCGACGCCTACGTCATGCGGGCCCGGCCGATCGACACGGTCGGGTACGCCGCGCTGCTCGACGAGGTCGAACGCGCGCTGCCCGGCCGGGTGCGCCTGGAGCCGTGACCGGCTCGCCGGGGCGCCCCGGCCGGTCGCGCTGACTCAGGCCGCCGCCCGCGCCCGCAGGGCACTCTCGCCCGCGGCCCGGCTGCGCTCGTACACGTCGGTGAAGTCGGCCAGCGCCGGGTTGACCGGGGCGAGCGTCATCTCCACCCGGACCAGCTCGACGTCGGTCGCCCCGAGCGACTCGAGAACGTGGGCGATGAAGGGGAGCTGGTGGTCCCAGCCCTCCTTGGGCGTGCCCACCCCGTACGAACCGCCCTGGGTGGCGATGACCGTGACGCGCTTCCCGGTGAGCGCCGACTCCTCCGGCGGCTGCCGCAAGGTGCGTCCGACCAGGATCACCTGGTCCACCCACGCCTTGAACGTGGACGGCACCGAGTAGTTGTACATCGGCAGCGACAGCAGGAGCTCGTCCGCCGCCTCGAGCTCGCCGATCAGCTCCTCGCGCAGCTTGACGCCCTCGGTCTGCTCCGGGGTGTGCTGCTCGGGCGGGGTGAAGCCGGCCGACAGGGTGGCCCAGTCGAGGTGCGGCGGGGGCGTGAGGGCGAGATCGCGGTAGGTGACGGCGCCCTCGGGATGGGCGGCGCGCCAGGCGTCGATGTAGGTGGCGGCCAGCGATCGGGAGGTCGAGCCCTCCTGAGCCAGGCTCGCGTCCACGTGCAGCAGGTTGGGCATTGCGGCGCCTCCGTTTGTTCCACAGGTCGTCGGGAATCGAGATCTTCTGCTGTCGCGAAGATCTGCAGAGAGACTATCTGATGGATAAATCGTCTCTGCAAGCACTCATCTGGGGGGAGATTACTCTGACCGGGACGGGTACCCTGAGGCGGTGAGCGACGCCGCAGCGGCCGCGGAGCCCGAGTTCGGGCCCGACGGCCTGCCCGAGGACCTCGGGCAGGATCTGGGCTGGCTGCTGGGCCAGGTGCAGTACGGCTACCTCGCGGCCTCGGCCGCCGCGGTCGGCGAGCTGCCGGGCGGCCTGCGCGCGCTGCACGTCCTCGGAGCCGCCGTCGGCGGCGAGGCGCGAAACCAGATCGAGGTGGCCCGCCGGTTCGGCATCGACCGGACGGTGATGGTGCGCCTCGTCGACGAGCTCGAACGGGCGGGCCTGGTCGAGCGCCACCCCGACCCGGCCGACCGGCGGGCCCGCATCATCACCGCGACCGACCAGGGGGCACGGCTCTACGCGTCGACCCAGGAGGACCGCCGCCTCGTCGACCAGCATGTGCTCGCCGGGCTGGAGCCGGAGGAGCGGGAGCGGTTCGTCGCGCTGCTGCGCCGGATCGCCGCGCGGCTGCTGGCCGTCGATCCCACGCACGGCGCGGCCGCCTGCGACGCGGCTCGGCGGGAGATCGAGGCCCACGAGGCCGCCGGGTGCCCGCCGCAGGACGACTGCCCCACGGGCGGCGAACCCGCGCCGGGCGGCGACCGCGGGCAACGGGCGGCTGCTGCCGGCTGACCGCGGACCAGGCGGCGGCCGCCGAGGCAGACACCTGGACGGTCGGAAGTGGGACCCGGGCGGGCCCGGCTCACCGGGGCGCGCTGGGCTCGGTGAGCCGGGCCGGGTTGGGCTCGCCGGCCGGGTTGGGCCTAGCCGGCGGGGTTGGGCTCAGCCGGGCGTGACGGACTGGGCCGGGCGTGACGGACTGGGCCGGGCGGGTGGACTCGGCGGGGCGGGGTGGACCTGGCGGAAGGGCCAGGCGTGGGGGGCGCCGGCGACCAGTCCCTCGGGTGGCGCGGGCAGCGGGGCCGTGGCGGGCCCCTTGGTGGTGCTGTCCGGGTCGGCGGGAGCGGCGGTCGCCGCGTCGGCGTCCACGTCGGTCGGCGGCGGGTCGGGCAGCCGGAGGATCACCACGACGAGGTCACCCCCCGGCTGGTGACTGAGATATACCTCACCTTCGCGGCCGTCGAGCGCGTCGATCGCCCAGTCCCGTAGGTCCGCCAGGCGGCCGGGGGTCGCCCTGGCCTCCCACATCCAGATCATGTCCGGGTCCCATCCTGCGTGGCCGAAGGCGGTCGGGGTCGGTTGCGCGGCCGCCCGCCGGGAAGGGGCCGGGGCGAGTCGGCGCGGCCGGCGCGGTCGGGCGGGCGGTGCCCGAATCCCGGCCGTCTTGACAGATCCGACCTTGTTGGTTGACGTGTGTGGTGCGGGTGCTAGGTTGGCACTCGGCACGTGAGAGTGCCAGCGACAACAGGCGCCTGTTCACCCGCGACGGCAGGCCGCCAGGGTCGCTCTCTCATCCAGCGCAGGAAGGGGGAGGTCGATCGTGACGACCGCCACCAAGGTTGCTATCAAGCCTCTCGAGGACCGCATCGTTGTGCAGCCCTCCGACGCCGAGCAGACCACCGCATCCGGCATCGTGATCCCGGACACGGCGAAGGAGAAGCCCCAGGAGGGCACCGTCCTCGCGGTCGGCCCGGGTCGGTTCGAGGACGGCAAGCGCGTCCCGCTCGACGTCAAGGTCGGCGACGTGGTGCTCTACAGCAAGTACGGCGGCACCGAGGTCAAGTACTCGGGCGAGGAGTACCTCGTGCTCTCCGCTCGCGACGTCCTCGCGATCATCGAGAAGTAGACCGCTCGCCGGTTAGCAACGCAAGGGGCGCGCCCCGCTGGCGGCCGTCCGGTTTGCGCCGGGCCCGCCAGCGGGGCGCGCTCTTGCGGTTTCCCACCGGTCATCGGTGTCGGGAGGACAAGCAGGTATGCCGAAGATTCTCACGTTCAACGAGGACGCCCGCCACGCGCTCGAGCGCGGCGTGAACGCGCTGGCCGACGCGGTCAAGGTGACGATCGGCCCGCGCGGGCGCAACGTCGTCATCGACAAGTCCTACGGCGCGGCGACGATCACCAACGACGGGGTGACGATCGCCCGGGAGATCGAGCTGGAGGACCCGTACCAGAACCTGGGCGCCCAGCTCGCCAAGGAAGTCGCCACCAAGACCAACGACGTCGCCGGCGACGGCACCACCACGGCGACGGTGCTCGCCCAGGCAATGGTCCGCTTCGGTCTGAAGCAGGTCACCGCCGGGGCGGCGCCGCTGTCGCTGAAGCTGGGCATCGAGGCCGCCGTCGAGGCCGTCTCCGCCGCCCTGCTGGAGCAGGCCCTCGAGGTCAGCTCCAAGCAGACGATCGCCCAGGTCGCCGCCATCTCCGCCCAGGACACCCGGGTCGGGGAGCTGATCGCCGAGGCGATCGACAAGATCGGCAAGGACGGCGTCATCACGGTCGAGGAGAGCCAGACCATCGGTCTGGACCTCGAGCTGACCGAGGGTCTGCAGTTCGACAAGGGCTACATCTCGCCGTACTTCGTCACGGACGCCGACTCGCAGGAGGCAGTCCTCGAGGACGCGTACGTTCTGCTCTACCCGGGCAAGATCGCGGCGCTGAACGAGATCCTGCCCATCCTCGAGCAGGTCGTGCAGGAGCGTAAGCCGCTGCTGATCATCGCCGAGGATGTCGAGGGCGAGGCGCTGTCCACCCTGGTCGTGAACTCGATCCGCAAGACCTTCCAGGTCGTCGCGGTGAAGGCGCCCGGCTTCGGGGACCGCCGCAAGGCGCAGCTGCAGGACATCGCCGTGCTCACCGGCGGCCAGGTGGTGGCCGGCGAGGTCGGGCTCTCGCTCGACGCGGTGACCCTGGCGGACCTCGGCCGGGCCCGGCGCATCGTGGTGGACAAGGACAACACCACCATCATCGACGGCGGCGGCGAGGCCGGCGCGGTCGCCGACCGGGTGCGCCAGATCAAGGCGGAGATCGAGGGCAGCGACTCGGACTGGGACCGCGAGAAGCTCCAGGAGCGGCTTGCCAAGCTCGCCGGCGGGGTCGCGGTCATCCGGGTGGGTGCCCACACCGAGGTGGAGCTCAAGGAGAAGAAGCACCGCCTCGAGGACGCCGTCTCGGCGACCCGTGCGGCGATCGAGGAGGGCATCGTCGCCGGCGGCGGCGCCGCCCTGGCGCACGTTGCCTCCGTCCTCGACGACGGCCTCGGGCGCACCGGGGACGAGCTCGCCGGTGTCCGGATCGTGCGTACCGCCCTCGACGCCCCGCTGAACTGGATCGCGCGCAACGCGGGCCTGGAGGGCGCGGTCATCGTCGCCAGGGTCAAGGACCTCGAGCCGGGTCACGGCTACAACGCCGCGACCGGCGAGTACACCGACCTGATCGCGGCCGGAGTCGTCGACCCGGTCAAGGTCACCCGTTCGGCGGTGGCGAACGCCGCCTCGATCGCGGCGCTGCTCATCACCACGGAGAGCCTCGTCGTCGAGAAGCCGGCGGATCCGGAGGGCGACCACGGGCACTCCCACGGGCACTCCCACGGGCACAGCCACCCGCAGGGCCCCGGTTTCTGATCGCCGAGCCGTCCCGCGAGGCCCGGCCGGGCGACTCCGGCCGGCGCCCCGCCCGCGGCAGCGAAGCGGCCCGCTCGGTCCCCGGTCAGGGGTTCGAGCGGGCCGCTTTCGTTCCCGGGTGTTCCTCTGACGACCGGCCGTTCGATGGTGGCCGGCCGGCCGGCGGGCGCCACCCGAACGGCTGGGCGAGACCGGCCGGTGGGCCTGCTCACCCGTCGCGGGTGATCGCCGTGGTCGGGATCGGATGTCCGGCCATGTCGCCACCTGCCGCCGGGCCGGTCAGCAGGCCGGCGCGAGCCCCGGCCGGGCGGGGACGCGGCGAGCCGCCCCCCGCCGCGAGCGGCCGGTGAGGATCGCCTCCCGTTCCGATTCGCTGAGCCCTCCCCAGACGCCGTACGGCTCCCGGGCGGTCAGTGCGTACTCCCCGCAGGCGCGGATGACCGGNCATCGGGCGCAGATCGCCTTGGCCGCGGCCTCGCGGGCGGCCCGGGCCGGCCCGCGTTCGCCCTCCGGGTGGAAGAACAGCTCGGTGCTCTCCCCGCGGCACGCGCCATGTAGTTGCCACTCCCACTTCTCCGCGCCGGGGCCGGGAAGTCGTCGGACGTCGGTCATCGGCCTGAGCCCCCCTTTCGACCTGAGCGGCAAGCGCCGCGGGCTCACCGTAGTACCGGTCACCCACCCGGTGATCTTGAAAAATTCACCCGGGCGACCCCGCGTCGCCTGCCGTCAGGTCTGGTGTGCCGCGCCGNCACAGCTCCCGCCCGGACGCGGCGCGGATCCACGGGTTTGTCCGATCGCTCCGTGACCGGGCCGACCCCTCCCGTTCGGTGCCACCGGCTGCCCGGACGGACCCGGGATCGGGAGGGACGTCCAGTCCGCGGGTCCGGCGGACAACTTCGTGGACGGTGATTCGCCTACCCCGGCGATCGCCTGGTCACACGGCCAGGCCGGGAACGTCGCCAGCGAATGCTTCCACTCGGGGCCGCCGGGGCGGCCTTCGCCGCCCGGCGGGTCGCCGACAGGGTCGCCAAAACGGACGAACAGGACGAACAAGACGAACGGGACGATCGATCGGGATGGCCGACAGGCGATGGCCGGGAGCGCCCCGGGTCGGCCCCGGCTGGCAGGGATCTGCCAACGGATGGCGGGCGGCGTCGGTCGGCCGGCTCGGACTGTCCGGGAACGGACTGTTCGGGCTAGCCCGAAAGTCGTATCGGCGGCGGGCCGGCGGAAGACGCGCGGCGGCGCTGGGACGCCGCCCGGGGCCAAACCCGACCGCCGAGGTCGACGAGACCCGGGCTCGGGCGGCCCAAGACGATCGTGCTGGAGGAGGGTCGTGCGGCGCAGGCGCGCCTCAGTGATCGGCCGGGTGGGCGCCGCCGACCTCGCTCGCGACCGCGATGGCCGCTGCGAGTCCGCGGAAGTGATCATGGCGGCACGGGTGTGCCCAGGCGGCCCGAAGGATGCCGTCCAGCCCGCAGGCGCCGTCCACCTCCGCCCGCGGGGCTCCCGCCTAGCCCGGGANGGGCCCGGCGCTCAGCGGGAGTCGGCCTCCGATGCGGCTGACGCCTCGTACACGCCGTCGGCGAAGCCGCGGGCGTACTCCCAGCTCACGTAGCACGACGGGTCGGGAGAGAAGGCCGGCTCATGGACGCGAGTCCGCCCCTCGTTGAGGAGGTTGCGCAGGTTGCCGGCCAACAGCTCCCAGTCGAAGTAATGAGGCTCGGCGCAGCCCTCGCAGTCGACGACGAGGCCGCGGTAGCCGCGCGGCTCGAGCAGCGTGCGGAAGACGTCGAGGTCTCCCAGCTCGGCGAGGACCTCCTCCCGCTCGTGCAAGGACAGCGGTTCGAGCAGGTCGAGGTCGTCGACGGAGTCGAGGCGCGCGAGCTCGGCGGCCGGATCCTCGGGGTCACCCGCGAAGGGGTCGACAGGCTCGTCGCTCACGTCGACCACGCTACGCTTGCCCGGACTGCTAAGTGGTCCCGATCAGGAGTATCGGCACCGTTGTGCGGTGCTTGTGGACAGGTCCGTGTAGGTCCGTCTCCTGTTGCGTAACCCGCGTGGCGCTGGTCGGCCGCCGGAAAGGCCCGCTCCCGTCGGCTGCGGCGCGATCTCCGTCACGCCGCAACCGCCCATAAGCGCCGCCGACCTCTACGATGGGGTACATGCCGCCGCCCGGCGACCGGCTCGCCGGTAACGGGTTGATGCTCCGTTCCGCCTGGTGGGCGGCCGGGCCGGCCGCCCACGGGAACCCGGCGGGGCCGTGGCCGCCGGGCGGGTATCCCCAGCGCCGCGGCACCGGTCATCGCGGAACGGAAGGTGCCATGAACGCTCCCGTCGCCACCGATCACTCCACGTCGGCTCCCCGCACGTCGGCTCGCGCGGCGTCGGCGGGCGGCTCCGCCGACTCCCAGGTGGACCTCCTGGGAGCCGACGCACCGGTGCCGCCGAAGCTGGCGATGCTGGGCCTGACCTTCGACGACGTCCTGCTGCTGCCGGCGGCCTCCGATCTCGTGCCCGCCGAGGCCGACACCACGACCCGGCTGTCGCGGTCCATCTCCCTCGCCGTGCCCCTGGTGTCCTCCGCCATGGACACAGTGACCGAGGCGCGGATGGCGATCGCGATGGCGCGCCAGGGCGGCGTCGGGGTGCTGCATCGCAACCTCTCGATCGAGGACCAGGCGCAGCAGGTCGACATGGTGAAGCGGTCCGAGTCCGGGATGATCACCGCGCCGGTGACCTGCGGGCCCGAGGCCACCCTCGAGGACGCGAACGTGCTCATGGCGCGTTACCGCATCTCGGGTGTTCCGGTGACCGAGCCGGGTGGCCGGCTCGTCGGCATCGTGACCAACCGCGACATCCGCTTCGAGAGGGACTACTCCCGCCGGGTGCAGGACGTCATGACGCCGATGCCGCTGATCACCGCGCCGGTCGGCGTGTCGCCCGAGGACGCACTGGATCTGCTGCGCCGACACAAGATCGAGAAGTTGCCGATCGTCGATGACCAGGGCCGGCTGCGGGGGCTGATCACGGTCAAGGACTTCACCAAGCGTGAGCAGTACCCGCACGCCACCAAGGACGCCGACGGCCGGCTGATGGTCGGTGCCGCGATCGGGGTGGGCGAGGACGCCTACAAGCGGGCGCAGGTCCTCGTCGCGGCGGGCGTCGACTTCCTCATCGTGGACACCGCACACGGTCACCAGCGGGCGGTGCCGGACATGGTGCGCCGGATCAAGACCGACATCCCGACCGGGGCCGACGGTCGGCCGCTGGACGTGATCGGCGGCAACGTCGCGACCGGCGCGGGCGCCGCGGCGCTCATCGCCGCGGGCGCGGACGCGATCAAGGTCGGCGTGGGTCCCGGCTCGATCTGCACCACCCGGGTGGTCTCCGGGGTCGGTGTCCCCCAGGTGACGGCGATCTACGAGGCGTCCCGGGTCGCCCGGGAGCACGGGGTGCCGGTGATCGGGGACGGCGGCCTGCAGTACTCCGGTGACATCGCGAAGGCCATCGCGGTCGGGGCGGACACGGTCATGCTGGGCAGCCTGCTCGCCGGCGTCGACGAGAGCCCGGGCGAGCTGATCTTCATCAACGGCAAGCAGTACAAGGCCTACCGCGGCATGGGGTCGCTCGCCGCGATGCGCAGCCGGGGTGGGGCCCGTTCCTACTCGAAGGACCGCTACTTCCAGGACGACGTGCTCTCCGACGACAAGCTCGTCCCGGAGGGCGTCGAGGGGCAGGTGCCCTACCGCGGCCCGCTCGCGGCCGTGGCGCACCAGCTCGTCGGCGGGCTGCGGGCCGCGATGGGGTACACCGGCTCGCCGACCATCCGGCGGCTGCAGGACGATGCGCAGTTGATCCGGATCACCTCCGCGGGCCTCACCGAGAGCCACCCGCACGACATCCAGATGACCGTCGAGGCGCCGAACTACAACTCCTCGCGCTGAGCTACAACTCCTCGCGCTGAGCCGCCGCCGCGGTTACGTCCGTCGTCACTGCCGGCCGTCCCGACACCGGCGATCAGGTGCCCGGGACGGGTCGGCGCGCGCGGGCGACGTGGAGCAGGTACGTCAGTATCCGGCCGGCGTGAGCCCGCCGGCCCAACCAGGAGGCGCCAGCAGTGGCAGAGGTCGAGATCGGTATCGGCAAGAGCGCGCGGGTCGCGTACGGTCTCGACGCCGTCGGCATCGTCCCGTCGCGTCGGACCCGTGATCCGCAGGACGTCTCGCTGGCCTGGGAGATCGACGCCTACCGCTTCGACCTGCCGCTGGTGGCGGCCGCCGCCGACGCCGTCACCTCGCCGGCCTCGGCGATCGCACTCGGCCGGCTCGGCGGGCTCGGCGTCCTGCACGTCGAGGGGCTGTGGACCCGATACGAGCAGCCCGAGAACCACATCGCCGAACTCAGCGAGATCGGTGACAAGGAGGGCCAGCAGGCGGCGACCGAACGGCTGCGCGCGCTGTACGAGTCGCCGGTGCGCCCGGAGCTCATCGCGCGGCGTCTCGGCGAGCTGCGCGACGCCGGGGTGGTCGTCGCCGCGGCGCTGCGCCCGCAGAAGGTCCGCGCGCTGAGCCAGCACGTGCTGGCGGCCGGCGTCGACCTGTTGGTCATCCACGGCACGGCGGTCTCCGCCGAACACCAGTCCCGGCGCAGTGAGCCCCTCAACCTCAAGCGGTTCATCGGCGAGCTGGACGTCCCGGTGCTGGTCGGCGGGTGCGCGTCGTTCTCGACCGCGCTGCACCTGATGCGGACCGGCGCCGCCGGGGTCATCGTCGGCGTCGGTTCGGGCCTGGGCGACCGGACCCACGACGTGCTCGGCGTGGGAGTCCCGCTCGCCACCGCCATCGCGGACGCCGCCGGAGCCCGCATGCGCTACCTCGACGAGTCGGGCGGCCGCTACGTCCACGTCGTCGCGCACGGCGACCTGCAGACCGGCGGTGACCTGGCGAAGGCGATCGCCTGCGGCGCCGACGCGGTCATGGTGGACGCGGCGCTGGCGGCGGCGCAGGACGCGCCGGGCCAGGGCGGGATGTGGCCGATGGACGTGCTGCACTCCGACCTGCCGCGGGGCAGGTGGGCGCCGGTCACCCCGACGGGCACCCTGGCGCAGATCGTCACAGGGCCCGGCGCGGCCACCGGAACGGGCCTGCTCAACCTCGCCGGCGGTCTGCGGACCGCCATGGCGACGACCGGGTACGCGACCCTCAAGGAGTTCCAGAAGGCCGAGATCATGGTGACCGCCGCCTCCTGACCGGCCCGGGGGCCGTTGCCGCCGGAGCTGGCCGCGGCCGTCCCGGCGGGCGATCGGCCGCGCGGTGGGCCGATACCCGACTCCGGCAGAACAGTCCACGCCCCGACGGTGGCGGCGGTACCCGGCCGATCCGGACCCGTGGTGGACATGGCACCCTGGGAGCGTCCGTCTCCGGCACGAAGGACGACAGATGCGCCTCGACGAGCACGGCCGCTGGGTCAGCGATGACGGCGCCTACCTCTGGGACGAAGCCGCCCAGACCTGGCAGCCGTCTTCCGCCGTGCCCCCGGCCAGCTCCGGCGGCGATCCAGCGCGGGCGCAGACGGCCGGCACCCTCGACGCCGGGCCGCACGACGGCGGCGATGCGCGCACGGGCGGCCTTCCCNACGCCGCCGCGGCGAGTCCCTCGGCTTACCCAAGTTCGGGCTTCGGGTCCGGCCCGGACGGCGCGCCGGACGGTGGGCGGGACGCCGCCGCCCCGGCGCGCGGTGCGGGGCTCGGATCGCCCGCCGTGGTGCGGCACGAGGTCCGTCCCGGGGCGCCGCGTCCCGGCGGCCCGGTCGCGGCCGAACCGCCGGGCGGTGCGACCCCGCCGGGCGGTGCGACCCCGCCGGGTGTCCGTGGCCTGTTCGGTGACTCCGGCCTGACCGGCGGCGTGCGCTCGGCGGGCGGCGCGGGTTCGGCCGGTGGCCTCGGCGAGAGCGGAGCTGGCGGCCCGGCCGCCGGCTCCGGTGCGGCCGCCGGCTCCGGTGCGGCGACGGGGGAACTGGCGTCCTACGGCGGCACGGGGCAGTTTGGGCGATGGGCGTCGCCAGGTGCCGCGCCGGACGGCGACGCAGCCAGGCCGAGCGCCTCGCCGCACATCACCGCACCGACCGCGGCTACCGGGACGACCCTGGCCGGCACCACGGGCGCCGGCCCGGCCGGGCCCGCCGGTACTCCCGGGGGCTGGCACGACGGCGACTCGACCGGCGAGTTCCGGCGCGCCGGCGCACCGGCGGGCACCGGCGCCCCGCCGGCGCGGGCCACCGGCGTGGCGCACTGGGATGATGACCTCGACGACGAGGCCGACTCCGACAACGACCCTTCCCGCGANAGGGAGTCGTTCGGCGACAGGGAGCCTTTCCGCGGCGCGGAGTTCGGTCGCGGCACCGAATTCGACGGCGAGCCCGAGTCCGGCTGGGCACCGTCGGGACCGCGCAGGCCGGCGTCGGCGGTGGGCCGCCCGGTCGCCGCGGGAGGTCTGGCCGGCCGCGTCGGCGGGTTCCTCCGGCAGGCCCGCGAGCGTCCCCCACTGCTGATCGCGGCCATCGTCGTGCTGGTCTGCGTGGGCCTTGGGGTCGCGGGATTCCTCGCCTTCGGGGGCGGCGGCTCGGACGGCGGGTCGGCCGTGGGCGCCGCGGCAGCCGGCAAGGGCCACTACACCAAGGCCGTCCGCGAGGCGTACCTGAGCTCCTGCCTGGATGTCAGCAACGGCAACGAGGGCTACTGCACCTGCACGCTGGACAAACTGGAGGCCACCTACACGGAGGAGGAGTACAAGCGGTTCAACGCGAGCGTCCAGTCGGAGTCATCGCGGCGGATCGTGCGCGAGATGTACGCCGCCTGCCGTGACAAGCGATGACCACAACCCGTGTACAATGGTCAGTCGGAGCTAATACCCCATATTCTTCCGGGCTTGTGGGCGACCCGCCAGAGAGCTATTGCTTTTTTGTCGGCCGTACGGTAGGACGTCCATCACGCATAGCCACACGATCGCGGCGAGGCGGTGCACGGGGCCGCAGGCCGGGATCATACGTCTCCGAGCGGCGCTGCTCCCGACCGACTGATCTGGCTGGGTGCGGGTTGCGACGACACGGTTCAGACAATGCACGTCCACACGATGGCTGCCCACATCGTGCTGATCTGGGGGGCAGGAGATGCCGCCCGATGACCATGCACCGTAGCCCGGGGCTCGAGGGTCCTGCGTCGACCGTCCCGTCCACCCGCGCGCCAAGGCGGGGGGCAGCCCGGTGACGACCCACGATGCCGATGTGAACGGGCCGGCCCGGCCGGCTCCGCCCCGCCGCGACGACGACTTCTTCGCCGTCGAGCGGGTCGGCGAGCCCGAGTCCCGCCCGTCCGCCGCGCCCGCCCAGGTCTCCTTCGCGCCGACCCCCTGGCCACCGCAGTTCGCCGCCCCGCCGAACTCCGCCCCGCCGAACTCCGGGCCGCCGAATTCCGGGCCGCCGAATTCCGGGCCGCAGAACTCCGCCGCGGTGCCGCCCGCCGGGCCGCCGCGCCGCGCCGATCCCTTCGACGTCACCAGCACCTGGGATGGTCCGGCGCCGCGACCCGGGGGCGGGTCCTCGGCGATCTCCGTGGCGCCTCCGGTCGAGGCCGCCTCGCCGGCCGGTTCCCGGCCGATGACCAACCTGCCGTCGATGTCGCCCCCGGCGCCGCCCGCACCCGCCGGCACCACCCCGGCTGGTCCGTCCGCCCGACTGGACCCGGGCAGCGACCGGGTCGGATCGCCGGTGGCCGGTGGTCGGACCGGGCCCGGTGGCCAGCAGGCGTGGGGTGGTCCGTCCGCGGACTCGGTGCGCGTCGGTGACTCACCCCGGCCTGCCGCGCCCGCGGCGGACCGGTCCGCCGGCGGCTACTCCGACCCGTTCACCGGCGGTTTCCCCATCTCCGCCCGTCCGGTCCCCGCCACCGGTCCCCGCACCGGTCCGATCCCGCTGTCGTCCCAGCCCCAGGCGCCCTACCCGGCCGCGGCACCGCGACAGGCCGCGTACCCGCCGCCCGCACCCGCCGGCTCGCCGGCGTCCACGGGCTTTTCCGCGGCCTCCGCCCTGCCCGTGGCTGGAGCCGGGCCTGCAGCCGCAGCCACGCCGCCGGGAACGGCCGGTCGGCCAACCGGCTCGCCGTTCACGCCGGCACGCCAGCCGCAGCCCGGGACGCAGCAGCGAGTGGGGCCGGACGGCTTCGGCGTGACCGGCGCCGGCCCGCAGCCGGCTCGGCCGGCGGCGCCTGGCGGTCGCGGCACGGGTTGGACCGGCCCCGGCGGCTACGGGCCGCCGGGCGGGGCGGACCTGCCCGCCACCGCGGGCAGCGGGCGGGAGGCCCCCCGGCAGACGGACCCGTGGAATGGCCACAGCTCGCCGCGGCTACGGCTGCCGGCGTCACCCGCGGCCGACCCGGCCCAGGCGGGCTGGGAGACGGGCGGGCAGGCCCCCGACTACCCGTCGGTGCCGCCGCGCGGCTTCGGCGGGGTGGGCGCCTACCCGGCTGCGCGGGAGTCCGTCCCCGGAGCCGCGGGCGCCGGCAGACCGGGGGACCCCGGGGGGCGCGGCCAGGCTGCCGGCGAGGCGTTCGCCGCCGGCGCGGCGGCGGCGCCCGTGAGCGGAGGGTTGTACGACCGCGCGGGTTCCGACCCCCTTCTCAGCGCCGGTGCGGAGCCGGCAAGCCTGTCGGGACCCGCCGCCGGGAACGGGCAGAGGCCTGCGGTCGGCCGCGGGCGGTCCGGCGCCGCCGCGGCGCCCACCGCTCGACCGGAACGCCCCCGGGATGCGCCGCAGGGCGCGCCCGGCGCTTCGGGCTGGCGCAACCCGTTGGCCGATACCGGCAGCTTCGTCCGCCCGCTGCCGCCGCCCGGCATCCCCGGGTCGCTCGCCGATCGGGACGATCCCCTGTCCGGGCCGTTGCCGACGGCACGCCGCCGCCGCGGGCCCGGAACCGGGGCGCCTGGAGTTGGGGCGCCTGGAGCTGGGGGAGCCGGCACCGGCTGGCGCGCGCCCGCTGCCTCGCCAGCGGGGGAGCGTCTCGTCCCCCCCGCCCGGGAGGGGGCCTCGACGGGCGCAGACCGGTCCGGTGCCGCCCCGGTTGCGCCGGACGCGGCCCCGGTCGGCCTGCGAGCCGCCGACCCGCCCCCGCGGCGGATCGAGGAGACGATGACGACGGCCCGGCCGCTGTACCGGCCGGATGCGCCGGCTACCGGCGGGCAGCCCGCCGGCAGTCCCGGGCAGCCCGGCAAGGCGGGCGGGCGCGGCGCCGGCACGGCCGGTCCGACCGGGCGGCGACCCGAGACGCCGGCCGAGATGACCTCCCTGGTCACTCGGCGAGCATCGGGCCGGGGGCGGGGCAGCGCGGCGGACCCGGCGGGGGAGGACGACAGCGGTTGGCAGCCGTCCCGGACCGTGCGGAAGCCGAGCGGCCGCAGCGTGCCCGCTGATCGCCGCCGCACGCCGAATCCGGTGACCGACACCGACAGCCTGCAACCGGTCTCCGCCCCGTCTGCGGGACGGTCCACCGCCGACGGCCGCGCGGACGGCCGCTCCGACACCGGCGAGCGGCGGCGGCGCACGGCGGCTGACCGGGCGGCCCGGGGCGGTGCGACCGGGCCGGGGGCCCGCCGCGCCACGGGTCGGCGGGCGGATACCACCGGCGGCCATGCGGGTCCGCAGCGGCGGTCCGCACGCGCGGCGACGTCCTCGGGTCTGCTGGAACCGACCGACCACCGGGACGCGACGCCCGACGACGAGCCGCCGTTCGAGGACCGGCTGGCCTGGCTCCGGCAGGGCTGGATCGGCCCGCTGGCGGTCGCGCTGGTCGTGGCGCTGCTGGCGGTCGGCGGCTATGTCCTGCTGCGCGGTGGCGGCAACGGGGGTGGCGGGACGGCCGCTCCGAGCCCGACGGCCGACACGTCGTCCGGCCCGGCGACGACCAACCCGGACGCCCTCACCGGCAAGGCGATGATCGACGGTAGCTGGCAGTGCCGCCTGGTCACCGTCACCGACCCGATCAGTCTGTCCCACGACGTGGTGGGGGTGCTGGTGGTCGCACGCACGGCCGGTGACTACACCTGGAACGGTACTGCCGGCCAGTACACGATCACTCCCGTGGCCGGCAACGACGGCGGGAATGTGATCGGCGACGTGCGGTTCACCAGCGGTCCGCTGAAGGATCTCTCGGCGATGCACATCGCCAAGCCGGGGGACGGAATCCGCGGCAAGGCGCAGGGCACCCTGGATCTCAAGGCTGGCGGGACTGCACCGCATCGAATCTGCGGAGTGAACTGAGAACATCCGTCCCTATGCTGACTGTAAGCGGGAACGGCGAAATGTCTGTTCTAACCGGGGGGTCGGCGATGCCGGCCGGTCGGCTACCTACCCCGGTTGTCGGGTTTAGACGGCGGTGCGGCAGGATCAGGTGCCATGCTCAGGTCTGACCGTGGTATGGGTGGCTGGCGGCGTTCAGCCGCCGGCAACGAGAAGGATGTGGCTGGCGGGGTGGGCGGCGGCGTCCCGGCGGCTGTCGGGACCGGTCGACCGGCCGTCGACCGGCGCAGTCTGCTCCGCTGGGCCGGAACCGCCGCGGTGGCCGCGCCGGCCGCCGGGCTGCTCGCCGCCTGCGGCGGGTCGTCGTCCTCCGATGGCCCGCGCAAGGTGCGCCTCGGGTACGTGACCTCCCGCACCGGGCCGCTCAGCTCCTACAGCGTGGTCGATTCGTACGTCGTCCAGACGATGCAGTCGCTCCTCGCCGACGGGGTCAAGGTGGGCGGCCGCAGCTACCCGGTGGAGATTTTCGTCCGCGACTCGGAGTCCGACCGGCACCGGGCCGGGATCGCCGCGACCGACCTGATCTTCAAGGACAAGGTCGACATCGTCCTGGTCGGTGGAACCTCGGACACGGCCATTCCGGTCGCCGATCAGTGCGAGATCAACCAGGTTCCCTGTATCTCGACGAACGCCCCCTGGCAGTCCTGGTGGAACGGGCGCGGCGGTAACGTCGACATGCCCTTCCACTGGACCTACCACTTTTACTGGGGGATGGAGGACGTCGTCGCCACCTATGTGGCCATGTGGCGCCAGCTCGGGATCACCAAGGTGGGGCTGATGTATCCCGCGGACGATGACGGTCAGGCATTCGCCAATCCAGACTTCGGAATTCCCACCATCCGCAACTTCGATTTTCAGCTGATCTCGCCGGCGAGCTCGGGCTACCAGCCGGGAGCGGCGTCGTTCGAGTCGTACCTGACCGCGTTCAAGGCCGCCGGCGTCCAGGCCGTCGTCGGGATCGCCCAGGCCGCGGACTTCGCCGCCTTCCGGCGCCAGACCCGGACCGCGGACTTCACCCCGAAGGCGCTGACCGTGTCGAAGGCGCTGATCTTCCAGGAGGACGTCCGGGCGCTCGGGTCCAACGGCAACGGGCTGACCACCGAGGTCGCCTGGTCGCCGTCACATCCCTACCGCAGCTCGCTGACCAACAAGACCTCCCAGGATCTGGCCAGTGACTTCGCCAGCGCCCGCGGTCGTGGCTGGACGCAGGCGCTGGGCTTCACCTATGCGCTGTTCGAGGTGGCGGTGAAGGCACTCGGCGGCGCCGCCTCGCTGGACCGGGAGGCGATCNCCGCGGCCGTCAAGGAGGTCGACGCCCAGACGATCGTCGGCCCGGTGGCGTTCGGATCCCAGTCGAACGTGCCGAAGAACGTGGCCCGTACCGCCCTGGTCGGCGGGCAGTGGGACCAGGTCGACAACGACTTCGCGCTCAAGGTCGTGAACAACAGCGGCAACAGCAAGGTCGGGGTGGACGCGCAGTTGAGCCCGCTCCCGACGCCGGTCTGAGCGGCGGCCCGCCGACGCACAACGCGAGGGGCCCCGGGACGCGCGTCCCGGGGCCCCTCGCGTTGTAGCGGGTCAGGCGTTGTAGCGGGTCAGGCGCGAGCGGCTGCCCGCGACATCGTGTGCTCGACCACGGCGATCAGCGCGCTCTTGGTCGAGTCCCGGTTGCGGGCGTCGCAGGTGATGATCGGCACGGTCGGGCTGATCTGCAACGCCTCGCGGACATCCTCGATGGAGTGCCGAAGGATTCCGTCGAAGCAGTTGACGCCGATGACGAACGGCAGTTGACGCTGCTCGAAGTAGTCGACGGCGGCGAAGCAGTCCGCCAGCCGGCGGGTGTCGGCCAGGACGATCGCGCCGATGGCGCCCCGGACGATGTCGTCCCACATGAACCAGAAGCGGTACTGCCCAGGCGTCCCGAACAGGTACAGGATCAGGTCCTCATCGAGAGAGACGCGGCCGAAGTCCATCGCGACCGTGGTCGTGGTCTTGTCGGACAGGTGGGTGAGGTCGTCGACGTGGGCTCCCGCCTCGGTCATGACGGCCTCGGTACGCAACGGGACAATTTCTGACACCGAGCCCACAAAGGTGGTCTTCCCGGCGCCGAATCCTCCCGCCACCACGATCTTCACCGAGGTCGTGGCGACGGAGGAGTTGACCCGTCTGTTGTCAGAGCTTTCGAAGGCCACTGAGAACCCTTTCGAGCAACGCGAGATCCGGTGCCTCGTCGCGGTCAGGCTGCTGGTGGACGCGGACGAAGCCTTCGTCCGCCATGTCGCCGACCAGCACACGGGCGACGCCCAGAGGCACCCGGAGCCCGGCGGCGATCTCCGCGATGGATCGCACCTGCCGGCACATGGCGGCGATGGTCTGTTGCTCGAGGTTGAGGCCGATGGCCCGTTCCTCGCCGAGCGGCGTCGTGAAGACGAGCGCCTCGATGGCGAGCTCGTAGCGTGACCGAGTACGCCCGCCGGTCATCGCGTAGGGACGGACGACCGGACCGGGCGCGTTCTCGGGATCGATACTCACCCTGACTCCCTGTGCTGCCGCTCGTTCACCGCGGAAGCGTTCCCTGCAGCTCGGCGCGCAGCGCCGGGGTGAGGACATCCTTCGCCCGGCTGACCAGCAGGGCCATCTCGTAGCCGACCAGGCCGATGTCGCACGACGGCGCTGCCAGCACGGCCATGCTCGCCCCGTCGCTGATCGACATGATGAACAGGAAGCCGTGTTCCATCTCGACGACGCTCTGCGTCACGGCGCCCGCCTCGAACACGCGCGCCGCCCCCTGGGTCAGGCTCACCAGCCCGGAGGCCACCGCGGCGAGCTGGTCGGCCCGGTCGCGGGGGAAGCCGTCGGAGACGGCCAACAGCAGCCCGTCCGCGGACACCACCACGGTGTGGGCGACACCCGGGACGCGATCGACAAAATTGTTGATCAACCAGTTGAGGTTCTGAGCCTCAGAACTCACGGGTGTCACCGTTCCTCCTNCGGGTCACGTCGAGGATTCCTCGTGGTGTCGACTCCGACATCACGTCCCTGCCGCACGCCCTGGTAGAAGCTGGCAAGCCGGCCACCGACGGCCTCGGGAGACCTGGTCGAGGTTTCGGCGGGACCCCGGCTTGGCGCGGGTTCGGCGCTGCCGGGCACGAGATGGGTCATGGGAACTCGCACCGGCAGGCCCGATCGCGTCACGCCACCGGTGCTGGGCTGGCGCAACGACTCGGCTGCCTGCCAGCCGGCGTCCCCGGGAGAGCTCCAGCCTCCCCGGTCCGGCGGCTGTGCCGACTGGTGCTGTGGCACCGACTGGTGCTGTGCCGGCGGCTGGTGGGACTGGGCCGCCGCGGGCTGGGGCTGCGGGCCGGACCCCGGCCGCAGCGGGCCGCCGGGAGGCGGGGACTGGTGCGGCGCCGCGAACGCGGGTACCGGCGCCGGGGCGGCCGGCTCGGCCGCCGGCGCCGGGCGGGCACCCGTGCCAGGCTCGGCGGCCGGACGGGCCGGACCACGCTGCCCGAAGGCCCCGCCGATGCCGGGACGCCCGACCGGCCGGGCCGGGACCGCAGCCGGCGGCTCACCGGCCGCACGCGCGGCGGCCGCGGCGGCCGCGGGGGCCTTGCGCTGGGCCGATGCCGCGTCAGCCGGCGTCCGGCGCTGGAACCACGCGGATACGGAGTCGAAGATCGGCGAGGTTTCGACGTCGTCGGTCTCCGACTCGGCCGTGGCCTGCTCGCCGGTGATCTCGGCAGGCGCCGGCTCCGCGACGCGGCCGGGCGCGGTCGGCGTCTGCGGTCCTGCCTGTGGCTGGGGGCCGGTCCGTGGCTGGGGACCGGCCGGCGTCTGCGGGCGGATCGGCGGCCGCAGGCCGGTCGGTGCCTGCGATCCGGTGGCGGGCTCGGGGCGCGGCCGTGCCTGTGGTTCGGGCCGGTCCTCAGCCCGGGCGAACACGTCGCCCGGGCGTGTGATGACCGGCTCGACCGGCTGCCGGGGTGCGTCGTGATCGGCGCGGTCCCGGAGGTTCGGGCGCTCCCGGACGGGGAGCTTCGGCGCCGCCTCGGGCTGCTCGCCCGTGGCGGGCTCGGTGTCCGCCGGCCGGGGGCGGGTCGGCCAGCGGTTGTCCCCGAACGACACGGGGCTCGTGACGTCCGGTGCGGGCTGGTCGCGCCGGGCCGCCGGCCCGCGCCGGTCGATGGCCTCGGTGTCGGGGGTGACCCCACCGGGTGACGCACCGCGGGGAGCCGCGCCGCCGGTGGCGGCACCGCCGGGCGGTGTCGCCGCGCGGCCGCGTGGCCCGGTGTCGTGGCCGGGCCGGACGCCGAGGTCGATCTCCTGGCTGTCGAAGTCCCGCGGGTCGCGGTCGTCGTCGGGGCCGTCTGGCGCCCGGTCCTGCGGCGCAGTACCCGGGAACTGGGCAGCCCGGCGTGGGGTGCCGCCGTCGACCTCGCGTGGCGCGGTCGACGGGGTCGGCGCCGTGCCGCCGGTCTCGTCGTTGCGGTCGTTGCGGTCGTCCAGGCCGGGGGAGAACTCCTCCAGACCGAAGTTGCGCCGGTCCGTGGTGGGCATCGGGCCGGTTCGGTCGGAGCCGAGCTGCGCGGCCAGCGGGCCGGTCAGCGGAAACGGGCCGGTGTTGGGGAAGCGCCGCGGACCGCTGGAGTCGTCGAAGACGTTCTCCCGCGTCGCGGGTTCCGACTCGGGCCGGTGCCCGTTGCTCATCCCGTTGCTCGCGCCGGTACCCGCCGGGGTCGCCGCCCCGTTCGCGCGGTCGGGCGCCACGCCGTTACTCGGTCGCTCGGCACTCGGTCGCTCGGCGCGTTCCGCGGGCCGTCCGCCGGGGCCGGGGCCGCCGATCGCCGGGGCGGTCGAGGGCCGGTTCAGGGCCGGGGGACGGCCGGGCGCGGTGCCGGCGGCACTGTCGCCGGTGACCAGCTTCGCGGGCAGCCGGACGACGGCGGTGATGCCGCCCGACGCCGACTCGCGCAACTGGACGCGAATACCGTGCCGGCCGGCCAGCCGGCCGACGGCGAACAGGCCCATCGTCCGCGACACCGACACGTCGACGACCGGGGGATTGGCCAGCCGCTCGTTGACCCGCTCGAGCTCCTTGGCCGGCATGCCGATGCCCTGGTCCTCGATCTCGATCATCGCGCCGGCGCCGGGGCCGAGTGAATGGCTGGTCACGAGCACCTCGGTGACCGGCGGCGAGTACGAGGTGGCGTTCTCCAGCAGCTCGGCGACGAGGTGGACGACGTCGCTGACACCGTTGCCGGCGATGGACACCGGCGCGGCCGAGGTCTGCTTCACCCGGGTGTACTGCTCCACCTCGGAGATGGCGGCCAGGACCACCTCGTTGAGGGGCACGGGGTGCGTCCAGCGGCGGGCGGTGTCCGTGCCGGCGAGGACCAGCAGGCTCTCGTTGTTCCGCCGCATTCGAGTGGCGAGGTGGTCCAGCTTGAACAGGTTGGAGAGCTGGTCGGGGTCCTGCTCGCGGTTCTCCAGGTCGTCGATCAGGCGGAGCTGGCGTTCGACCAGCCCCTGGCTGCGCCGGGAGAGGTTCACGAACATCGCGTTGACGTTGTTTCGCAGCGACGCCTGCTCGGAGGCCAGCCGGATCGCCTCACGGTGGACCTCGTCGAAGGCCCGGGCGACTTCACCGACCTCCTCGTCGGTGTTGATACCGACCGGTTCGATCGAGTCGTCGATGTCCTGGTCGGTGGAGTCACGCAGGCGGCGGACGGCCTCCGGCAGCCGGCGGTCGGCGATGTCGAGCGCCGCGGTCCGTAGCGCCAGCAGCGGTCGGACCAGCGACCGCGCCACGACGAGCGCGGACAGCAGGGCGGCGGCGAGGATGAGCACGATGAGCAGACCGGACAGCAGCGCCCGGTGCTGGATGTTGCCGCGCAGGGTGTCGACCCGGTCGTCGACGAGCGCCAGGAGCTTGTCCGTGGCGGCGGTGCTGGTGTCGATGGTCTCCTGGGTCGCCCGGTTCCACTTCTCCGACTCGATGACGGTCAGCGGCTGGCCGATGGGCGCGTCCAGGACCTCCTCGACGTAAATCTGGGTGTTGCGGATGTCGCCATTGTTTTCGGTGTCGATTGTCGGGTTGTAGATGGCGTGCTGGGCTGGTCCGGCGACGTTTTCGAGGTCGTCCCGCTCCCGTGCTCGCTGCGTCTCGGCCGAGAGGAACTCGCGATAGTCACCTTCAGTGAAGAGCTGGTTGCTGCCGCGCGGAAGCAGGCTGTAGACGAGGGCCTGCTGCTGCGCGAGGAGTTCCGTCCCCGACATGAGGAAGTAGGCCGTATTGACACCGTCGTCGAGCTGCTGGTCGTCATTTCCCTGTGGGATGAGCTGGACCAGGTTGACCAGGGAGTCGATGATCGGCTGAAAGGTCGTCTGGACGGCTTTCGGGTCGACAACTCTTTGGATCGTCTGCCGCTTCGCGGGCAGCGAGTCCATCCGGGTCTGGACGTCGTCGAGGGCTCGCCGAACCTCGCTGCCGAAGGAACCACGCCGTCCGTTGGCCACCGCCTTGTAGGCCTGGTAGGCATCGTTCACCGCCGCCTGGCTGGGCGGGACGGCGGCGGCGTCGCGAGAACCGACCGGGCCGCTCGCCACGAAGCCGGTGCTGTACGTCCGTTCCGTCTGCAGGGCATGGGCGAGCGTCGACGCGGACCGGCTGATCTCGGTGAGATCCGAGATTCGGTTCACGTCACGGGTGCTGGTCAGCACCGCGCTGGCCTCGATGGAGGAGTAGACCAGGATCGCGACGACCGGCACGGCCAGAATCGCGATCAGCTTGGTGCGGACCCGCCAGTTGGTGGGGTTGGTGGCGGCGCGACGAAGGCGCGCCAGACCGGACCCCGCGGGGTCCGGTGGCGCCGTGGGGCGATCGTCGCGGTGCCCGCCGTCTTCGGTGTCCACGGGCAAACCCGGCGCCGAGGTCGGCTCCGGATCTGCGGCGATGCCCGTGCTGCTGGCCATCGGTTGTCTGCGCACGTACCTTCGCAACCTCTCCGCCAGCCTCCCGGAACACGTCGTACCAGGATGGCTCGGTATCGGGCCCTGATGTCCCTTGCCAGGCACCATAGCGGTACGAAGTCGGCATCCGAAAGGCGCCTACCGTAAGCGCGTTGGTGGCTGCACGCCAGTTGTGGTCACGGCGCACGGAGTCACCGTCTGCGTAACCCTCGCGAAGCCCGACAACGTACGCCCATCGTGACGTAGCGGTTGTCCCAGTGAGTGGCACTGAAGGCGCAAAGCAGGCATCTGCGACATCCGTCCTTACGGGTCTTCGGGGGGTGCCCGCGATGCGCCGCCCGCTCGCGTGAACGACGCCCACGGGCGGCGGCCGGGCCCGGAAGGCCGCCCGAGCAGGCCTGGCCCACAGGTGCCGCGGGGTCCGTAGGCTTGCGGGGTGAGCGAGTTGCAGCGCAGCGATGCTGGTCACGATGCGAGACCGGGGGCCGTGGGCCCGGCGGGGGGCGCCCCGACGGCGCCGGTGGCCAGGCCCGGCACGCCCGTGGGCGCCGGTGCGCCGGGGCATCCCGGATACGACACGGTGTTGGTGATCGATTTTGGCGCGCAGTACGCCCAACTGATCGCTCGGCGGGTTCGTGAATGCCATGTGTACTCGGAGATCGTGCCGTGGGACATGCCCGTGGACGAGATCCTCGCCCGCAGACCGTCCGCACTGATCCTTTCCGGTGGGCCGAAGTCGGTGTACTCGCCGGGAGCGCCTCGGGTCGACCCCGCGTTGTTCGACACCGGGCTGCCCATTCTCGGCATCTGCTACGGCCACCAGGTGATGGCCCAGGCGCTGGCCGGCTCGGTCGCCCGCACCGGAACAGCGGAGTACGGAGCGACTCGCCTGTCGGTGACCGAGCCAGGCGTCCTGTTCGACGGCCTTCCGGTCGCCCAGCAGGTGTGGATGTCGCACGGTGATTCCGTGACCGCGGCGCCGCCCGGCTTCCGGGTGACGGCGTCCACCCCGTCGACCCCCGTCGCCGCCTTCGAGGATCCGGCCCGCCGCCTCTACGGCGTCCAGTTCCATCCGGAGGTGGTGCACAGCGAGCGCGGACTCGACGTGCTGCGGCACTTCCTGCTGGTGGGCGCGGGCTGCCGGCCGACCTGGACCATGGTGAACATCGTCGACGAGGCGGTGGCGGCGGTGCGCGCCCAGGTCGGCTCGGGCCGGCTGATCTGCGGGCTGTCCGGCGGGGTGGACTCCGCGGTCGCCGCGGCGCTCGTGCACCGCGCCGTCGGTGACGCCCTGACCTGCGTTTTCGTGGACCACGGCCTGCTGCGGGCGGGCGAGGCCGAGCAGGTCGAGCGGGACTTCGTCGCGTCCACCGGCGTCGATCTCGTGCACGTGAAGGCGGCCGACCGGTTCGCCGCGGCGCTGGCCGGTGTGACCGACCCGGAGCGCAAGCGGAAAATCATCGGTCGGGAGTTCATCCGGGTCTTCGAGGAGTCGGCCCGCGAGCTGGAGGCCCGCGCCGAGGCCGAGGGTGCGACGATCGAGCACCTCGTGCAGGGGACGCTGTACCCCGACGTGATCGAGTCCGGTTCCCCGACCGCCGCGAAGATCAAGTCGCACCACAACGTCGGTGGCCTGCCGGAGGATCTGCGGTTCGGGCTGGTCGAGCCGTTGCGCACCCTGTTCAAGGACGAGGTCCGCCGCCTCGGCGAGGAGCTCGGCCTGCCCGAGGAGATCGTCTGGCGCCAGCCGTTCCCCGGCCCGGGACTCGCCGTTCGCATCATCGGTGAGGTCACCCCCGAGCGGCTCGACGTGGTCCGGGCTGCCGACGAGGTGGTCCGCGACGAGATCCGCCGGGCCGGGCTGGACCGGGAGATCTGGCAGGTCTTCGCGGTGCTGCTCGCGGATGTGCGGTCGGTCGGCGTGCAGGGCGACGAGCGCACCTACGGGCACCCGGTGGTTCTGCGCGCGGTCACCAGCGAGGACGCGATGACCGCCGACTGGGCGCGACTGCCCTACGGGCTGCTCGAACGCATCTCCAACCGGATCGTCAACGAGGTGGGGCAGGTCAACCGGGTCGTCTACGACATCACCTCGAAGCCCCCGGGCACCATCGAGTGGGAGTAGGCCCGACCGCTCGCCGGCAGGGGGCCGGCCCGGCGGCCTGACCGCCGCCGGGCGCCCCCGGTTTGACGTCCCGGCAAGTCCGGAGCACGCTGGGAATCGTGACCGTGCACAAGATGGCCATTACTTAGGCGCGCACCCGAGCTCCGGGTCCGCGCGCCATGCCTTCCGCCTGCTCGGCGGGGGGCTTTTTTGTTGCCGCGGTCACGGCGAGGTGGCCGCACAGCCGCCGGGAGAGGCATCATGACCGCACCAGCCGCAGACGACCAACCCACGCCCGGGGGCGGTGACCCCGGGCCTGGCGAGGCGGACCTGAGCATTGAGGCGGACCCAGGTGCCGCGGCGGATCCGGGTGCCGCGGCGGATCCGGGTGCCGCGGCGGATCCGGGTGCCGCGGCGGATCTGAGTGTCTCGGCCATCGAGGCGGCGGCCGGGGTGCTCGACGGCGTGGCGCGGCGCACCCGGGTCGTGCATGATCCCGGCCTGTCGGCCGCGCTTGGCACGCCCGTGTGGTTCAAGTGCGAGCACGAGCAGCACACCGGCTCGTTCAAACTGCGTGGCGCCTACCACCGAGTGGCGACCGCGGACCCGGCGGCGCGTGCCCGAGGGGTCGTCGCGGCCAGTGCCGGCAACCACGCCCAGGGGGTGGCGTTCGCGGCGGCCGCCTTCGGCGTCCCGGCGACGATCTTCGTGCCGGCGGGGGCGAACCCCGTCAAGGTCGCCCGGACCCGCCGGTGGGGCGCGCGGGTCGAGGAGGTGCCTGGAGGCGTGGAGGCCGCGCTCGCGGCGGCCGCCGACTTCGCCGCTCGCGGCGGGCGCCTGCTCGTGCATCCCTTCGACGACCCGGCTGTGGTGGCTGGGCAGGGCACGATCGGCCTCGAGCTGCTGGACCAGGTGCCGGACCTGGGCACCGTCCTGGTCGGCGTGGGCGGCGGCGGGCTCGTCAGCGGGGTTGCCGCGGCACTGCGGGCCCGCCGACCCGGGGTGCGCGTGATCGGGGTGCAGTCGGTGCTGGCCCCCGCCTTCGCCATATCGCTGCGAGCCGGTCGGCGGCTTACCGCGGTGGTGGGCGCCGATCTGCCGGGCGCCGTCCCGCTGACTGCCGATCTGCCGGTCACCGATGTGCCGGGCGCCGCGGCTCGCGGCCGGGTCATCCCGGTCATCCCCGGCAGCCGGCTGTCAGGGCGGCCGATGCTGCCCCGCTCGGCGGCGAGGCCCCGCACGATCGCCGACGGTATGGCGGTGAGCGAACCGGGCGCGCTGACCTTCGCGCTCGCCACCAGGCTGGTCGACGAGGTGGTGACCGTGGACGAGGCCGCCTTCTGGGAGGCGATGGTGCTGCTGCGGCGGGCCGGCCTCGCGGTGGAGCCGGCCGGAGCCGCGCCGATCGCGGCGCTGCTGCGCCACGGCGGCCTCGCCCAGGGGCCGACCGTGGCGATCCTGTCGGGAGGCAACATCGATCCCGGGGTGGCCAGCCGAGTCAAGTCGCTGGCCGCGGTCGCGACCGACGACGTCGGCGAGCTGCGGACCACGGCCTGAGCCGGCCCGCCGGGCGGTGGGCGGCCGAGGTGACCATAAGGTGGCGATACGTGGGTCGGTGACGTCGCGGCCGGGTGGCACTTCGCGACGGGCCGCCCCGCGGCAGGCCGCCGCCCGGCCCGTCCGGGAGGCGGCACATCCCCGGCGAGCCCGGCTCCGACCAGTCCGGCGTCGAACGTATGATCGAGGTCTGATGAGCACTCTGTTCGGTGAGTCCCCCCGCGCCTTCGGCGAGTCGGCCGCGGGTGTCGGCGGCGGCGTGCCCTACGACCTGTTCGGCCCGGCGGTGCTCGCCTCGCCCGCGGGTGGCGACGCGGGCGGCGGGGCACCCCGGCTCGACGCCGAAGGCCTGCTCGACGGGCTCAACCCGCAGCAGCGGGCCGCCGTGGTGCACATCGGCGCGCCGTTGCTGGTCGTGGCGGGCGCGGGCTCCGGCAAGACCCGGGTGCTGGCTCATCGCATCGCCTACCTGCTGGCGGCCCGGGGCGTCCGGCCCGGGGAGATCCTGGCGATCACGTTCACGAACAAGGCCGCGGCCGAGATGCGGGAGCGGGTCGGCGCGCTGGTGGGCCCGCGGGCGCGGGCGATGTGGGTCAGCACGTTCCATTCGGCCTGTGTGCGCATCCTGCGGTCAGAGGCGAAGCGGCTCGGCTACGGGTCCTCCTTCTCCATCTACGACGCCGCGGACGCGCAGCGGCTGATTACGCTGGTCACCCGGGATCTCGACCTCGACCCGAAGCGGCACCCGGCACGCGGGCTGGCCGCGCAGATCAGCAACCTGAAGAACGAGCTGATCGACTGGGAGGCCGCCCGGGACCGGGCGAGCAGCCACCAGGAGCGCACCGTCGCCGAGGTCTACGCCGCCTACCAGCAGCGGCTGGCCCAGGCCAACGCGCTCGACTTCGACGACCTGATCATGATGACGGTCAATCTGCTCCAGGCGTTCCCCGACGTCGCCGAGCACTACCGGCGCCGGTTCCGGCACGTGCTGGTGGACGAGTACCAGGACACCAACCACGCCCAGTACGTCCTGGTGCGGGAACTCGTCGGCCAGCCCGCGCACGGTGAGGCCGACGTGCCGGGGTCGGGGGCGTCGGCGGACCCGCCGGTCTCGACCGTCACGTGGGCGTCGGGCGCCGTGCCGCCCGCGGAGCTCTGCGTCGTCGGTGACGCCGATCAGTCGATCTACGCCTTCCGCGGGGCGAACATCCGCAACATCGTGGAGTTCGAGGAGGACTTCCCCGACGCCGCGGTGATCCTGCTGGAGCAGAACTACCGCTCCACCCAGACCATCCTGTCCGCTGCGAACGCGGTGATCGCGCGCAACAACCAGCGCAAGGCGAAGCGGCTGTGGTCCGACGCGGGGGACGGGGAGAAGATCGTCGGCTTCGTCGCCGACAACGAGCACGACGAGGCCGCCTTCGTCGCCGAGGAGGTCGACCGGCTCACCGACGCGGGGCTGGCCCGGCCCGCGGACGTCGCGGTGTTCTACCGGACCAACGCGCAGAGCCGGGTCTTCGAGGAGATCTTCGTCCGGGTCGGGCTGCCCTACCGGGTCGTCGGCGGGGTGCGCTTCTACGAGCGTCGCGAGATCCGCGACCTGCTCGCCTACCTGCGGGTGCTGGCCAACCCGAACGACACGGTGAACCTGCGCCGCATCCTCAACGTGCCGCGGCGCGGCATCGGGGACCGTGCCGAGGCGGCGCTCGCCGGCTTCGCCGAGGTCGAGCGGATCGGGTTCGCTGCGGCGCTGGAGCGCGTCGGCGAGGTGCCGGGGATCGCCACCCGCTCGGCGAAGGCCGTGCGCGAGTTCGCGGCGTTGCTCGCCGAGCTACGCGCGATCGAGGCGGACGGACCGGTGGTCGTCGTCGAGGCGGTCCTCGAACGCACCGGCTACCTGTCCGAGCTTCTCGCGGAGGACACGGTCGAGGCCCAGGGGCGGGTGGAGAACCTGCAGGAGCTGGTCGGCGTCGTCCAGGAGTTCACCGAGCGCAATCCGGAGGGCACCCTCGCCGAGTTCCTCGAGCAGGTCTCGCTGGTCGCCGACGCCGACCAGGTCCCCACCGACGACGGCTCCGACGGCGTCGTCACCCTCATGACCCTGCACAGCGCCAAGGGCCTGGAGTTCCCCGTCGTCTTCCTCACCGGCCTGGAGGACGGCGTCTTCCCGCATCTGCGGACCCTGGGCGACCCCACCCAGTTGGAGGAGGAGCGCCGGCTGGCCTACGTGGGGGTCACCCGGGCCCGCTCCCGGCTGTACCTGACCCGCTCGGTCGTCCGTAGCGCCTGGGGGCAGCCGGCGTACAACCCACCGTCGAGGTTCCTCGGCGAGGTGCCCGACGCGCTGGTCGACTGGCGCCGTCTCGTCGAGGCGGCGCCGGAGCCGGCCGCCCGGCCCTGGGGCGGCTCCGGCACCGGCGGGTTCGGGTCGGGCGGGTTCGGGTCGGGCACGGCCGGGCAGGGCGGCGGCCGTGCGGGCGGCGGGGGCACACCGGCCCGCAAGGCGCTGCCGAACTCACCGTTCGCCGGCCGCGGCCGCCCCTCGGCGCGGCCCGTGCTGGAGCTGCGCCAGGGCGACCGGGTGACCCACGACAGCTTCGGCCTCGGCGTCGTCGTCGCCACCGGCGGGGTGGGGGATTCGGCCGAGGCGACGATCGATTTCGGCGCGGACGCCGGGACCAAGCGTCTGCTGTTGCGTTACGCCCCGGTCGAGAAGCTCTGAGTCCCGGTCGAGAAGCTCCGACCGCTCCGGCGCCGTCGTCCCGGCCAGCCACCCGGCAACCCGGCGCGTCACCGCCCCGTTGAACGCCAGCGAGTGATGACCGAGCCCGGGGACGGTGACGTTCACCGCGTCCAGGTCCGGATGGTTAAGCGCGGCCTGGGCCGGGCGGACCACCGTGTCCCGCCCGGCGGCGACCGCGACGAACCGCGTCCGGCACCCCGGCGCTGGGCGGTCGAGCTCGACCAGCAGCGGCGAGCCCGGCCGTAACTGGGCGAGCAGGGGATAGGGCAGCGCTCGGGGTACGAGCTCGGCCAGCCGGGTGCCGCCGTGCGGGGTGGCGAGGGTGATCAGCGTGTCGACCTGCCGGTCGCCGCCCATCCGCTGGACGTGGTAGCGGGCCACCAGGCCGCCCAGGGAGTGGGCGACGATGTGTACGCGGCCGCCGTCGCCCGCCGCGGCCGCCACCGCATCGGCGAGCACCCGGGCTCCCTCCTCGACGGTGGTGGTCCACAGGGGCAGCTCGACCGCCCGCACCCGGCGAAAGCCCCGCCGGCGTAGCTGATGGTGCAGGCGGACGAAGACCGATCGATTGTCGACCAGCCCGTGGACCAGCAGGATCGGCGTCCCGGCCGCATCGGGCGCGCGCACCAGCAGGCCGCGCTGCAACGGCGGCAGACCGTCGAGGGAGTACGGTTCGTCGTCTCGGTCCGGCTGGCGGCGCAGCGCGCTCGCCGGGTAGAGGGCCAGATGAGCGGCGATCCAGGCGGTCTCGACGGCGAGTCCGCGGGCGCTGTCCCCGGTGGCGCGTAGACCCGCGACGAGCGCGCGGCGGGTCGGTGCCTGCCTGGGTGCTGGTGGTAGCGGCTCGCCGATGGCCGATCACCCTCCTTGGTCGCGCCGTCACGCCGTCGCGGGGTGGACCCGTGCGCGTTCGCCCGATCTCGCCGGGACCGGATCGAGAAACGCAAAAAGATTACAGACTGTCACGTAGTTCTGTCGACCATCGCTGCTGGCGCCACTCCCGCCGCTGTGTCGGGTCCTGCCAGGAGAGCTCGGCGAGCAGCCCCGCGGCCGCCTGCGCCACCTGATCCGAGGTGGTCGCGGGCAGCAGGCAGTCGGCGAAACCGAGCCGGTGCAGATCCGTCGGGCGCAGCCCCGCCCGGTCCGCCGCCTGCTCGACCGGGATGCGCAGGGTCGTCGCGGCGCCTTCCGGTGAGAGCGCCGTGAAGTAACTGTTCGGAGTCATGGCGACCATATCGGTGACTGTTGCGGCGAGGGCGCCGCCCGACCCGCCTTCGCCGAGCACCACAGACACGGTCGGGGAGGGGCAGGCCAGGACCGCCGCCATCGCGTCCCCGATCGCCGCGGCGATCCCGGCGGACTCGGCGTGCGCGCCGCCGGCCGCGCCCGGGGTGTCGACGAGCGTCACCAGCCCGACCCCGAGCTTGCCCGCCAGCCGGGCGGCCCGGGCAAGCAGCCGGTACCCCGCCGGGCCCGGCGCGCTGCCGCGCCGGGCCCCGACCGCAACGACCACCGCGCGGATCCCGCCACCGCCGTGCGGGGCGGTCCCGCCACCGCCGTGCGGCGCGGTCCCGGCACCGAGCAGGGCACCGATGCGGGCACCGACCAGCGAATCGGGCCCGACGAGATCGACCCCGTCGGGCAGCAGCGCGCGCAGCACCGTCGCACCGTCCGCACGCTCGCCGGTCCGGGCCGCCACCACCTGTTCCCAGCCGGAGCGAGCGGCCACCTTCTCGAAACCCGCCGGCAGATCGGCCCGCACCGTGCGTACCGGCGGCGCCAGCGGCCTCGACGGCATCGACGGCCTCGGCGGACTCGCCCGTGCCGCCGGCTCGATCGGGCTCGGCGGGGTCAGCGCGATCAATGCCCGGTGCAGCCAGTCGGTGACGCCGTCGGGTGCGGGCGCGGCGTCGACGAGGCCGGCGGCGAAGGCGGACGCCGCGGTGTGGCTGCCGGCGGGCGGCGGCGCCCCGGTCGTCGCCGCGACCACGCGGGGACCGGCGAAGCCGACCGTCGCCCCGCCGACCGCGCAGCGCAGGTCACAGCGCGAGCCGATGGTGACCCAGACTCCGCCGGTCGTCGGCTGGTCGGCGATGGCCACGTGGCCGACCCCGGCCGCATCGAGCGTCGCGAGCGCGAGGGCCGCGCGGGGCAGCCCGACGAGCCCGGCGACGCCCTCCTGCAACCGGGTACCGCCGCTGCGCAGGAACGACACCAGCGGCCGGCGGCTCGCGACCGCCGCGGCCGCAGCCTCGGCGAAGCCGGCGGCGTCCGCCTCGCCGAAGCTGCCGCCGTGGACGGCGAAGTCCCAGACCGCCGCGACCGCCGGCACTCCCGCGATCGGGCCGGCACCCCACCTAAGCGCCGGCCGTCCGTCGTAGTCCGGCCAGCCGAGACGGTTGACCGCGGGGGCCGCCGCCGGCCTCAACGTGATGCCGGCGAGCAGGTCTGCCCGCCAGTCGGCGGACGTCTGCCGCCCCGGTCGGCTGTCACTGTCCATCTCCGCATCTTGGGGCCGGCAACGGCCGGAGCGGTGGCCCGGGCGGAGGCGGTGTTGCAGGACACGCCGCATCGGGACGCTCACTGGCCGCACCCCGGGCGATGCTCGGATGTCTCCCGACGCCAGAAGGGAAGGGACATCTGTGACCTACCGTGCAGTCTGCTTCACGGCAGTCAGCGACATACCCTTTCGTTCACAGCCCCCTGAGCGGGTGGGTGCCCGCACCACACCCGCGAGATCAGTACCCGCGAGATCAGTACCCGCGAGATCAGTACCCGCGAGATCAGTGGAGTGAGGAGAAGGATGCTCACACCGCTGCTGGAGGACGACCCCCGCCAGATCGGCCCGTACCGCCTGCAGAACCGCATCGGCGCCGGGGGGATGGGGACCGTCTATCTCGGCTTCACCCCGGAACAACATCCGGTCGCGGTGAAGGTGGCCGCCGAGGAGCTCGCCGAGGACGCCGAGTTCCGCAGCAGGTTCGAGCGCGAGGTGCATGCGGCGCTGCGGGTGCGGGGCAACGCGGTCGCCGCCGTGCTCGACGCAGACACCGACGCCCCGGCACCGTGGATGGTCACCGAGTACGTCGAGGGCATCAGCCTGGCCGAGGCGGTCCGGGCCCGCGGCCGGCTGGAGAACCACCTCGTCCGCGGCCTCGCGGTCGGGTTGGCCGACGCGCTGGTCGCCATCCATGCCGCGGGCGTCGTGCACCGTGATCTGAAGCCGTCGAACATCCTGCTGGCGTGGGACGGGCCGAAGGTGATCGATTTCGGTGTCGCCCACATCAGCGACAGCAGCACGCTGACCCGCACCGGGCACGTGATCGGGACCCTGGCGTGGATGTCGCCCGAGCAGATGCGCGGGGATGCGTCGGACTCCTCGGCGGACATCTTCGCGTGGGCGAGCTGCGTGACCTACGCGGCGACCGGCCGCCACCCCTTCCACGCCGAGACACCGGACAAGCTCGCCCTGCGCGTACAACGGGACACCCCGGACCTCGACGCACTGCCTGCCTACCTGCTCACGTCGGTGGCCGGGGCCCTTTCCAAGATCCCCCGGCAGCGGCCGACCGCCTCCGCCCTGCTTGCCTCGCTGGTCGGCCGGGAGGTCCAGGGGGTGACCGAGGCCGATGCCGTCGCGGGTGACTTCCTCGAACGCACCTGGACCGGCACGGCCCGGGCGGCGAGCGAGGGTCTTACCGTCCTGCCCGTCGGCGAGTGGACCGGCGGGGACCGCGAGCGTGCCGCCGACGGGCCCGAGGGGGACGGGCGGCCCGACCCCGCCGCGTCGGGCGACGGCCGACCGTCCATCGCGGGTGGTTGGTCGCCCGCCGTCCAGGGGCCGCCACCCGCCTCAGGTCCCTGGCCGGTCGGCCCGCCGCCGCCCGCGTCCGCGTTCCGGCCCGCCGTCTCGCCGCCGCCGACGATCCCGCCGCCACCGCCGTTGCCGGCCTCCCGGCTGACCCCGCTGCCGCCCTCGCCACTGCCGCCGTCGTCCTCCGCGCCCTCGTCCTCTGTGCCGTCGTCCTCTGTGCCGTCGACCCCGAGCCCTCCGGCCGGCAGGGTCCCCCCTGGGCCCTCGACGCCCGCCGGATCCCAACCGGTCGTCTCGCCCTGGACCTACGACATCGACGAACCGGACTCGCGGGCGCCCGTCCGGCCCCGGCGTGAACCTCGGCCTGACCCGCGCGCCGCGGGTGCGGGGCGGCCCGGGGAACTCCCGGCTCGTCCCGCGCCCCAGGAGATCCGTCCCGCGCCACCCGAGATCCGTCCCGGATCGCGCCCGGACGGTCCTGGCCCGGGGGAGAGTCGGGCACCGGATCGGGGCGCCTGGCCCGCGTCTCGCGAGACGCGCCCGCGGCCGCGGGCGGACCAGGCGGAGGACACCATCCGGCCGCCGGACCCGACCCCGCCGGCGAGGCCGCCGGATCCGTCGGAGTTCCAGGTGTGGATCAGGCCCGCGAGTTCGGCTCCCTCCTCGGCCCCGGCGCCGTCGACCCCGGCGTCGTCGAGCCGGGCGTCGTCGGCTCGCCCGGCATATGCGCCGCTGCCCGCCCCACCGCTGCCCGCTCTGCCGCCGCGCCGGGCGGCCGCGCCGGGCGGGACCGTCGCGGCGCCGGGCGGTCGCGGGCGTCGCCTTCCCGTGACGGTGGGTGGTGGCGGGGACGGGGAGGGCCCGGACGCTCGGCGGTTCCCGCCCACCACCCCGGTGGAACACGGCCTCAACGGCCGGGCGCTGCTGTCGGTTGTCCTGGCATTGGGTTGGCTTTTCGGGCTGGGCAGCGTTGCCGCGATCGTGGTCGGCTCGGTGGCCCAGGCTCAGATTCGGCGGCACAACCAGCGGGGGCGGCGGCTCGCCGCCCTCGGGATCGCGCTGGGTTGGACCGGAATCGGGCTGACGGTCGTCAGCCTGCTGATCGTCCTCGCGGTGCGGTGAATTCCGTGCCGAGCCGGCGGGAACAGCCAGAAGGTCGACCACGATCGGTGTTGTTCCCGTGTGATTTCTGACATATATCCGATGGTCAACTCCGTGACCTCGGCCACGGCAGCTCGCGGTGCCGCGTGCGGTGGTCACGCTCAGCGTCTTTTCTCGTACGCGCGATCCGGCCCCGCGCGACGTGCCGGCGCCGCTCGGGGCGCGATGTGCACCTCATTTGTCCTGTATCGATGGGCCTGACGTGGGCACCCGGCCGGCCGGGCCCGGGCGATGGCACCATTGGCGGCACCGGCCGGCCCCTGTGTCGCCCGGCTCGTCGCCGCCGGCGGCTGCGCACGGGGGCACTCCGCGTGACGCGCGCCGTAACCGCCTCGTCAGTAGGCTCGCAGGCGTTCTGTGCCCCCCTACGTAACCCAACCCGTACGACCGCATCCGACTGGACGGACCGTGGATCTCTTCGAATACCAGGCGAAGAAGCTGTTCGCCGAACATGGCGTTCCGGTGCCCACCGGGAAGACGGCGACCACCCCTGAGGAGGCGCGCGCGATCGCCACCGAACTCGGTGGCAAGGTGGTCGTCAAGGCGCAGGTCAAGGCCGGCGGCCGAGGCAAGGCCGGCGGTGTCAAGGTGGCCGATGGGCCGGATGACGCCTTCGCGAAGGCGACGGCGATCCTCGGGATGGACATCAAGGGCCACACGGTCCATTCGGTGCTCGTCGAGGAGGCCAGCAACATCGCGGAGGAGTACTACGCCTCCTTCCTGCTGGACCGGGCGAACCGGACCTTCCTTGCCATGGCCTCCCGTGAGGGCGGCATGGAGATCGAGGAGGTGGCCGCGACCAACCCGGACGCGCTGGCCCGCATCGCGATCGACCCGCTGACCGGCGTCGACGCGGCGAAGGCTCGCGAGATCGCGGTCGCCGCCAAGCTGCCCGAGTCCGCGCTGGACGGGGCCGCCGAGCTGCTGGCGAAGCTGTGGACCGTCTTCGTGAAGTCCGACGCGACGCTGGTCGAGGTGAACCCGCTCATCCTCACCGCCGACGGCCGTGTCGTCGCACTCGACGGCAAGGTCAGCCTCGACGAGAACGCTGATTTCCGGCACCCGGAGAACGCCGCGTTCGTCGACGTCTCCGCGGTGGATCCGCTCGAGCAGAAGGCCAAGGAGAAGGGCCTCAACTACGTCAAGCTCGAGGGCGAGGTCGGGATCATCGGAAACGGTGCCGGCCTGGTCATGTCGACGCTGGACGTGGTGACCTACGCCGGCGAGGAGTTCGGCGGCAAGCGCCCGGCGAACTTCCTCGACATCGGCGGCGGCGCCTCGGCCGAGGTGATGGCGAACGGCCTGTCGATCATCCTCGGCGACCCGTCGGTCAAGAGTGTCTTCGTCAACATCTTCGGCGGCATCACCTCGTGCGACGCCGTGGCCAACGGCATCGTGCAGGCGCTGAAGATCGTCGGTGACGTCACCACCCCGCTGGTGGTGCGCCTCGACGGCAACAACGCCGAGGAGGGTCGTCGCATCCTCTCCGAGGCGAACCTCCCGGTGGTCAAGCCGGTCGACACGATGGACGGCGCGGCGAAGCTCGCCGCCGAGCTCGCCGCGGCCGCGGCCTGACCAGGGCGAAGGGATTGCGAACCGATGGCTATCTGGCTTGACGAGAACAGCCGGGTCGTGGTGCAGGGCATCACCGGCTCGGAGGGCACCAAGCACACCAAGCGGATGCTCGCCGCGGGCACGAACGTCGTGGCCGGGGTGAACCCGCGCAAGGTCGGCCAGCAGGTCGAGGGCGTGCCGGTGTTCGGCTCCGTCGCGGACGCGATCGAGCAGGCCGGCGCGAACGTATCGGTGATCTTCGTTCCGCCGAAGTTCACCAAGGACGCGGCGATCGAGGCGATCGACGCGGCCATCCNGCTCGCGGTGGTCATCACCGAGGGTGTGCCGGTCCACGACACGACCGAGTTCTGGGCGTACTGCCAGTCCAAGGGCACCACCCGGATCATCGGGCCGAACTGCCCGGGCATCGCCAGCCCCGGCCTGTCCAACGCCGGCATCATCCCGGCGGACATCACCCCCGGCGGCCGCATCGGCCTCGTCAGCAAGAGCGGCACGCTGACCTACCAGATGATGTACGAGCTGCGCGAGTTCGGCTTCTCCACCTGCGTCGGNATCGGTGGCGACCCGGTCATCGGCACCACCCACATCGACGCCCTCGACGCCTTCCAGGCAGACCCGGGCACCGACGCGATCGTGATGATCGGTGAGATCGGCGGCGACGCCGAGGAGCGGGCCGCGGCCCACATCGAGGCGCACGTGACGAAGCCGGTCGTCGGCTACGTCGCCGGCTTCACCGCGCCGGAGGGCAAGACGATGGGCCACGCCGGCGCCATCGTGTCCGGCTCGTCCGGAACCGCGCAGGCCAAGAAGGAAGCCCTCGAGAAGGCCGGTGTGCGGGTGGGCAAGACCCCGTCCGAGACCGCCCGCCTGATGGCTGACATCATGCGGTCGTTGTAGATCTGTTTAGATGATGAGCCTCCGCGCCCCGCGGCGGCTCGTCATCCAGACGGTCCAGGGGTCGTGGGTCGTGGGGAGGTGAGGGACGCGGATGTCTTCCCTCACCTCCCCACGACTGCAAGACTCCTGCATCGGTGCGTGGGCGAACCGGCGTCGTCGTGCCGACCGACCTGACGAAGTGGGGTTCCCGTCGTGGCACAGATCGGCGGTCGTAGCGTCGCGACCAACGACATCGGCGTGATCGCCTCCGGGCTGGTCATGTTCATCGTGAGCTTCCTGCCGTGGTACTCGGTGAGCTACGCGTTCTTCGGCCGCAGCACGGAGTTGCACGAGAACGGCTGGGGGCTCGGGTTCAACTCGTGGTTCCCGGTGCTGCTGGTGCTCGCGGTAGCCGGTCTGCTCGTGGCGCGCCTGTTCGCCGACCTCCGCATCCCGGATGTCGGCCCGGTGTCGGCGCTGTGGATTCTGCCGGCTGCCTCGGCGTTCGCCGCCCTGCTCCTGCTCATCCGGTGGATCAGGTTCCCCGATGTGGCGAAAGGTCTGGATGCCGGGCCGAGCTACGGCTTCTATCTCGCCCTCGTCGCCGCCATCGCCCAGACGGTCTTCGGTGTCCTGTCGGCGCTGTCGAACGGTGCAACCATCCCCGGCCGCGGCCGACCGGGTGGCCCTGGCGTGCCCGGTGCCTGGCCGCCTCCTGGCCAGCCTCCCTACGGCCAGCCCTATGGCCAGCAGCCGACGCCCGGCTACGGCGCCCCGACGGGCGGTTACGGCCAGCCCGGCTATGGCCAGCCCGGTTATGGCCAGCCCCAGCAGGGCTACGGCCAGCCTCCTGTCGGTTATGGGCAGCCGCCTCAGGGTGGTTATGGCCAGCCGCAGCAGAGCGGCTACGGTGCGCCGCCCACCAGCAACTACGGCCAGGCGCCTCAGGGTGGCTATGGCCAGCCGCCTGCGGGTTATGGCCAGCCACCCGTGGGCTACGGCCAGCCGCCTGCGGGTTATGGCCAGCCGCCTGCCTACGGCCAGCCGCAGCCTGGTTATGGCCAGCCATCCCAGCCGCAGGCGCCCCAGCCTCAGGCGCCCCAGCACCAGGAGTCCCAGCCCCAGGCGCCGCAGCCTCAGCAGCAGCCTGGTTATGGCCAGGCGCAGCCTCCGGGCGCCTACGGTCAGCAGCCGCCGGCGGACCGTTAGCCGCTGCGCCTGGCGTCCCGCCGCCTGACGCCGGGCGGCGCGGACGTTCGGGATGTTCCCGGCATTTCCGGGATCCGGACGGCGTGTTGTCCGGGATGGCGTGCAGCCGCGTGCGAGCGTCCTAACGTGCCCGCCTTCCCCCACCGTCCCGGCCCCGCCGGCCAGCTTCTCGACCGGTTGTGGCAGCGGGTTGGCCGGCCGGCGGCGGCGGCGATCGCCGCGTCGGCGGCCGGACTGGTCTTCATCGAGTTCATCGTCCTGGTCGTGTGGGGTGCGGACACCGGCTCGTCGACCGGGCCCGCCGCGGCCCTGCGCGTCGGGGCCGACCTGTGGCTTGTCGCCCACGGCACGACGCTGCGGCTGCCGGACGGGGTCATCTCCTTCCGGCCGCTCGGGCTGGCGCTGTTCCCCCTGGCCGCGGCGCTCAGCGCCGCGCACCGGCGGGCGGCGGCCGCCCCCGCGCCAAGCGGTTCCGCACTGCTGCGCCCAGGCCGGGGCGGCGAGGGCCGCGGGCGCGAGGGCGGCGAGGGCCGCGGCCGCGAAGGTCGAGCGGGCCGGAGCCGCCCTGGTTGGAGCCCGTCGAGCTGGGGCCCACCGGGTTGGGGGCGACCGGGTTGGGGGCGGCCAGGTGGGCCCGGATCCCCCTGGGACGGGACGGATCGGACGCCGGACGCCGCCGGCGGCGGTGCGGCCGGCGCAGGCAGTGACCCGACCGGCCGGCAGGCGCTGGCGACGGGCCGGGCTTCCGGTGCCGGCGGCACGGGCGGTTCCGGCGAGGCGGTTGGGGCCGACAACCGGGGCCGGCGCGGCGCGCTCATTGGCGTCCCCTGGGGGGCGGTGATGGCCGACATCGTCGGCGTTGTCGGCGCGCAGACGTTGTTCGTCGTGCTCGTCGCGCTTGTCGTGCGTTCCGGCCCGGCGCGGCCGACCCTGCTGTCCGCGGCGCTGGGCACGATCGCGCTCGGTCTGCCCGCCGCGCTGCTCGGCACCCTCGCCGGTCGCCACCGGCTGCGGACCGCCTGGCGCACGCTGCCCGGGATGCTGCGCAGTTCCCTGCTGTGCGGGGCGGGTGCGTTCGCGTCGCTCATCGCCATCGCCGCCTTCGGCGTCGCCCTGGTGCTCGCCGCCACGCTGCCCGAGGTGGCCGGGGCGGAGCGGGCGCTCGACGTCGGGGTGCTCGGTGGGATCGGGCTCGCGGCGACGCAGCTCGCGCTCGTCCCCAACCTGGTGCTGTGGGGCCTGGCCTACGCCCTGGGGCCCGGCTTCCGGACCGGACCCGGCCTGGTCCGGGTCGATGCGGTCCATCCTGCCGAGCTGCCCGACCTCCCGGTGCTGGCGGCGCTGCCCCCGAACGCGCTGCCGCGGCCCGGGTGGGTCGTCCTGGCTCTGGTGCCGATCGTCGCGGGCATCGTGCTCGTGGCAATGGTCCACCGGTCCACCGCCGGGAGCCGCTCGCGCTACCGGCTCGCGACCGTGCTGCTCGCGGGCGTGACCTGCGGTCTGCTCACCGGGCTGGCGATCCAGGCGTCGATCGGGCGGGTCGGCGGGGTCGACGGCCACTACGGGCCGACCGCCGGCTGGGTGTGCGGGCTGCTCGCCGGGGGCGAGGTCGCCGCCGTCGGCCTGCTGCTGCTCGGCGGCATCGATCTGGCCGCCCGGCGCGCCGAGCGGCCGTTCCTGGCCGAGGACGCGGAGCCGTCGTTCTGGCGGCGCCGGATGTCGCTGCCCGGGTCCGGGCTCTCGGCGCGGCCGTCGCGGCGTACCCAGTGAGCGGCGCACCCAGTGAGCGGCGCACCCAGTGAGCGGCGCACCCAGTGAGCGGCGCACCTGGTAAGCGGCGCACCCGGTGAGCCGCGTCGGCCGGTGTCGGGCGGCGGGATCGTCGCCGGAAAATGTCCGTGGCGTGGGTTAGTGTGCCGGCGTTGGATCATCCTTACGGAGGTCGTCGTGCCGGTCGCGGTCGCCCACATCCGAGCCGAGGCCAGGCGCCTGCGGGCACTCGGCTGGTCCTACCGTCGCATCGCCCACAGGCTCAAGGCTCGTCATCGGCTCGGTGCGTTGGTGGCGTTCCGTCTCGCCCATGGCTGGACTCAGGAGGAGGCGGCGCGCCGGTGGAACGAACGATGGCCGGAACGGGGACCGGCCAAGACCGGTAAGACCTGGTCGTACTGGGAGAGCTGGCCGGGTAAGGGCGGTCGGGCGCCCTCGGCCACGGTGCTGGCCCGGCTGGCCGAGCTTTACCTGTGCCGGCCCGGCGACCTGCTCGACGGGCCCGACTTCGGCCAGCTCGACCCGGGGGCGGACAGCGCCGGCGACCGGACTATCGCTGGCTGCTCGTGCGGGGCGGGCGCCGGTGGGGACGACGACGACCGGCTGGCGGGGCTGCTGTCCATGACCGCGCCGCTGGCCGCCCCGGCGGGCCGCGACATCCCGTCCGCCACGGCGATCGAGGCTCGGCTGGCCGAGTTCGTGACGGGGTGGGCACCGGCGGCGTGATCGCGGCGGCGGGGTGCTCCTGGGCTGTCCCGTGCGGCGCAGGTGGTCCAGTCAGTACAGTCGGACGCGTCGTCCTTCGCCGCGGTCGGGGACGTGAGCGTCGCGCGGTGGCGGTCAGCGCGCGGTGGCGGCCCGTCCCCCTGGCGTCCGCGGCGTGCCGACGCTCCGGTCGCTCGGGGCGTCCGGCCCGGGTCCATCGGGCCGTCCCATTCTGGTCACGGAGGGTGAAGTGTCTGNTCGCCTCGTCGTACTCGCCTCGGGTGCGGGAACCACCCTGCAGGCGGTTCTCGACGCGACCGCGGATCCCGAGTTCGGCGCGACCGTCGTGGCGGTCGGCACCGATCGCCACGACACCGGGGCAGAGCGGCGGGCCCGAGGCAGTGGCGTCGCGGTGTTCACCGTCCGGCTCGAGGATCATCCCGACCGGGAGGCCTTCAACGCGGCGACCGCCGAGCGGATCGCCGGGTTCGAGCCCGATCTGCTCGTCCTGGCGGGCTACATGAAGATTCTCAGTCGGCAGGTGATCGGCCGGTTCCGGACCATCAATACCCATCCCTCGCTGCTGCCCGCCTTCCCGGGCGCCTCCGCGGTCCGCGACGCGCTCGCCGCCGGGGTGAAGGTGAGCGGGGTGACGGTGCACTGGGTCGACGAGGGGGTCGACACCGGGCCGATCATCGCCCAGCGTCCGGTTCCGGTCGAGCCGGACGACAGCGAGCAGACCCTTCGCGCCCGGATCCAGGGCGTCGAGCGGGGACTGTTCGTCGCGACGATCGGCGAGATCGTGCGGTCGGGGAGCGCGCAGGCGGTTCCGGCCGGGGACCGGCGCGCCCCCGACCTGCGCGCGTCGGTGCGAGGTTCAGGTACCGGCAGAGGCTCAGCTCACGTCCAGGAGGAATCATGACGTCATCGGGCGAAGGCACGGCGGGCGCAAGCGGCGCCGCCCGGGGATCCGAGTCCGCTGAGGTGATCCCCACCGGGCGACGGCCGCTGCGCCGGGCGCTCGTCAGCGTGTACGACAAGAGCGGGCTTGACGTCCTCGCCGAGGCCTTCCTGGCCGCGGGCGTCGAGGTCGTCTCCACCGGGTCGACCGCGGACGTGCTGGCTCGCCACGGGCTGGCGGTCATCCCGGTCAGCACCGTCACCGGCTTTCCGGAGGTGCTCGGCGGGCGGGTCAAGACGCTGCACCCGCACGTCCATGCCGGTCTGCTCGCGGACCTGCGCAACGCCGAGCACGCGGCCGTCCTGGCCGAACTCGACATCGCCCCGTTCGATCTGGTCGTGGTCAACCTCTACCCGTTCGCCGCGACGGTGGCCGGCGGCGCGAGCGAGGACGAGGCGATCGAGCAGATCGACATCGGTGGCCCGGCGATGATCCGCGCGGCGGCGAAGAACCATGCGTCGGTCGCCGTGGTCGTCTCGCCGGACGAGTACGCGGAGCTGGCCGGGGCGGTCCGCGGTTCGGGCTACGATCTGCCGGCCCGCCGCCGCCTCGCGGCGAAGGCGTTCGCCCACACCGCCGCCTACGACGTCGCGGTGTCCTCGTGGTTCGCCGGGGTCGTCGCCCCCGACGAGGTCGCCCGGGAGACCGGCTGGCCCGACGTGCTGTCCGCGCAGTGGCACCGTTCGGACGTGCTGCGCTACGGCGAGAACCCGCACCAGCGCGCCGCCCTCTACGTCGAGGCGGGTGGCCAGGGGCAGCCAGGCCTCGCCACGGCTCGCCAGTTGCACGGCAAGCAGATGTCGTACAACAACTACACCGACACCGACGCGGCCCGCCGCGCGGTGTACGACTTCGCCGAGCCAGCGGTCGCCGTGATCAAGCACGCCAACCCGTGTGGCATCGCGATCGGCGCGACGATCGCCGAGGCCCACCGCAAGGCGCACGCCTGCGACCCGGTCTCCGCATTCGGCGGGGTGATCGCCACCAACCGGCCGGTCTCGGTGGAGCTCGCCGAGCNGATAGCGGAGATCTTCACCGAGGTCGTCGTGGCGCCGTCCTACGAGGATGGTGCCGTGGAGATCCTCGCCCGCAAGCCGTCGATCCGCCTGCTGGAGTGCCCCGCGCCCCCGCATCAGCGCGGGATCGAGCTGCGTCAGGTCAGCGGCGGACTGCTGCTGCAGTCGCGGGACGCGGTCGAGGAACCGGGCGACGAGCCGTCGGGCTGGACGTTGGAGGCGGGATCCCCCGCGGACGAGGCGCTGCTGGCGGACCTGCGCTTCGCCTGGCGCGCGGTGCGTGCGGTCAANTCCAACGCGATCCTGCTCGCCGGCGACGGCGCNACCGTGGGCGTCGGGATGGGACAGGTCAACCGGGTCGACGCGGCACGACTCGCGGTGACCCGGGCGGCGGACCGCGCCAAGGGCGCGGTAGCGGCCAGCGACGCCTACTTCCCGTTCCCGGACGGGTTCGAGGTGCTCGCCGAGGCCGGAGTTCGGGCCGTGGTCGAGCCGGGCGGATCGGTGCGCGACGAACTCGTCATCGCGGCTGCCCGGGAGGCCGGCGTGACGCTCTACTTCAGCGGGGTACGCCACTTCGCGCACTGACGCCGGGCCCCTCGACGGGGCGACGGGGAAGCCGGCGGGCAGGTTCAACGGAACCGCCGGGGGGCCCACCGCGCCGGTGGCGCCGGCCGCGGATGCTCCGGTTCGATGACCGCTTGACCCGGGGGCTGGGGAGCCGGCGCGTTCGGCGCCGACGCCGGCCGTGGTTCGTGGGCGTCGGCGGGCCGTTCGGGTGGGGGATCCGGCGGCGGCCCCGGCCCGTCCGGCCCCTCCGGCGCGCCGGACGACGGGTCCGGGCGTCGGGTGGCGTCCGGACCCGCGCGCGCCGGCTCGGGCGCGGCTGGAGCACCGTGCGGGGACGGCCCGGCGCGCTCCACCGCCGGGTCCGCGGCCTCGGGTGGGTCCGGTCCGGCCGGCGGAGGCAATGAGCCCGTCGGGTGAGGCGATCCCGGCGGGTCCGGCCCTGGCCGGCCGTCGGCCGGGTTCGAGGACGCGACCGCCGCCGTGCCGTGCTCGGCGGACCACCCGCTCCCCGAGGGGACCCGCGCACCAGGCGGCCGTGGATCAGATCCCGGCGCCGATGGGCCCCGGGATGACTCGTCGGTGGCGCCGCCCAGCGGCGCGTCGCGCCGCCCGGTGCCACCGCTTCAGGACGCGGCGTTCGCCTCCGCGGCGGCGGAGCCCCGCCGGCCGCTCGCGCTGCCGTTCGCCGTGGTGGCCGTCGGCGCGCTCGCCGCCGCCGCCGTCCCGCCCGGCTGGTCGCCGTTGGGCACGTAGCGCTGCGCGACCCAGTCCAGGGCGTCGCGCCAGCTCGCGCCGTACAGCACCGAGATCCGATCGGCCGTCTGCCGCGCCAGCGCCTNGACGAACACCCTGTCGTCGCTGTCCAGGTGCCGGGCGTCACCGAAGGTTTCCCAGGCTCTGAACATCAGTTCCTGAAGCTTCTTGCTGTGAGGCGATTCGTCTGCCACGTCGAACTCCCTCCAAGTGGGCACCGCGGCCGGAAGTCTGCCCTAAGCGCGTGGGACGCCCACAGGTGGGGGTGTTGAGCATTGTGTTCCCGATGTGGCCGAATGGGGTGATGACCTGCTTGCATACCCGCCTGTGATATAAGGGCCGCCTCCCCGGCGCCTGCTGCTCGGGGAACTCAGGAGTGCTGCATCGGCTCCGCCACGTCCAGGCGAACGATCCCGAGGCGCATCACCTCGTTCGCCAACCGTCCCCGCCGGTTGGGTCCCGGCGCGATGTCGAACTTGCGGTAGAGCCGCAGCAGGTGTTGCTTGACCGCTCCCTCGGTGACGACGAGATCCTCGGCCACCTCGCGAGTCGACGACGGGATGACGAAGGCACCCGGCGCGCCGGCCGGGCGGGACAGGGCGCGCAGTACGTCCCATTCCCGGCGGGTGAGATCGGGCGGGTCGGGGACGCGCAGTTCGGCGGTCCGGTCCCGGGCCGTCGCCCCGCTGCCCGCCTCGATGGTGAACTCGATCAGCGGACGCCGATCCTGGAAGCGCACGCCCGCCGCACCGAACCGGATGACATCGCCGTCGCGGAGGATCCGCCGGCCTACGGGCTGACCGTTGACCCGGGTGCCGTTGCGGGACAGCCCCTGATCCCAGACGTAGAGATACGGGCCCCGCCGCACGATTTCGGCGTGCAGCCGGGAGACGCTGGAATCGGCGAGCGGCACGTCGACGCCCGGCCCCCGCCCCACCGTCGTGACCTCGGTGCGCAGAGAAAAGACCTCGCCGGTGATCTCGATCCGCAGACTCGGCCCGTCCACTTCTGTCCAACCTCGCTTCCATCGATCCACGCTCGTCCCTGACCTGCCCGCGCCCGTCCCTCGCGCCGGCTCCCGCACGACCACAGGTGACCGGCTCCGGGGCGCTGGGGCAATCCTTTGGCCAGTGATCCCCGGTTGGGGGTCAGTAACACGCGACTTTTGGACGATCTGGACGCTTCAGATCCGGCGGGTGGCGGGTGGATGGCCGGGGCACGGCCTACCGTGTGTCCTGAGGATCCGTCGTGCTGGTTGGATGAGTGTTCTGCACCGTCCTGTCGCGGTGGGACCGCCGGTGACGGCGGCGCATCGCCACGATCAGCACGGCAGGCCCGTCCGAAAACGAAGCTGACCGGCGCCGGAGGTGGGGGTGACCGACGCGCCACGCCGGCCCGACCCGCCCCGGCCCGAGGACCTGCCCCGGCCCGACGCCGGCCAGGGCGAGCATGACGTGACCGCCCGGCCGCACTGGCCCGAGCAGGATCCGGCCGGGGCCGATGGCCCGTACGACGCTCGGAGCCGTCCCGTCGGCGCCCGCTTGCCCGGCGATGCGGATTGGGCCGGCGATGCGGGCTGGCCCGGCGATGCGGATTGGCCCGGCGATGCGGGCTGGCCCGTGGAGGGGGGCTGGCCCGTGGAGGGGGGCCGGGGGGATGCGCGGGGCGGCGCGGGACCCGGTCGGCAGGGTGCGGTGTCGGGGCACCGATCGGCGCGCGTCCGGCCGCAGCCGTGGTACCCCGACGATCGCAGCCGCGGCGACGCTGACCGCCACCGCGAGCCGCGCCGCCGGGACGACCGACCCGTGCCGCCGGTGCCGCCGGTGCCGCCGGTGCCGCCGGTGCCGGCCGACCCTGCGTCCACTCGTGTCGCGCGCGGCGGGCCGCGCCGCGGCGGGGAGCAACGCAGGGCGGCCCGTGAGGTCGATACCCGTCCGAGACTCGGGGCGCGGGGTCCTGCTGTGGACCGGCGACCGTCCGCCCGGCGTGCGGCGGGAGCAGCCGGGCCGGATCCGACGGAGCTGCCCGCATCTGCCTGGCCACCCGACGCCTCCGCGGACCGTGGACCGCTCGTGGCACCCGTGGCCTCGAGGCCTGATGCCCATGCTGGGCCTGGTTTTTCGGTCGAGCCTGATGCCCTCGCGGGGTCCGGTGCTCTCGCTGGGCCCGGTGCACCCCTGGGGCCGGATGCACTCGGGGAGCCCGGTTCGACTGCTGGGCCCACCGCACCTGCGGTGGCCGGCGCGACCGGAGCCGGCGGGTCCGGCATCGTCGGCTGGCTGCGGCGCGAGATGGTGTTCGCGTCGGTGCTGGTTGGCGTTGCGGTCGGATTGACGCTCGTCTACCAGGACCGGTGGCGCCGCGGAATGCTGGTGGTCGGGGCTGTGCTGGCCCTGGCGGGACTCGCCCGCCTTGCGCTGCCCACGCGGCGGGTCGGCCTGCTCGCCGTGCGCGGGCGGGCGTTCGACACCGTGATCCTGGTGCTGCTCGGGGCATCGGTGATCATGCTTACCTCCGCGGTGCCCTACCTGGGACCTTGACGTCCTCCTCCGCCTGGAAGGCGGTCCCGCGGTGGCGCGGACGGCGTCGGGCCGGTCCGGGTGGGGCTGGTCCGGGTGGGGCCGGCTGCGGTCAGCGCCGTCCGGACATGGTGCGTCGAACGGCGAGCCGGGTGAGGGAACTGGCCGGGATCGTGCCCCGGCCGAGCCCGATCTCGACGAGGGTGTCGTAGAGCTCGGTGCGGGTGCGGGCGGCCCGCACCGCGGCGTCCATCATCGTGCGGCGCCGGCCGACGAGCCCGGCGAGCAGCGCGGTGTGCCGCAGGTGCCGACCGAGCTCAGCGTCGAGCGAGCGTCGGTATCGCCGTCCGGCGCCGGCGGGGTTCGCCGCCCCGACCGCCGCCTGCCCGGCCAGGGAGCCGGACAGCAGGGCGTAGTAGATGCCCTCTCCGGTCAGGGGATTGATCAGCGAGGCGGCGTCGCCGGCGAGGAGAACCGGACCGTTGGGCTGGCGCGGCCGATGGGTCGACAGCGGCAGGTGGTGGGCCCGCAGCGTGGTCGGGTCCGCCGGCGTCTGTGGCAGCATCCGGGCCAGGGTGCGGTGCAGGACCGTCTTCGCGCTCGTCCCGTCGTCGCCGCCGGTCAGGCGGGAGCGCAGCATGCCGTAGCCGATGTTCGCCCGGCCGTCGCCGATCGGGAACGACCACGCGTAGGCCGGCCAGCCGTCGTCGGTCATGTGGATGAACTGCTCGGGCGGACGCTCGTCGGCGGGGAGGTCGGCATACGCCCGCACCGCGATCGCCATGGCTTCCGGCGGGTTCGCCGCCAGGTTCAGCCCGCGTCGCACAACCGAGTTCGCGCCGTCCGCGCCGATGACGACCCGGGCCGTCAGCGCGCCGTTGACGACGACGACCGGTTCGCGCCCCCGCCCGTCGGGCCGCGGCCGGTCGGCGAACTCCAGGGTCCGCACCCGGCGTCGCACCAGGTGGGCGCCGCGGGCACGGGCCGCGGCCACGAGACGGGCGTCGAAGACCTCCCGGGGGACCACGTAGCTGGCCCGAGCCGACGGGGTGGCCACCTCGGCGCCCCCCGGCGTGCGCAGCCGCATCCGGTCGACCGGCTGGTAGCCGGCGACGGCGTCGGTGACGCCGAGGTCGCGCAGCACGTCCAGGCCGTGCGGGGCGATGCCGTCGCCGCACGTCTTGTCCCGGGGGAACGCGGCGGCGTCCGCGATGACGACGCTGGCCTCGGGGCGTTCCCGCAGCGCCGCCAGCGCCGCCGCGCAGCCGGCCGGACCGCCACCGACGATGAGCACGTCGATCGTGCGGTCGGGCAGATCCGCCGACTCGTCGACGCGCACGATCGGGGTCGCCGTCGTGATGGTGTCGATGTCCTTCGCTGGTCCCGCCGGGATCGGACGTGGGCCGGACGGGGTGGGCGCTGAGGACGGGGTCTGCACGCCCGCCAGTCTCGCAGCCGACCATGGGACGGTGCGCCAGCGCCCCCGGTGCCTGCCGTGGCCGTTCGTCGTCCGGTCCGGGTCGTCCGGGTCCGTCCGGGTCCGGCGGGGACCACGGCCCGGCGGAGGAGTTCGTACAGTGCGTGGCGTGGACGCACTGGTTCAGGTTTCNCAGTGGCCGGTCAGGACGGTGGCGGTCACGGTCCTCGGCCTCGACGACGCTCCCGACGCCGGGACGGTCCGAGAGCTCGGCCGGACGGGGCCGGACGATCATCCGTTCCGGCTTGCCTCGGTGTCGAAGTTGCTCAGCGCCTATGCGGTGCTCATCGCCGTGGAGGAGGGCGCGATCGGGCTGGCCGACCCGGCCGGCCCCGAGTCGTCCACCGTGGCGCACCTGCTCGCCCATGCCTCCGGGCTGGCGTTCGAGGGCGACAAGGTCCTCGCCGCGCCGGGCACCCGCCGGATCTACTCCAATGCCGGCTTCGACCGGCTGGCCGAGGTGGTAACCCGGGCGACGGGGATCGCCTTCGCCGACTACCTCGCCGAGGCCGTGTTCGAGCCGCTGGGGATGCGGCGGGCCAGCCTCACCGGCTCGGCGGCCGCCGGGGTGACGGCGACCCTGGCCGATCTGCGCAGCTTCGCCGCCGAGCTGCTCGCCCCCACCCTCCTGTCGGCCGCGACGTCGGCCGCCGCGACCTCGGTCGCCTTCCCGGGGCTGGCCGGCGTCCTGCCTGGCTTTGGCCGCCAGGACCCGAACGACTGGGGGCTGGGCTACGAGATCCGCGGGAGCAAGAACCCGCACTGGACCGGCCGCACGAACGCCCCGACGACCTTCGGCCATTTCGGCCAGGCCGGAACGTTCCTGTGGGTGGATCCGGTCGCCCGGCTCGCCTGCGTCACGTTGTGTGATCGAGACTTCGGGGACTGGGCGCGCCGGGTGTGGCCACCCCTGTCGGATGACGTGCTGGCGCAGGCCCGCCCCCAGATGGTGAATCCCTCGGCGTGACCGGACCGCGGTGCGACGGGCGGGCGGCGTCCGCCGGTTGCCCTTGTCGGAATCCTCCCACGATCGTCCCTGTCCATATGGCGGGTTGTCGCTGTTTTGGCCGGATCTGCGGGTGAGCGGGTCGCGGTCTTCTGGTCCGCGGGAGACAGGCGGGGTCCGTGGGCCATGATGTCGGCATGCTTTCCTCGGCGACACCGACCCCGACGGCCGGTCACCGACCCGGTGATGGCGCGCCCGCGAGTACCGAGAGTTACGATCTTCGGCTAGGATGCCGCGGGCGCCGCGCGTGCCACGGTGCCGGTCGCGCATGACTGAAAGGTCACTCGAACCAGGCGCCGTCGTGCGCGCGGCGGATCCGGCCCGTCCGGTCGACGCGGTGGACCTGGCCGACATCGGCGTCGCGATCGGCATTCCGGAGCCCTACCGGACCGAGCTCCAGGACTGGCGGGAGCGGCTCGGGGATCCCAATGCCGCTCTCATCGTTCCGCATGTCACCCTGCTGGGGCCGACGACGGTCAGACTGGCCGACCTGCCGGCGATAGAACGTCATCTCGCGCATATCGCCCCGCCGAACGCTCCGTTCACGATTCGTCTGCAGGGCTCGGGGACCTTTCGTCCACTGTCGCCCGTTGTCTTCGTCGCTCTCGTCGCCGGTGCGGCCCGCTGCGCGACGCTGGCGGCGGCGGTGCGGTCCGGCCCGCTGGACCGGCCGCTGAACTTCGCCTACCACCCGCATGTCACCGTGGCTCACGACATCGCCGAGGACGGCCTCGACCGCGCCTACGAGGCGCTGGCCGACTATCAGGCACAGTTCGAGGTGCGGGGGTTCGGACTCTACGAAAGAGGGGCCGACCTCCGCTGGCGGCAACTACGCTTCTACCCGTTCGGTCAGCAGGGGGACGAGTCCGAACCGAATGGCGACGGAGGACGACGCGCCGGCCTCGGTTCACAAGAATGACCAGGCGTCGTCGGGGGGACATCGACGGGTGTGACAAAACCTCGTGAGGCGGTTCGAGCCGGCGTCGGCACGGTTTCCGACACCGCCGGGGCGGTAAGGGCGAAACGTCCGTTTCTTGACCACATCATTCGGGCGTACTCCCGCTACACGGCCGACGGCGGGGACCGGCTGGCGGCGTCGGCGACGTACTTCGCCTTCCTGTCGTTCTTTCCGATCGTCGCGCTCGCCTTCGCGGTCACGGGGTTCGTGGTCGACGCCTACCCCGACGTGCAGGACAGCCTGACCAGGCAGATCAACGACTACCTGCCGGGGTTGGCGGACAGACTCGACGTCACGTCGATCGGCAACGCCAAGGTCGGTGTCGGCATCATCGGTCTGCTCGGGTTGCTGCTCGCCGGTCTCGCCTGGATCGACGCGCTACGCGACGCCCTGCGGTTGGTCTGGCACCAGGACATCGACGCCGGCAACATCATCATGCGGCGGCTGCGGGACATCACCGTCCTCGCCGGCCTGGGGCTGACACTGCTGGCCTCACTCGTGGTCACCAGCCTGTCGACCTCGGCAACCGGGACGTTTCTGGACTGGATCGGGCTGTCCGGCAGCACGGCCGCCGCGTGGGTCACCGGCATCCTGGCCCTGCTCGTCGCCCTCGCGATCGACACCGCGGTGTTCCTCTACCTGTTCTGGCGGTTGCCCGGGCAGACCGACCGGAGCCGGTCGGTGCGCGGCGCAGTCCTCGGCGCGGTCGGGCTGGAGATCCTCAANGTCGCGGGGACCTGGCTGATCGGCAAGACCACGGGCAACCCGGTCTACGGCACGTTCGCGGTCATCGTCGGGCTGCTCATCTGGATCAACATCGTGATGCGCTGGACGCTGTTCGTCGCCGCCTGGACGGTGACCGCGCCCTACGCCTCGGACGTGTACCCCTCGGGGACGGCCGTGCCCCCCGAGGCTCACCGGCCGAACGGGTCGCCGAACCGGGACGCCTCGCGGCCCGCCGAGCCCCACGGGGCCGACTCTCCGTCCGCCCGGGGCACTGCCCCGCCGGACCCGCCCGGGTCGAACCCGTCGCCGTCGAACCGGTCGGAGCCGAGCTCCACGACGCCATACTCCTCCGTCGGGTCCGTGACCACCGGCTCGGGCGCGACGCTGGCCGCCAGGCTGCGCGCATTGCTGCGCCGACGCCACCCGTCGGAGACCTCCGGCGGTTCTGGCTGAGGGGGCACGGCTCGGCGTGGCCGCGCGCCGAGCCGATGCGCGGCGCCGGTCGGTGGAACAGCCGACGAGGTGCCCACCACCGGCGGGCCGGGCCCGCGGTGCCGCCGACGCCCGCGGGCCGCGCGTCGGGTGAGGGCCGTCACGACGCAGGCGCCCGCCGTGAGCGTGAGCGCGATCCAGGTCATCGGGCCGATGTCGCCGACGAGACCGCCCGAGTGGTCCGCTCGGTGGACAGGCGCCGCCGCGGGCCGCGCGACCGCCTGCGCGGCGGCCGCGGGCCGGGTCGCGTCGCCGGCCACGGACGCCGCGGGGTTCGGCAGGTAGCCGACCGGCGTCACCTGTCCGGCGTGCGCGAATCCCCAGTCGAGCAGGGCGCGGGCGTCGGTGCCGTAGGCGGGGGCCGCGCGCAGCAACGCGACGATGAGTGTCCGACCGCCGCGGGTGGCGGCCCCGACGAACGTCGCGCCGGCCGCCACCGTGTAACCGTTCTTCACCCCGACGGCGCCGTCGTAGGTGCGGAGCAGCGAGTTGTGGTTCTGGATCTCGAAGCGCTGGTCGCCGCGCCCGGCGAGGGACGCCCGCGGGATGGTGAGATATCCCCGCACGCTCGGGTCGTTGAGCGCGGCGCGGCCGAGCACGGCGAGGTCGTAGACGCTGGTGACCTGCCCCGGACTGTCCAGCCCGGTCGGATCGCCGGCGACGGTCTCGCGCGCGCCCAGAGACCTGGCCAGCGCGTTCATCCGGGCCAGGACCGCCGCGGTGCCGCCGGCGGCCTCGACGAGGGTCACCGCCGCGTCGTTCCCGCTGGAGATCATCATCGCCGTTGCCAGATCCCGGACGGTGTACCCGACGCCGGGCACCAGACCGACCTTGGTGCCGTCCACCCGGGGGGCGTTCTCGTCGACGGTGATGACCCGGTCCGGTGGCAGGCCGGGAAGCACGGTCAGCGCGGTGAGGATCTTCATGGTGCTGGCCGGCAGATCCGTCGCGTGCGGGCGGGAGGCGGCGAGGACGGCGCCGCTGCCGGCGTCCGCGACCAGCCAGGCCTGCGCGGTCAGCCCCGCCGGTGCGGGCGGGGCGGGGGTGCCCTCGGGCGCCGGCTCGGGGGTGACCGTCGGATCCGCCGGGGCGCCGACGCCCGCCTGGCCGCCCGCTTCCGTATGGCCTCCGGTTCCGGCCTGAGCACCGCCGATGGCCTGACCCCCCGCCCCGGGAGCCGTCGGCGTCGCGGCTGCGGCGGCGGCCAGGGTCGGGGCAAGCCACGCCACAGGGGCGAACAGCAGGCCCATGGTCGTGAGGGTGAGGATCAGGGCGCGGCGGGCTGGCAGGCTTGAACCGGCTGGCAGGCTTGAACCGGCTGGCAGGCTTGAACCGGCTTGCAGGGTTGGACGGGAGCGACACGACCGGCCGGCACGCACCTACAGAACGCTACTGGCTCGGGCCGCTCCCGCGCGGGCGGTCACGAGACGTGTCGCGAAGTGGCGTTCACCGTGGGTGAATCGCCCGATTTCGGGCGTTCCGCCGATCGGCGGGCCGATCCAGCGTGCAGCGGGGAACGATGATGTCCGCGACTGGGCACCGCCCGGCCCGCCCGGTGGGTGGCGGAGCCGCCGGCGTCCGTGTCCGCCCTGGCTGCGTCGGCTGCCATCGGGTCGGCCGCAACCGGATCGGCCGCCACCGGCGCGCCCGCGATCCCCGCGGCGGCGGGGCGGGAACCGTCGACCGCGTTCGCGACGAGGTGCGCCGGCGTCGACCCGGGGCCGGCGTCGACCGGTTCGGTCTCATCGGTCTCATCGGTCCGGGAGATACCACCGGCGTGCCCGGCCTGGCTGACTCCGACGGGTGACGGGGAGATCTCGCTCGCGCCGTCGCGGCTCGCCGTGTCTGCCGGCGATCCTTCGGTCGGGGAGCCGCTGCCCGTCGGGGCGTCGACGGGCGTGTTCGTCAACGCGATCTTTGCGGCTCGGGCGCGCTTGGCACCCTTGGGGCGCTTCGGCGCCCTGGGGCGGGCGAGGGCGGGCCCGTCGGCATCCTCGGCGGAATCCGCACCGCTGTCGCGGGCCGCGGGCGGTGAGGCGGCCGAACCGGTCGACTCACGGTCGTCCGCGCCGGAATGAGCCGACGTACCCGGCTGGGTGATCGCGCCGGGCTGGGCGGTCTCGCCGGATCGCCGGGCGGCCTGGGGCTGACGGGGGAGCTCGACGGCCTCCCGGAGCAGGCTTTCGAGATCTCCGCGCAGTGCTTCGAGCTGGCCAGCCAGCTCCCCCCGGACGTACTGGCGCGTCGCCGCCTCGCTCTGAGCGAGCCGCAGGGCCGCGACCTCGCGGGTCAGGAACTCCGTGTCCTCGCGCATGCGGCCGGCGACGGCCCGGTCCTCGGTGAGGGAGGCCCGGTCGCGGTCGTCCTGACGGTTCTGGGCGAGCAGGATGAGCGGTGCCGCATAGGCCGCCTGGGTCGAGAAGGCCAGGTTCAGCAGGATGAACGGGTAGGGATCCCAGCGCAGCAGCGGCACCGCGATGTTCAGGGCGATCCAGACGATGACGATGCCCGTCTGGATCGCGAGATAACGCCCGGTGCCCAGGAAACGGGCGATGGTCTCCGCGAAGCGGCTGACCGTCTCCCGATCCACCCGGGGAAGTAGCGCGACCCGGCCGGAGACCGGCAGATCGAGACGATCGGTGCCCAGACCTCGACGGTCCGTCGTTCGCGTTGCTGAGATGGTCATGGAAGCTCCCCACCCGCGCGCAGGCGGCCAGCGCCGGTTCGCGCGCGCTCCTCGAGCAGGCCGCACGCGCTGTCGCCACGGCGGCCTCAGGTCGACACGACATCAATCGACCGCACCTGCTCGTGCACTGCCCGATCAGATCCCGTGGCCGAGGGCCACACGGATCCGGAAGTCGGCACCGGCGCGCAGACGCGCCGGCCAGGCCGCGGCGGGACAGGTGAACGTCACCCCGGGCCGAAGAAGCGGCGGTCGACCATGCGGCGCCCCGAGTGGGGGCCGGGGCCGGACCTCGGCCGACTTCCGAGCAGTGCCCCGGGAGTCGTCAACCCCGGGTTCGTGGACGCGGGCCGGGCGCGCGGGGCGCTCCGGCCGGAGCTCAACGCCGGCTGGCGTCCACTAGCAGGAAGCGGCCGTTACTGGAGCACCCGCCAGGACTCACAGCGGCCACCTCCTCGCGTTGGTCCTCCGTGGAGGATTTTTCGGGGGCTTGTCAAGGATAACTGCCCGATCCGTGACCGGACCTACCGGGGTATCCGTGACGTCCGTCGCGAAGGCATCACCTGCGGCGCCCGGTCGACCCGGTCCGGGATGCCGAATCTCCATCGGGTTTCTGGACGGTTACCGGCGGTGGGGTCATTCGGGGTGAGGCGGTGCGGTGCCCGCCCCGGACCTCGTGATGTCGGCGGTGGATCCCGGGTCCGTGCGGGCTGGGCGCGCGGCGGGAAATGTGGTGCGTGCGGCGGGTGCGGCGGGGTATGCCGTGGCCAATTGGCGCCGGTACACCGCGGATCCGGGGACTTTGTCCCGTTGCCGCCCGCGGGCCGGCGCCGTGCGACGAGGGGAACCCGGTGAAGGTCAACGGATGCGCTCGGTGCGGGCAGCTCGTCTTCTTCGAGAACACCGCCTGCCTGCGATGTGGGGCGCCGCTCGGTTTCGAGCCGGACCGTGGCCGGGTTCTCACGCTGGTGCCCGACTCGCCGCCGGCGGCAGGCGCCGCGGACCGTGACGACGTCCACGAACCTGCGACAGAGTTCTTCGAGCTGCCACCGGTCGCGGAGGTGGGGGCCGGGCTCGGCGCCGGGCCGGCGACGGATGGCCCGGCGGTCCCGCAGCCCTTCGCGGCACCGCGCGCCGGTGCCGGGACGGACCCGATCGCCCGAGATCTTCTCGAGGCCGTTCCGGCGTCGCGTCGGCGCCGCTACCGGCGCTGCGCCAACGCGCGGCTGGCCGGCTGCAACTGGCTCATCGCCGTGCCGGCGCCCGTGAACCGGCTGGCCGAGGCCGCCAGGGCCGCCGAGGCTGCTGCCGGACGCCCCGCCGTGGGCGGATCCGCGCCCCCGGCGGACCCCGCCTCGCCCGGTGGGCTGTGCGTCTGCTGCCGGCTGACGCGGACGCGGCCGGCGGACACGGATCCGGTGGGCAAGGAGCAGTTCGAACGGGCGGAGGCGGCCAAGCGCCGGCTCGTGGCCCAACTGCTCGAACTCGGCCTGCCCGTCGTCTCCCATGCCGACGACCCGGCGACCGGGCTCGCGTTCGACCTGCTGAGCAGCACCGAGCAGAAGGTGGTGACCGGGCACAGCGACGGCGTCATCACGCTGGACCTGGCCGAATCCGACGACGCCCATCGCGAGACGGTCCGAACCCAGCTCGGGGAGCCCTACCGCACGCTGCTCGGGCACTTCCGGCACGAGACCGGTCACTACTACTGGTCCTCGCTGGTCGACGCCGATCCCGGGCGCGCCGCCCGGTTCCGGGACCTGTTCGGCGACGCGGGCCTCGACTACTCCGCCGCCCTCGACCGGCACTACGCCGACGGTCCCCCGCCGAACTGGCGCGAGACCCATGTCAGCGCCTACGCCACGATGCACCCGTGGGAGGACTGGGCCGAGACCTTCGCCCACTACCTGCACATCCGCGACACGTTGCGAACCGCCGCCGAGTTCGGTCTGCGGGTGGCCGGCCCGGATCTCGACTCGTTCGGGGTCGCGCCGCGCAGCCTCGCCGCCGAGCCCGCCGACCTGCCGCGGCCAGGCACGGACGGGCTCGACCGGAGCTCGCCGGAGCTTGCCGAGATCATCGCCCAGTGGCTGCCGCTGACCTACGCCCTCAACGCGATCAACCGCAGCATGGGGCGCGACGACCTCTATCCGTTCGTCCTGACGCCCGCGGTCCAGGCGAAGCTCTCCTTCGTCCACGACGTCATCGCCGCCGCCCGGCCCGAGGAGGGTGGAGCGGCCGCAGCATCGGGACGAACGTCTTGACCGCCGGATCGTCCGTGACCGGTCGCGGACCGCCGAGGACAACGAAGCCGTTGCGGATATACAGCCGTCGCGCCGGCAGGTTCGCGGGAGCGACCCACAGCTTCACCGCCTCGGCGCCGGCCCGGGCGGCCCAGGTCACCGCGGTCGCCAGCAGGACGTCCGCGGCGCCGGTCCCCCGGGCCGCGGGTGCGACCCACATGGCACCCAGCTCACGTAACCAGGGCCGGCCGGTCGGGGTGAACCCCTGCACCATGCCGACCGCCTCGGCGGCCCGTTCCACGATCGCCACCAGCTCCGTCGGGGAGTCCGCCCCGGCGCCGGCACGCCGCGCCCATTCGGCCGCCGGCTGCGCCCGCGCCGCCTCGAGGGTCTGCCAGAAGGCGGCGGGCGAGTCGGCGAGCGCGGCCAGCCGCAGCCGGCGCAGCAACGGCCCCTCATCCGGCCGGATATGACGACCATGGCTGCCGTCCGTCACGGTGTTCGACTCCTCTGTCGTGGCGGTGTCTCGTGTCGTGCGGTGTCTCGCGCACGATCGGCGCCGGCCGGATCGTCCCGACATCCCGCGATCGGCGTGTCCGCCGGCGTGATTGTTGCGCGGGGAAAGAGCCGTGTTGGGCGTAATCGGCACGACCTTTAGCTCAAACGGCTCCCAGGCGCCCCCGCGAGCGCGGATACTGATCAAAGCGGCGGGACGGCGGAGGAGTTCGCTGGAGATGATCCATCGTGGGTAGGCCCGTCACACTCATCGTGCGCCAGGACGGCCCCTCGTGGTCGGCCTGGTCCCCGCAGTACCCGGGGCTCGCCATGGTGCAGCCGGCCGCGGCGGACCTGCGGGCCGTGCTGCCCGAGGTCCTCGCCTGGTACTTCGGCGAGGACGCCGTGATCGAGCCCCAGATCCACTGCGAGCGTGAGCTGCACGGTGTCATCGTCCGGCTGGCGCAGGACGCCTCGCTTTACGAACGCGAGCGGGTCGCCGAGCGGCTCGGTGCCGCCCTCGGCGTCGCGAGCCAGCGGGCGCAGTTGCGCTCCAATCCCGTCAGCGGCGCGGGCGAGGTCACCTTCGTCTGCGCCCTTCAGTCCGACCGGATCGGCTGGCTGACCGCCCAGATGGAGGACGACAACGACGCCGTCGTCGCCCTCCTGCCGGTCGCGGAGACGATGTTGTGGGCCATCCGGTTCGGTCCGGCCGGCGACGGTTCCGCCGCCGCGGTCCAGCCCTCGGCCTACCCACCCGACACCACGCTGGGCGAGGTCATCCACACCTTCGCCGGCCTCCGCCAGCAGCTACGCACCTGAGCCCTCGAACACCTGGCCGCCCGGCCGGGGGCCCGTCGGCGGGCCGCTCGCCGGTCGGGCACACGTGGCGTCAGGCCTGCGGCGCCGGCGCTGACGGGGTAGGGCTCGACAGGTTCGCGAGTTCGGCCAGGTAACGGGCACGGTTGGTCGGATCCAGTTTCGCGGCCTGTTCGAACGACTTCTGCGCACCCGTGCGGTCACCGCTGGTGTACTGGACGTGGCCGAGCAGCGTCAGCAGTTGGGCGCTGCGCGTCGAGNCGTCCGCGAGGGCGACGGCGTTGCGGTAGGCGTCGACGGCCCGCTGGTAGGCCGCCGGATCGGCTACACCCCGCGGTGGAAGCTCGACGAGTCCGAGGCCCGCCCACGCCTCCGACTGCACGGTCCGGCCGGCGGGATCCCCCGTTCCTTCCTCGATGGCGAGATGGAAATGGTGCCGGGCCGCGTCCCAGTCCGCGCTCACGGCCGCCTGACTCAGGCACGCATAGACCCGACCGAGGCCAAGGTCGATCTTGCTTTTCAGAAGTCTTTCGTACGGTGGGGCCACCTCGCCGGCCGCCTGCTGGTAGACGCCGATCGACTGGCGCAGATCGTCGACCTTCACCGTGTCGGTCGTGCAGTGTCCGCGGGACAGCAGAAAGCGGGCCTCGGCGTAACCGGTGTGGGCACGGCCGAACAGCGGATTGATGCGGATCGCCTGGTCGAACCATTCGATCGCAGCGCCGTATCGACCCGTCTTGCTGGCGGTGTTGCCAAGAAACAGATAAAGGATCTCCTTGCCGTCGGAATCCTGCCAGCCGGGTGAGTCCGCGGCCTTCTGCAGATCGGCGGTGGCATCGTCGAAGTGGCCCAGCGCGTAGTGCCCGACGCCGAGGACGAACCAGGCCAGCGCACCGGCACGGGCGGCGAGAACGGTGCGCACCTCGCGCTGGAAGACCGGATTGTCGGCCAGTCCCGCGGGAGCCGTCACTGGCGCGCCGAACTGGTAGTAGCCGGCCAGTTCCTCGGCTCCGGGGACGAGGCTCCGGTCGATGAAGAACTCCGGAGTGAACACGACGCGGTCGGCCCCGGCCGCCCGCAGGACGCCCCGCACCACGATGTTCGCGTTGCTCCTGCGGACTACCTGATCCGCCCAACCGGCCTGGTCACCGTGGCCGGAGGGCGCCCGTCCGATCTTCGACGGACCCCAGACCTGGACGGCGAGTGACTGCTGGACGGGCTGGAGACTGCGCACCATCTGGTCCGCGACCAGCGTCGCCGCGTCGGTCGTCGATGCCGACGGATGGCGCTTGCCGGCATCGTCGACCTCGTCGAACGCGGTGACGGCGACCCGGAGATCGCCGACCATCCGGGCGGACGGCAGCCCGTCGGAGTTGCCCCGGATCATCAGCAGGCCCGCGACGGCACCGGCGACGACAATCGCGACGCCGACGGTCACGATGAGCGCCCGCGTAGTCAGCAGGGCCAGGCCGGCCCGCGGCAGCCACCGTCGTGACCGGGCGGCGTCAGCGCCGGGCGAACGGCTGGTGGGCGCGTCCGCCGATACCGGCGGAGCGTCGGTGGGCGATGCCCTGACCTCGGCAGTCGACGACCCGACCTCGGCCGGCGGCGGGGCGCCCGGGAACTTCGTGGTATCGATCCCGGCGGTCGTCCGATCCGTGGGAAAGCCGCTCGTCGCGACCCGCGCGACCACCTCGACGCCGGCGGCGACGAGAACACGGCGTCGTGCCTCGGTCTCGTCCGCGTCGAACAGGTCGACGTGGGCGATTGTCGCCAGCACGCCGGGCAGCGGACAGGCCTCCACCCGCAGCGGGATCACCGATCGGGACACGAGTGCCCCCGTCCACACCTGCGAACTCCACGGAGTATCGAAGTAGGCCGCGGAGGAGATCACCATGGTGAGCCGGGCGGCCGTCATCTGGGCGTCCGTCCACAGCACGTAGTTGGCGCCGGGAGGCAGGTCCCAGGCGAGCACTCGCGCTGACAGTCCCCAGTCCTCCAGGACGGCCGCGACCCACGTGGCCCACGGCGCGTCGTCCACCACGTGCGACACGAAGACGTCCACGTCCTTCGTGCCGGCAGGCTCAGCGGGCCGGTGCTGTGTCGTACCCATCCTCATGTCCCGCCGAGGGCCTTCGCCCGAAGCCAGGCCCGCGTCCGTCCTCGCCGCCGGTCAGCCAAGGTGGAAACGGACCATGATGTCGTAGCTCGGGGGCTCTTGCGGGAAACCCCCCGCGGGTCGGGACAGCAAGTTCCATCCGCCTCGCGGATCATCCGCATCGGTGACCAGTCGGTACCGCGCGTTTCCCTGGTCATCCGTCTGCAGGACGACGCTCGTCCGGTACTCGCTGTTCGTAGGTGAATCGCCCGCGAAATAGAAGTCGATCGCGACCCGGTCGCGCGGCCGGAAACCGGCGAGTTCCACCACGGCCTCGTCGCCGGGATGTAGATCGTTGTTGTAGTCGCGGATGACCAGCAGCGGGCTGGTGGCTCCCGGGAGCAGGGTGAACGCGGTCTGCCAGACCTGGCGTCCGTCGGTCGCCGCGACGGTGTACCTGCCGGTCGGGGTGCCGAGAAAGGGTGTCCAGTGCAGCGCGTCCAGCAGTCCGGCGGCTGCCGGGTCGTCGCAGATCATGCAGATCTCGATGCTTTGTACCACCTCATTGGAGGGCGCGGTCAACGTGATGGCCAAGCGCGTGCCTGGACCGAATCCAACCGGGCAGAACTGGTAATTCCGCAGGAGGCCCAGGCCCGCACCGTTGCGGTCCAGCCCATTGATGAGGATGACCGGGCCCGGCCCGCTGTACTCCTGGGCGATTTCCCGGCAGGTGGCAAGATCGCCGCCGATGGCTGCGCCAAGGCTGAGATCCACTCCTGCGGGCGGAAGATCGTGGGCGTTGAGGACGCTGGAGCCATCGGGGGAGGACCTGGCGGGCTCGGCTCGGCTACGTGCCGGTTCTGCCTGGTCGCCGGCAACCGCCTGCCCCACGGGCTGGTCAGCGGCCGCCTGGGAGGGGGCACGGGCGGCCGCGGGCATCGATGTCGCGGTCGGGGAAGGCTCATCCGCTGCCGGACGCGCCTGTACTGCGTCGGGGGACGCCGGTCGGGTCGGGCCAAGCGTCGGCGCAGCGTGACTCACCGAGCTGGCCCCCGCCGAGCTGGCCCCCCGCGGGCCGCCGTGACCCGGTGAGCTGACGTCCTGCCGAGGAACGTGCGGGGACCGGGAGGGGGAGTCGGACGGCGAGGGATCGGACGGCGAGGGAGACGTGGCGAGCGGCGACCAGGCGGAGCCGGCCGAGGGCGAGGCATCGGTCGGCGTGGGGTGCTCCGGACGCGGCGTGACGGTGTCCGCAGGCAACGAATGGTCCGCCGGTTCTGACGACCCTGACAGTGCGACGTGAGTGGATGCCGACGGCGCCCCCGCAGGGCCGGACGACGACCCCGAACATGCGGCCACCGCCAGAGGAAAGAGCGCGATGAGCAGAAGGCGGCGGTAACGCTGTGTGAAAAACTCTCGCGACGTCATGCAGCCCCCGGCACGCACATCATCACTGCTTTATGGCGATACTCGCCAGAGAGGACTATACCGCCCGGACATCGACCGCGATGCGGGGCGGTGCGCTGGTTCGACGGGCTCGCCCGAGAAGAACGTGGCGGGCCGGACCGAGAAATCGGCAGTGAACCGGGACGCTGGGCGTACCGCAAGAGCGAAATGACCGAAATTTGGCATTCCGCAAACGCCTGATGGGTCGGCGAGAACGACGACGACAAGAAGATCCCACTGCGCCGAACCGGGCGCCTCGCAGGCGACACCAGGGCATCCGCGGGAGGCGGTGTGCAGGGTAGCGGCGCCGTCCGTCTCTTCCGCAGGGATAAATCGGACGCCGAACCCTGTGGAGGAACCATGGAGGCGCGCTCCCATGCATCCGCCGCCGACGCACGAACCGTCGCCCGTTGCTCGATCGGCTGCGCGGCTCGCGGCGGTGCGCCTGGTGTGGCTAGTACTACAGCGACAGTGGTCGGTGTGTGATCTCTTGCTTCGAGTGCGGCGTGGTGTGGACGGAAGAGCGGCCACCGTGTGTTTCTCCATG